>JANQQA010000262.1 GCA_028285205.1 Bythopirellula sp. | reverse complement strand
AGTTGTATTGGGAACTTTCCGAGGCGGTTTCGAACTACTACCTGATCGTGCGCGAAGAGATCGACGTTCGCTCTCAGCGCAACGGACTGTTGCAAGCGGGCCAGGCCTGGGACGATGCGCAGGCGGACATTGCCGCACGCAAGCAGGTTGCTAGCAGTGCCGTGAAAGTAGCGCAGCTGCGTTTGCATAAGGCTTGTGGACTCAGCAGCGAAAGTCCGTTGCCGCTACCCAGCGATTTGCCGCACTGTGGCTCCTACGAGACGAAGTACGAACGCATCTTTCGTGGACGCACCTCGCGAGAAGCGCAACAGCTGGCCCAGTTGTTGCCACTTCGTCACCAGCAACTGACGGAATTTGCCAGCGAGGCGACCGAAGCACTCCAGTGGCACTCGCAAATTGGTCAGCGGCGCAGCGCCCAGGGAGCAGCCACGTTGCTATTGAAGGCGTACGAGCAGCTGGCGCTGCAACGACGCGCGTTCGTCGACGCGGCTTATCGATACAACGCGGACATCGCTCGATACACCGATCTGGCTGTCCCTCAGGACGTTGGCACCGTGCGGCTGGTGGCGATGCTGATCCAAACCGAGGACGGTTGGCAGGAGGGTGCGATCCGGCGTGCGAGTGCCCAGGAATCGACCAGTTCGCAGAGCTATCCTCCCCGCACCTTCAGCGACAATGGACGAAGCAAGACACTGCGCGTTCCGGCGGACAGCCCAGGGGATGAGCGTTCAATCCTAGTGAAGCCGGAGGGCACGACGGAATGACTCGTCGGTTAGTACGCGAGCTTGTTGGTCGATAGAATATCGCTATGTCCACCGTCGAACAAACTCCAGCGTCATCGCCGAGCGAGGCGAAACCGATTGCTCAGCCGTTCCTTATCGGTCCGCTGAAGATCGATCCGCCGATCTTGCAGGCACCGATGGCCGGGTTCACCAACTACGCCTTTCGGCAGATCGTGCGTGAGTTTGGTGGAGCGGGGTTGTTGGCAACCGAGATGGTCAACGCGCGTGGGTTCGTCTGGCTGGACGAACACGAGGCGGAGCATCCCGATCGGTTGTGGGGTGTGCGAGAGGAAGCTCGACCGCTGGCCGTGCAGATCTGGGACAATCAGCCCGAGACGATGGCCAAAGTCGGCGCACGCCTGGCAAGCGAATATCAGGTGAGCGTGGTCGATATCAACTTCGGCTGCCCGGTGCGGCAAGTGACGCAGAAGGCCCATAGTGGTTCGTATCTGCTGAGTCAGCCGGAGCGGATGGGACAGATCATTGAGCACGTGGTAGCGGCCTGCGCTCCAACACCGGTAACGGCGAAGATTCGACTCGGCTGCACGCGCGATCAGATTAACGCGATCGACATTGCCCAGGTGGTGGAGGGCGCGGGCGCGGCCGCACTCACGGTGCATGGTCGGACGGCAGCGGACATGTTTCGAGGGAGCGCCGATTGGGACCGAATTTCGGCAATCAAACCGTACCTCAATGCGATTCCGCTCATCGGCAACGGTGATCTCGACTCGGCGGAGCGGGTGGTCGATGCGTTCCGGCACTACGATGTCGACGGTGTCATGATCGCCCGCGCGTCGCTCAACAAGCCATGGCTGTTCGCCCAAGCGTGTGCTGCGGTCCGCGGCGAACCAGTCCCTCCGGACCCTAGCCTGGAGGAGGAGCGGCTCCTGCTGCTGCACCATTTTCAGCTGGTACGTGAGCGGTTTGGGGAGGAAAAGGGTGCCGTTCTGATGAGAAAATATGCCTGCTGCTACGCCCAGGGACGCCCTGGAGCCCGCGAATTCCGCAAGCACGTCGCCACTATCGAGACTTCCGAGCAGTTTTTCTCGGTCGTTGATCATTTTTTCCCTGGGTAAAAGCCCCAGCGTTGAGCAAATTTACGCTCCGCGTCTCGCCACCAGTGGCCCTCGGAAATTATCGCTTTGATAATTTGGGTCAATAGCAGGAAATGGCGACTTTTGGAAAACAAATCCTTTGACTATTGGTCTGGTTGTATGGATAATCTTCGTAAAGTGGGTGGAGATTGCGGAATCGCGAAATGCCGCCTGCGACATCCAGGGACGGGAGTAAGTTGGCGGAGTTCATCGCTGTTATTGACATCCATTCTTGACTTGCAACTTCATTGACTGGCATCCATTGCTGACAAGGACATAGTACTCATGATTTCTTTTAGACTAGGTGCAACACTGATCGCAACACTCTGCTTAGCGACAAGCGTTCAGGCAATGACCATGGAATCAATCGAAACCAGAATCGGTCTTGGTCTGACGCCAGACGCTCAGGGTTTCCCGGGTTTCTTCGCGAACGGGTTTACCCAGGGAGACACTTCTCACACAGACACAATTTCTTTCAACGATGGCGTCGTTCAAGTCGATCTGACACTGACGATCGAGGCCTTCGATGCCGGTGGTGCTCCCGCTGGCCTGATTGTGAACAACTCAGCCACGGGTGTTGAGTTTGGTGTCGTCAACAATCAAATCGATCCGGGCGAATCGATTAAGGTCACATACGACGACATCAGTTTCTCCACGATCGGCGCCCCGCCGATGGGGTTCGTTGATCCTAGTTCGTTTTCCGCCTTGCTTAGCTCAATCCGGTTCGCCGCTTTCGACGCGGGCACGGACACCTACACGTACAGCGGCGTGGGAGCGGGCTCGACCGTTGGCGACGACACCGATCAACTGTCCTTCCTCCCGAACTACTCGCTCTCCAATGGCGACATGTTCACCATCACCGCGGACAGTGGAGCCTTCCGTGCCCTCTACATCAGCGGATCGGGCAATTACAAGGTCATCCCCGAGCCGGCAACGATCGGCTTGCTAGCGCTTTCCACGGTAGTTCTAGCCACGAAACGACGCGTCCGCTAACAAGACGCTTAACAAAATAGAAGCTTGCTAAGAGCTGGCCCAACAACGGGTCAGCTCTTTTTTTTGTCTTGAAAGAATGACGCAAGCTATTCAGGTGTCGCAAATTGCTTAAATTACCAAATTCCTCTAGTTGATTTCGCGCTCGCTAGGCTCTAGGGTTTTCAAGCCAGCTTCATCGAAATACAGCGCAAGTTGTACTCGCAAAACCTTTGACACGCTCCGAATACTGGGAGACAATCCCAATGGACCGTCGAGTCGGGAAGAAGCAGATTTCAACTCGCGGTTGGGCACCACCTTGTAATATCACCTTCGGAGATCTGCCACTGCATCATCATCACAGGTTAATTGATTGATTGTATAAGTTGCTCGTTATTTCATTAATCTTGCTACGAAGGATCTGTCACTAATGAAGACGATATTCACAGCCACTGCCATGGTGGCATCGGCTCTTTTACTACCGACTACCCAAGCGGCGAACATTCAAACACTTGAGGCTCGTGTCGGTTTGGGCCTGACCCCTGATCTCCAAGGCTTCCCTGCGTTCTTCACGAACGGGTTCACCCAGGGAGACACTTCTCACACCAACACCCTTTCGTACGACGACGGGCTCGTTAAGGTGGACTACACACTCACCGTCGAAGGTTTCGACGCAGGTGGCAGCCCCGCAGGTTTGATTGTGAACAATCAAGCTGCAGGCGTCGAACTGGGAGTGGTCAACTCTCAGATTGACCCAGGCGAATCGATCAAAGTCACCTATGACGATATCTCATTCTCGGTGATCGGCATTCCGCCATTTCCGTTCATGGTCGACCAAGGATCCTACGAATCCTCCTTGAGTTCCATCGCGCTGGCCGCGTTCTCATCGGGTACTGACACCTTCACGTACTCCGGTTTGGGCGCGGGATCCACCGTGGGAGACGACACGTCGAGCTTGACGTTCGTTCCGCCCGCCGTGATTAGCAATGGTGACATGTTCACGATTACTGCCGATAGCGGTGCATTTCGAGCTCTGTTCCTCAGCCAGTCGTCGCAGTACGAACTGATTCCTGACCCAGACATTATCCCTGAGCCAGCGACGCTCGGACTGATGGGCGTTTCGATAGTGTGCATCGCGACTGCACGGCGTCGACGGTAGTCAGACGTTTGCAAGGTTTGTTCAATACAGCGAGCCAGTCAGATAAACTGACTGGCTCTTTTTTATGCGGGAAGTCGATACCTGTGAACAACCTCTAGTCAGAGTACTCTGTATCTCCGGTATCGATTTCAAGCGGGCCCTTGATGTCCTCAACTTCCACGGGAGGCAATCCCATCACCTTGCTCAGGCAATACCCGAGTAGGGCCAACACGATACTCACCGACAGTACCATAACAATCCAGCCGCCGCGTTCCATGTGTATTGCCTCTGCAGTATTGTTTGTCTAACTAAATCTCACTACTACCGAGAGTACCCAAGGCATTCAGGATTCGTACGAAATCCGTCCCTGTGCTTCCCACCGTCTGCCTGCGATATGGACCATCAATAGTAGAAAGCCAAACACGAGCGAGATGAATAGCACGGACGAGAATACCACTTGGTCGGTCCTAATCTTCTCAAGGTAGCCAGGCACGTGTTCAAATAGGGCCAGCTTTCCATCTTCTTTCTTAGCGATGAAGAACTTCAATAATTCATCTTCGTCCTTAATCTGCCAACTCTTCTCTTCGGTAGGACTCTGCATCGTCGAGTAGGAATCCTTGACATAGTCTGGAAAGGCGACCTGCAGCTGTGCCTGCGCGTTTTCGTCATTGAGCGAGTCCGCGATAGCAGCTTCAACGAGTGCAATTTCCTTGCTGCTGCTGAGCACATTGTTGTAGCAAAACATCGCAAATATCCCAGTCAAATACAGCGGAACAACGTACTTGAGAAGGTATTGGACCACAGTTGGTATTCGCAAGTGTGCGCCAACATGCGCTTCTTCTTCACCCTTCTCGATGCCAAATATCCAGCCGTAAATCACCGCCTGCACAAGGGCCAGCAGAAATATCAGCACAGTGCCAACCCAGAAGTCAAAAGTATCCAGTGCCAACAGGTTCTCAGAGAAGTTCAAAACGAAACCGCATCCGAGGGCTGAAATCAGCCCCAGCAATGCAGCGGATGCATGTCGGCGTAGGCCGAAACCCTCCTCCAGAAACGCAATTACCGGCTGCAACATGGAAACGCTGCTGGTGATCGCAGCAATGAACAACATGAAGAACCAGAGAAAGCCGAAGAATCGGCCTCCCGGCATGACGGCAAACACGTTCGGCAGCGAGACAAATCCCAGACCGAAGGTGCCTTGCTCTCCAGCGGATGCGCCGAGAAAAATGAAGGCAGCGGGCAGCGTGATCAGACCGCCAAGGCAGACTTCAAAAAACTCATTCATGCTACTGGAGGTCAGCCCCGACAGAACCACGTCATCATTGCGTTTGAGGTAGCTCGCATAATTAATGATCACACCAAAACCAACCGAAAGGCTGAAGAATATCTGCGACGACGCCGCTAACCATGTTTGTGGATTCTGAAGCGCCTCGTAATTTGGGTTCCACATAAAGCCCAGGCCACCAAGGACGGACTGTTCCGGCTTTGACGGATCAGGAGTGCCTAGGGTGAGCACTCGCACAAGTACGACGAGAGCCAAGACAACCATAATGGGCATTGCGATACGGCAGAATGTTTCGATGCCTTTGCTCACGCCGCGGTAAATGAGCGCAAAATTGAAGAGGAATGTGCACAGCAGGAGCCCTAATTGCCACCGTCCCGAAGGTTGCAGCAACGCACCGTTCTCGCTTTGCCCGGTGAAATCTGAGAAATACTGACTGTACGCATCGGCGTCGCTACCCTTCATGAGATCGCCGTTGAGATAGCTGATCGCGTACCCCAAACACCATGATTCCAGGAGAACGTAATACATGTAAATCACCAGCGGAATCAGCAACGCGATGCAGCCAAAATACTTGGACAGTCGATTCTTCCAAAGCGTGCTGAATATTCCAGGAGCGGAGTGGAAGCCGTTCAGGCCTCCGTAGCGTCCCATCGTCCACTCGGCCCAACACAGGGGAATTCCGAGCACGAGCAACGAGATGAAGTAAGGGAGTAAAAAAGCGCCGCCACCGTTTTGGGCTGCCTGGCCAGGAAAACGCAGAAAGTTCCCAAGGCCAACCGCGGAACCAGCGACTGCCAGAATCACGCCTATTCTGGATGCCCACTGTTCACCTCCGGGATTCTTATTCTGAGACATGCGGAGCTTTCCGATCTGCTGAGGCGGTCCGTTGTGGTCCCGGTCCCCGTGGTGCTGCCATTGTTGAATCTGCGCGTGTTGAAATTGAGCACACGCCTTCCTGGGCGGTTCTTCTATCCGATAAATCCTTCAGTGTCAACAGGTTACGTCTTTTCGCAGGTTTCGAAATCTATTTTTCAAACCAACAGTTGTCTTTAATCGGGAGGTTGCTATGATACCTGCAGTTACCGACTTTTACTGACTTTGACACGAGCATCATGCCGGCAAATAAGGCAAAAACCGACTCCGACACCATGTCAGACCGCACGGTCGTCGACTTTTTGCGTCGTCAGGGGCCAAGCACGATCACTGAGCTGGTCGACTTCGCGGGCGTGACGGCTACCGCAATAAGGCAGCGACTGACGCGTTTGATGGAGCAGGGTCTGGTAGCTCGAGAGGCCGAGGTGGCCGGACGCGGTCGGCCAACACACCGCTATTCGCTGACCCGGGAAGGTGCGAAACACGGTGGCAACAATTGTGAAGATCTGGCGCAGGTACTGTGGACGGAGGTGCGGGCAGTCGAAGATCCCGATGTTCGCCACGGATTGCTGCAGCGGATTGTGAGCCGAATGGCTGATGTGTACCGCGACAAGGTCTCCGGTCATGACTTGCAGGAGCGTATGGAGTCCGTGGTCGGCTTGATGGCTGACCGTGACGTGCCGTTCGAGGTGACCACCTCAGCCGACGGGCAACTGCCAGTTCTAACCGCCCTCGCGTGCCCCTACCCAGACCTCGCTGAACAAGACCGAACAGTATGTTCGATGGAGAAGATGTTGTTTACCGAATTATTGGGCGAGCGGGTCCGCCTTAGCGGCTGTCGTCTCGACGGCGAAAACTGTTGCACATTTGAGTCAAGCGTTGCCCCCACGACAGTCGCGACGATGGAGCATTAGCGCGATGCCGAGGGCGACTTCGGGCTGATTACTACACCTAGGCACCACTTGAGCCGCATGTTACGCTTGATAGCTTCTTTCGGTTTAGACCCATCAATAGAAGTGATTTTTGAGAAATAGGACGCTGTTATGAGCCAACCTTGGATCGAAGGACGATTCGAAGAGAACGTCGTCACGACGACTGTTGAACAGGCAATCAACTGGGCACGCCAGTCGAGTATCTGGCCAATGACTTTCGGACTGGCCTGTTGTGCCATCGAAATGATGGCGGCCGGAGCAAGTCGTTACGACCTCGATCGGTTCGGGGCCGGCGCCTTCCGTGCGACTCCGCGGCAGGCCGACTTGATGATCGTCGCTGGTACGGTCACCTACAAAATGGCCAGCCGCGTCCGGCGGCTATACAACTTGATGCCCGATCCGAAGTTTGTCATCGCCATGGGTGCGTGCACCGTCGGTGGCGGACCTTACTTCAAATATGGATACCACGTTGTCAAGGGAGTCGACCTCGTTGTTCCCGTAGACGTTTATGTACCAGGTTGCCCGCCACGTCCTGAGTCTTTGCTCGAAGGTCTGATGCGAATTCAAGACAAAATCAAGGGGCACAAGATCGCCAAGAGCACTGGCACCGCCGGTGCGGCGCAGATGGGGCGAAAGCTTGAAGATGAGTTGCCTTTGCCACACCACAGCGGTTATGTAACTGCCCCCGATGACAACGATCTAGTCTTCGATCATCAAAAGATCACGGGCTAGTGTTTGTTCACTGCATACTGTTAGAGCGATTCGCCGAATCGCCGTTCTGTCACATCTCACCCACCTAATTCTAGAAGTTGCCTTCCATGTCCGAAACTTTGAAAATCACCGATTTGCATGTTGCCGTTGAGGGCAAGCCAATTCTTCGTGGTGTGAACCTCACGATTAATCGCGGCGAAACGCATGCTCTCATGGGTCCCAACGGTTCGGGCAAGAGTACGCTCGGGAATGCCATCATGGGGCATCCCAACTACGAGGTCACGGGAGGTAAGATCGAATTGAACGGCGAGGACGTGCTCGAGATGGATGCGACAGAGCGTTCCCGAGCCGGCATCTTCATGGCGTTTCAACGTCCGATGGCGATCCCTGGCGTGAAGATGGCCGACTTCCTGCGGCACGCGACCACCAACGTTCGCAACCCCGAGCGCAAGGAAGGCGAAGAGCTGATTCCCATGCGGCAGTTCCGCAAGGAATTGAAAGACAAGATGGAACAGCTCAAGATGGACGTGGAGTTTGCCCGCCGATACGTCAACGACGGATTCTCTGGCGGCGAGATGAAACGTGCCGAAATTCTGCAACTGGCGATGCTGCGACCCAAGTTCGCCATCCTGGATGAGACCGACAGCGGCTTGGACGTCGATGCCGTAAAGCTTGCAAGTCAGTCCATCGCGGAAATCGGTGGCGCGGAGATGGGAATTCTGATCATTACGCACCACGATAAGTTGCTCGATCAGAATGTTCCGGACTTCACCCACGTGATGCTCGGCGGCAAGCTCGTCGAGACAGGCGGAGTGGAGTTGGCCCAAGAGCTGTACACGGAAGGTTACGAAAGGATTCGCGCTGCGTATCCGGAAGCGGCGGCGGCGGAAGAAGAGATGGCCGAAACAGAGGCACTAGCACACTAACGAGGAAGTGATCGATGGCAACGGACATAACCCAAAGCGTTCCCGACCAAAATATTCCTGAGAACGAAGCAATTGGCGAAATCAACAAGTACGATTTCGTCACGCCGACAACTGACGTTTTCAAGGCCGAGCGCGGGATCAACGAAGAGATCGTCGCTCAGATCTCGGAGATGAAGGGCGAGCCAGGTTGGATGCGCGACTTCCGCCTGGAGGCCTATCGCATTTTCGAGTCGAAGCCGATGCCCAAGTGGGGCGGCGCGATCAATATCGACTTCCAAGACATCTACTACTACCTGAAGCCGACCAGCGAACAGGGAAAGACGTGGGACGATGTGCCCCAAGAAATTAAGGATACGTTCGACAAGCTCGGAATTCCTGAGGCCGAGAAGAAGTACCTCGCCGGCGTAAAGGCTCAGTTCGAGAGCGAGGTCGTTTACGGTTCGCTGCAGGAAGATCTGGGCAATAAGGGCGTAATCTTCACCGATACCGACACCGCCGTGAAGGAGCACCCTGAACTGCTACGTGAGTACTTCGGGAAGATCATACCTTCGACGGACAACAAATTTGCCGCGCTCAACTCGGCGGTCTGGTCGGGCGGTTCCTTTATTTACGTGCCGCCAGGCGTCAAGATCGACTTTCCGTTGCAGGCGTACTTCCGGATTAACGCGGAGCAAATGGGTCAGTTCGAGCGGACTCTGATCATCGTCGACGAAGGTGCCGAAGTGCACTACGTCGAAGGTTGCACCGCTCCGATGTATACGACCGAGAGCCTGCACTCGGCAGTCGTCGAGGTGATGGTCAAGAAGAACGGTCGTTGCCGTTACACGACGATCCAGAACTGGGCCAATAATATCTACAACCTCGTGACCAAGCGTGCGATGGCCTACGAGAACGCTCTGATGGAGTGGGTCGACGGCAACCTTGGTAGCCAGCTCACGATGAAGTACCCGGCGGTTTACATGATGGAGCCTGGTGCACGTGGCGAGATCCTCTCGATCGCATTTTCGTCGAAGGGCCAACACCAAGATGCCGGGGCCAAAGTTGTCCACTGTGCCCCCAATACCAAAAGCCGGATTATCTCTAAGAGCATCAGCAAGAACGGCGGACGCAGCAGCTACCGCGGTCTGTGCAAAGTCGAAGACAACGCGACCGATTGCAAAAGCAACGTCGTGTGCGACGCGCTGATTCTTGACTCAGATAGCCGTAGCGATACCTACCCCTACATCGAGGTTGAGGAGCAAGACGTTCAAATCGAACACGAAGCGAGCGTTTCGCGGATCGGCGAGGAGCAGTTGTTCTACCTCATGAGTCGCGGCTTAACCGAAGCCGAGGCAAGTTCGATGATCGTTAGCGGCTTCATCGAGCCGCTGATCAAAGAGCTGCCGATGGAGTACGCGGTCGAGATGAATCGTCTCATCGAACTGCAAATGGAAGGCAGCGTGGGTTAATCCGCCTGCAGGTCTATCACTCCGCACTTCCTATTTACAAGCAAGCCTCCCTACGAACACTGAATCAGATGAGTAGCACTTTGGCTCCGGCCGGATTTTCCCAGGAAACCTTCGATGCCTTTCTAGCGGCACGCGACGAGCCAGGCTGGCTCAACGATTTGCGTGCTTCCGCTTGGGCTCGGTTCAACGAACTAAGTCTGCCGACGAATAAAGACGAAGAATGGATGCGGACGGATATCCGCCTGTTCAAGCTAGGCCGCTACTCGCCAGCGAGTGAGTTGTCCGAGATCGAGTCGCCGCGAGCATTGCTGGCCGAAGGCGTCGATCTGGGCGGAAGCTGTTCGTCGGTCGATGGCCTTAGCGTTGAGAGCGAGCTGTCTGCAGAACTCGCTGATCGTGGCATCGTCTTCGGCAGCTTTGATAAAGTCATCAGCGAACACGGCGATCTGCTGCGTCCCTACATCGAGCGAAAGCTGGTCGATCCGCATTACGACAAGTTCTCCGCACTGAATGCGGCGATGTTCAGCGGCGGGACCGTACTATATGTCCCCAAGAAGACTCGCGTCGAGCAGCCGCTGCACTCGCTGTCGACGATGACGGACGGCGGCGTCGACCTGACGAAAACGTTGGTGATCCTGGAGGAAGGTGCGGAGGCAACCTTGCTTTCCGAAACCGCCAGTACTAGTACAGAAGCTGGAGGACTGCACTGCGGCTCAATCGAACTGATTGTCGAGAAGGATGCACGGCTGCGTTACGTCAATTTGCAGAACTGGGGCAGCGGAGTCTGGCACTTCGCTCACCAGATGGGCCACGTCGCCCAGTCGGCAGGATTGCAGTGGACGATCGGTGCTCTGGGCAGCCGTCTTGCCAAGGTGAACCAGCACGTCGCGCTCACCGGCAAGGACGCAGAAGCCCAGGTGAACGGCGTCATGTTCACTCAGGGCAAGCAACATTTGTGTTACAATACACATCAGCACCATCAGGCGGAATTCTGCACAAGCGATTTGCTGTATAAAGCCGCTCTGCAAGACGTATCGCGGACCGTTTGGCGTGGCATGATCAAAGTCGACGAAGGCGCCCAGCGAACCAACGCTTATCAGCGTAACGACAATCTCATGCTCGCCACGACGGCACGGGCGGACTCGATTCCCGGCCTGGAAATCGAAGCCGACGACGTTCGTTGTACCCATGGCAGCACGTCGGGCCGAGTCGACGACCAGCAGTTGTTCTATGCCATGACGCGTGGCTACACACGTCAGGAGGCTGTGAGAATGATTGTCACAGGCTTCTTCCAGCAGGTGTTTGATCGAATCACCATCGAGAGTGTTCGCGAAGCGCTCGGTGAGGCGATTGGGCAACGCGTTCGCGATCTGTAGACTCAAGACGGTGCTTCGCACGAAAGTATTCTATGTCTGACTTCGTTGCTGTCGCGAAAACGTCAGAGCTGCAGGATCCAGACTCAATGTTGATTGAGGTCGAGGATCGGCTGCTGGTCTTGATTCACGCGGCTGGGCATTTCTACGCGTTGGACGACGTGTGCACCCACGACGGGGGGCCGCTCAGTGATGGACCTGTTGACGGTCAGGACGGTACAATTGCTTGTCCACGGCACGGTGCGAAGTTCGACGTTAGTTCGGGGGCGGCCAAAACGATGCCCGCAACAAAGCCGACGGTCGCTCACGAAGTGAAAGTCGACGGCGATCAGGTTCTTGTTCGTCTCAACGAGGAGTAGTGTTATGCCCATTGCCGAAGACAAAGTTCGCGAAGCACTCAAGCAGGTGATCGATCCCGAGTTGTTCGTCAACATCGTGGATCTGGGCTTGATCTACGAGATCAAGATTGAGGAGAACAAGGAAGGCAAATCGAATGTCGACGTCGAAATGACCATGACCAGCCCTGCGTGTCCGGCGGGCCCGCAACTGCTCGGTCAGTCGAAAGACTTCGTCGGCAGGCTGGAAGAAGTCGGCGAAGTCGACGTCAAACTCGTGATGGACCCGCCCTGGACGCCCGATCGCATGACCGAGGACGCCAAAGACCAGCTCGGAATCTTCTAGTTCGCATGGGCTGATAGCTGACTGCTGCGAGCTGACCGCTATTATGCACATCTTTCTTTACGAGTGGATTACCGGCGGCGGACTCGTCGAGGAGCCCAGCCCGTTGCCGGCATCACTGCTTGCCGAGGGCACCGCGATGCTGACGGCCCTGGCGAGTGACTTCTCTCGCATCGCAGGTGCGAAGGTCACCGTGCTGCGTGATATGCGGCTCGACGATCTGGCGCTACCAGGGTGCGAGGTGGTGGAGATTCACTCTTCAACGCACCGCCAAGATGAGATTGAACGATTGGCAGCGGAAGCCGATCATACTTTGATTATTGCACCCGAGTTCGATGAGATTCTCACCGAGACGTTGCGACACGCGCGTCGAGGCGGTGGGGAGGTTCTGGCATCTTCCCACGAGTTTGTGACCTTGACCGGGAACAAAGATCAAGCCGCGGCCCGACTGGCGGCAGCAGACGTTCCGTCGCCTAGAGCGGTGTCGCTCGCGGCCGACGTGGAGAAGCTTCCTGCCGATGTCGCATATCCGGCGGTGCTGAAGCCGGTATGCGGTGCGGGATCCCAGCACACATTGCTGGTCGCCAGCTCTCAGGACGAACCGCCTCCCTACCCCTGGCCCCGCCGACTGGAGCAATACTGCCCCGGCATCGCCGCGAGTGTTGCCATGCTGTGCGGCCCAACGCATCGTACGCATCTGCAACCGTGCCGGCAGCATCTCAGCAATGATGGACGGTTCACTTATCTCGGCGGCGCATTATTGCGCGAGCCAGCGCTCGCGAGCCGAGCCAACGCATTGGCTGGACGCGCGATGGACGCACTGCCACCCGCGCTCGGCTACGTAGGCATCGACCTGGTACTCGGCAAAGCTGGCGATGGCTCGGAGGACTTTGTCATCGAAGTCAACCCTCGTGTGACCACGTCGTACGTCGGACTGCGAGCCGCGACCAAAGACAACCTCGCCCGCGCGCTGCTCGACAACTTCTCCGGCCATGCTGTCAGTCCGGAGTTTAAGACCGATCCGCTGGAGTTCTCCGCCGATGGGACGATCCTCCAACCAGTGAGTTAAGCATGAACTGGCTGGGACTCGACATTGGCGGGGCCAATATCAAGATCGCCGACGGGTGCGGGTACGCAGAGTCTCTCGCATTTCCACTCTGGAAACGTCCGACAGAACTGGCCTCGGCGCTCTCCGAATTGCTTACGAAAGCACCGCCCGCAGGGTCACTGGCAGTCACAATGACGGGCGAACTCGCCGATTGCTTTGCAACAAAGGCTGCGGGCGTAGTAGCGATTCTTAAGGCAGTCGCCCAGGCCGCTGGGAGTCGAAACATCGCGGTCTACCTGTGCGATGGCGGGTTGGTGACGGTCGACGCTGCGAGGAAAGAACCCTTGCTTGCCGCGGCCAGTAATTGGCACGTCTTGGCCAGCTATGCAGGTCGGTTTTGCACAGAGGTACCGGCGCTGTTGATCGATATTGGCTCCACAACTTGCGACCTCATACCGCTCGATCAAGGAATCCCGCATACTGTTGGACAAACGGATCCCGAGCGTCTGGCAGAGGGAAGTCTTGTCTACACGGGCGTTAAACGGAGCCCGATCTGTGCACTGGTTTCGGAACTGCCCTGGCGAGGCAACTCGTGCGCCGTCGCGCAAGAACTATTCGCCACTACCCATGATGCTTATGTCATACTCGGATACATGCCGGAAGAACCCGACAGCTACTGCTCGACGGACGGACGGCCTTGCACCCAGGCGCATGCACACGCGCGGCTTGCCCGCTCGATCTGCGCCGACACGACGATGTTCTCATGGGCGGAAGCCGTCGAGGCAGCTGCCATCGTCTGGCGCAGCCAAATCGAACTACTTGCCGCATCTGAGGTCGTCCGAAATGAGCCATCGAAAGTGATCCTCAGTGGCGAAGGTGAGTTTTTGGCCCGCCAACTCGTTAAACGGCTGGGATGGTCATGCGAGGTCGTCTCGTTGACGGACCGGCTTGGAGCCGAAATCAGCCGCGCTGCTTGTGCTCACGCGTTGGCAGTATTGGCCCGAGAGAGAGTGCAATCGTGAGTCACCCGCCTCTACAAATCGTCAAGCTTGGCGGCAGCCTCTTCGATTTGCCCGATCTGGCTGACCGCATCAAGGAATGGTTGGCAAATCAATCGCCGGCGTCCTCAGTACTGATCGCGGGTGGTGGGCCACTCGTCGATGAGGTGCGACGTTGGCACGACACGCATCCAATCGACCAGGAAGCCGCCCATTGGATTTGCATCGATCTCATGTCGGTCACAGCAAGATTGCTTTACTCTTCGCTGGCAAATACTTCACTTACAGATGACATCCTCGATCTGCGTCATCGTCCAGTCCAGCCAGCTTGCGTTGTGTTTGATTCTGCTCACTGGCTTCGCGATCAGGAACCAGCATCCCGCGGCCGGCAGTTGCCGATCGGCTGGCGGGTGACGAGTGACTCGATAGCTGCTCGTCTGGCGGAGGTGCTCGACGCCGCGGAGCTCGTGCTTATGAAATCCAGTCTTCCTACCGATGATTGCGACTTAAAGGGCCTCGCAGATGCTGGCTACGTCGACGAGGCATTTCCGGTGCTGGCAAGCGGCTTACGTTCGATTCGCTTCGTTGATCTTCGCCATGGCGGTAGCCTGTTGATGCGCGGAGCCAAGGATGAGGCACAGCCCGATCACCCCTAGCGCGATTGGCAGCACTGCCAACGACATTGTCGATGCTGACCATCCCAGCAATGCCAACAGCGCGTAACCTCGCCCTCCTAATACGTCGCCGGTACGTTTTCCGACGGTATCGATGAAGGCCTTGGCGCGGTACTTCTGCTCCGGTTTTACCGCAGTGAACAGCACCTCTAGCGCTGGATTTCCCAGCGAGAACGACGCCGAGCGCAGCGCGACTTGAAACACGCCGAGCGTCAGCAGACTGGGTGACATGGCAAGCCAGGTGAAACCTACCAGGAAAACCAGCGGCACGAGAGCTAGTGTGCGCCCGACGCCGATGCGGCGCAGCAGCCAACCCACAACGACGGTCTGCATCAACAGCGTGACGATCGCCTGCGCGGCATTCACTTTGGCAAACCAGCTTGTTTTCTCGGAGTCAGTTTCAAGCTGCTGACCCACTGCTTCGGTCATTTGGAAGTACACGATCGTCGCGCAGAAACTGGCAGTCAGGATAAACAGCGCGATCCCGCGTAGATAAGGCGAACGCACCACCGCGACGACTCCCTGCCAAATTTCCGCCCAGGTTGTGCCACTCGAGCGGGACGGCTCCGTCGTTTGCTTCCATTGGCTTCTGAGTTGCCACGAGCACCCGATCGACAGGGCCAGTAGCGCAACGCTCACCCAGAGGAGATTCGCGACACCAAGTTGATCGACGAATGATTGCACGCCCCAGGAGCTCGCCAGCTGCCCCAGCGTTCCGGCACCAAAAACCAATCCGAACAGCCGTTTGCCTTGTTCGCCGCTGAACAAATCAACCACGGTGCCCCAAAACAGCGTGACGACGAACAAGTTGAAGACACTGATCCAGACGAAAAAAGCACCCGAAACCCATAACTCAGTGGTCTCGCCCTGAAGCAAGTAACGAAACACCAGCAGGTTTGCGATGAAGAAACTGTACACCGTTGGTACCAGCCAGCGACGACTCACCCGCGAAACGATCCACCCGTATAGCGGTGTTGCCAGCAGCATCACCACCAGCGTCAGCGTGAATAGGTTCGCCTTCTGATCACTGTCCAGATTCGAGGCAAACGTCTCGCGCACCGGCCTGATTGTGTAGTAAGCGGCGAGCACGCAGAAGAACCAGCTCGCCGCCCACGCAAGTGCCGGCAACTCGGCTCGTCGTACATCAAGCAGCCGCATAGTTTCTCCAATACCAACAATCGGGGCCACCACATGTGCGGGTTTCGCTGAGATGATGGGCGGAATCGCTCGTTCCGCGAGATTTTAGAAGAATCTAGCCCCCCCACCATATCTCAGCCTGTTGGCTCGTTGTCAGGATGAGTATACTGTTATTCCTGCCTAACCAAAGCGGTTACCCCTGTCTCGCGCCTTCAGCAACGCGCTTGAGATTAAATCGCACGAAGATCAAACAAAGGTGGATCCCAATGGCAACCGACACGGTTTCCGAAGACACAACAGCGGATGAGCCGCCTCTGACCGACGCGGAGATGCAGCAGGCGGTCAAAGACAATCCCGCCATGCGCCACTTGGAATGGCCCGTGACGACCGTCAATCCAGTGCGGGTGCGTTGGCGTTACGCGATTGGGATCCCGTTCATCCATCTGCTCGCATGCTTGGCATTCTTCCCGTACTTCTTCAGTTGGACGGGCGTCGTACTGAGCATCCTCGGCCTCTACATTTTCGGCACGCTGGGGATCAACTTGTGTTACCACCGTTTGCTGACGCATCAGGGATTTGTCGCCCCCAAATGGCTTGAGCACACATTCGCCGTGCTCGGGGTTTGCACCATGCAAGATACCCCCGCCTGCTGGGTTGCCATGCATCGCATCCACCACAAGCATTCCGACCATCGCACCGATCCGCATAGCCCACTGGTGAACTTTTTCTGGGGACACTGCGGTTGGCTGATGATTATCAATCGCGATTTCATCAACGTCTACGACTACGAAAAATACACGCGTGACATCCTCCGCGATCCGTTTTACTTGAAGCTAGAGAGGAACGAAAACTGGCTGTGGATCTACGCCACATCGATGGCCGTGTTCTTCTTGGGCGGCTTCGGTGCTGCACTGGCGATGGGCGGTACACTCGCAGCAGCAGTTCAATTCGGGCTGAGCCTACTTGTGTGGGGCGTCTTCGTGCGGACGGTCGTGACCTGGCACATCACCTGGAGCGTGAACTCCTTCACGCACATCTGGGGCTACAAGAACTACGACACCGACGACAACAGCCGCAACAACTGGCTGGTCGGTCTGTGGAGCAACGGCGAAGGCTGGCACAACAACCACCACGCCGACCAACGCGCCGCCGCCCACGGCCACAAATGGTGGGAATTCGACGTCACCTGGATCACGATCCGCTCGCTGGAGATGTTGGGGTTAGTGAGAGACGTCGTGCGGCCGCGGGTGTGGACAAAGTCAGCCGCCTGACAGCTAGGCGTGAAAAGTGCAACGCCACTCAGTCGTGGGCAATCTCGTACTCGGTTTGCACGAGTCCTCTTGAGAACGTCTGTGTTTCAACATGCCGCAGGCGGACATCTTGTGGTAGCGTCCCAAATAGCGGCAACCCTTCCCCGAGCAGCACCGGGATGCGCGTCATGATCAGCCGCTGCACTAATCCGGCGCGAAGAAAGCGCTGAATCGTATCGCCACCGTCGAGGTAGACGTGCTGAGCTCCTCGCTTTGCGAGCTGGCCGAGGATCTCCTGAGGCGACCCTGCCATCTGCTCAACAGACTTGCGAAGTCCCTCATCAATTTGCAACGGCTTGCTAGAAAGCACGACTACGGGCTTGTCGTATGGCCAAGGAATGCCGAACGACAGTACCTTTTCGAATGTGTTGCGACCCATGACCAGGTGATCTACCGAGGCCATGAACCGTTCGTAGCCATGATCTTCCTCGTTCTCATCCGGTTCACCCAGCCAGCCAATATCACCATCCGGTCGTGCAATGAACCCGTCCACGCTAGTCGCAATAAACACCGAACACTTTACTGTCATAGGGTCAATCCTGGCAGCCGTCGCTATTCATTGCTGTACTGTTGTCGCTCGTACTCATCAAGAAGCTTACCCAGCGCCTCGTTGTTTCGGCTCAGCGCGGTCGAGATTCCACCATAGTTCAGCTTCAGGCTGCCCTGTTTCGACGTTCGCTCCTGGGCCGCGGTGAGCGTGAACTCGCCGCCGTATTGCTCAATCTCTCGTCCGTGCTTCGCACATAGTCTGGTGGCAGCGATCGCTTCCACTCGTTCGGCTTCGATCTCGCATTTGCAGACGATACATCGACGCGTGCAGTCCTCCAGTTCCGGGTGGCGCGTAAAAAAAGCCGGGCCAGGACGAAAACGTCCTTCCCGACTGCACAAGTAGCATCGGCATTGTGTTGCCGGATGTCAACATAAATTTTGGTCGGCGCCAGTTGGTATGTCACCTCGACTCGTGAATACGTCGTAACTCGTCGGCCATTTCCGCCAGGCCCTCCGTGATGGTCTGTTCAGACTGCGAGAACGTTACACGGACGCATTGACGGCTATGCGGCCAGTCCGACTGGTCTTCCAAGCCGTAGAAAAAGTACTCGCCGGGTACAACGAGGACATTGCGCTGCTTCAGACGCTCATAAAGCTCGCGGGTGGGGATTGGCAACTCGGGTAGCCATAACCAGAGGAAAAAGGCTCCTTCGCTTGCATGTACGCGGTAGGGAAAACTGTCTGCGAATTGTGCGGCAAGGATGCTCTGTGCAAGCTGCGACTTCTGCTCGTAAAACGGACGGACCACTTCGCGACTCAGCTGCAGGAGTTCTCCGCTGGCGAGCAACTCACCCGCGACGGCCTGGCCGATGTTATTGTTCGCCAACCCAACCACGGCCGTCATCGCGGCGATTCGATCGACGATTTCTTCGCTGGCGACGACGATCCCAGTCCTCAACCCCGGCAATCCGATCTTCGAGAGGCTGAGCACCATCACCAGGTTGTCGTCCCAGGCTGGTGGCGAGGCATCGGTGAAAACGGCTCCCGGAAAGGGCTGACCGTAAGCGTTGTCAACGATCAGCGGCACCCTGCGCTGGCGCGCGAGCACACGAAGCTGCGTCAACTCGTCATCGCTGATCACGTTGCCACTGGGATTGGTAGGCCGACTCACGCAGACCGCGCCGACGTCCTCGGCGAGATCCAGATTGTCGAAGTCAATGTGGTACTTGAATTGGTGGTCGCCGATCAGCTCAAGTCGCGGCCGTCGGGCGGAGAATTCGCCCTCATTCAGCAACTGGTCGGCATAGCCGATGTACTCCGGCGTGATCGGCAAGACGATCTTCTGCATCCGGCCGTTCTCGTCCGGTCCGCCAAACAGGCTGAAAAGCTGGAAAAATGCCGTCTGCGCGCCGGAGGTTATTGCGACGTTTTTGGCCGACACATCCCAGCCAAGCTCTTGTTTCAGACACGATGCGAGTTGCTCGCGAAAGATCGGGCTGCCTGCGGGCCCGTCGTAGTTGACCAGCAGGCGATCGCAACCGTCAGCATCGGACAGGATCTCTGTCAGCCGGCGACGCCACAAGTGCTGAGCTTCTGGCACCGCCGCCGGGTTACCGCCACCCAGCATCCGCATCGTACCCGCGTCGGCACCGCTCATCGCCTCACCAAGGTCTTCCATCAGCTCCACAATTCCAACCCGAGCAGACAACTTCTTTCCAACGGCAGAGTAGCGAAACGGCATGGTGACGGCGATCTTGGGCAGGGCAGGGTGGTGAGAGCATTGCCAGCGCAGACTCGCGGCTGGCGACGGAGGTTCAGGAGGTAACCGATGGTATTTAGATTAACTCGCCACGATGCGGTTCGTCTATCGCCTGTACTCTGCGGATCATCGCTAACGACAGCCCGTTAGGCGGCGCTATGCGAATCCAGGGTGCCAGGACGGGCTTCACTCATTGTCCGTATCGCGGACTAAATCCGACGCCCAGATTCGTAAGGCTTAGCACCTGGTGAGCCATGCCAAAGCGAGTTGGCAGACCGCCAGAGAGCGGCAGTTTCCAAGCTCGGTGAGTCCCTCTGCTTGTGGATCCGATGTGGTCGAGACTAGCGTTTGCCGATTGATCTGATGCGACATCGGAAGATGGTCAGAGCTGTGAGCCCAAGATCATGTATACTAGGGGCGTCCACGGCCCCTAGTCCGTGTTTTTTTTTGCGCGGCGAGGCACGGCAACAGACAACTAGCCAGGAGGCCGAGGATGTACAGAATTCAATTGCTATTGAACGGTATGCTGTACATGGGATTCGCATTGCCAACCGTTCAGGCAACCGAGAATGTGGGGGAGCTTAAGCAGATTTCTCAATGCCCACATGCTATGTGGCTTGGAAGACAAACTAATGCAGGACCGTTTATAGATGCCGGAGGAAAACTCCATTTCAAAGATGTGGTTGAATCAAAAGGAAACTTAGTTGACCGAGTGTGGGGAGAAGAGAAAGACAGCATGAGCATTGATCTTCGGATTGTTGCTGGCTCGAAAGTAAGACTTCCTGATACGCTAAACGGATATGTCACTTTGATTAATGGAGAGATTGGCTGTGTTTATAAACAGACCGCAATGCAGAATAAAAACGCTCCAAATTGGTATCTTGGTGGGTTCGATTTGACGGCAGAAGAAAGCAAATTAGCCTTCAGTATCCCAGAGCCAACCATCCTTCCTATTAACGATGACAGTATGTATATCGTAGGAATTGTTAAGCAGAAGGAAGTAAGCAAGGCTTACTATTCACTCAACGTCCGAGTCACCAGTGGTCCTTTCACGGGTGCAATCGTCCATTTGATAGACGACGGCCATCCTGCATCACGCAAGGACCCTTTTGTCGCCATCTACAAAATACCTGACTATTTCGAAGTCAACGAAGGAAATCTAAATTACAGGTTAGTTAGAATCATTGGGAAGTGATCTAACCAGTACCTGCGTCAAATTCAATTCCGACCCCTTGGAATCTCAGCTGGTAATCAATTTGGCTCGTGTTTTTTGTATGCACTGAGAAGGCGGTTACTTGTATTCAGGCGAGAGCCTGACGGGAGGTCATCTGCACTTTCCTGAGTTGATTCTTTGGAAAGTGAAGGAAAATGCCAACCAGATTTGCGCGCGTCGGTGTGCACCTTCTCATTAAGGTAGTGTTGGCTGATTCAATCGTGGGTAGAACAGCCCTCAGTATCTATCCGTGTGCCAGTGGCTGCTCAACTCGACTGTTTTGCCGCCTATCGGGTGGCATCTTGCGACCTGTCCAACGCTCTCGCTTTTTTTTGAGAATCCCTGTCGCGTCGGGATGGCGTTGGCGTTTCTCTTCCTAGCGCCTCACTATTCGACTTGTCCGGAGGCGCTCACAGAGGAATTGACCTTTTTTACTCTATTTTGGGGGAGCAAGTGATGTTGACCCTGCTGCTTGAGGTGCGTCGATCCGCGGGAAGATCCTGCGGCTCGTTGGTGTTCTTATGTTTAGCCATGCACTACGGGACTGCGCTGAGCCATGCTCAGCCTCTCACCTTTGCGTACGAAGGTGTCATCGATTCGGCGACCGGCGGCGCCGAGTTCACGGACTTGATCGGCGAAGTCTTGTTTTTTCAATTCACATTCGACCCGGACGTAATGGATACCAATTCGGATCCCATAGTCAGTGAGTTTCCGGCAATCGACTCGATTCAGGCGTGCGTCGGTCCGGGAGGAAACGTTGTCCGCTATCATGAAGACTCGGGAAACGTCACTCTGACCGACAGCGTTCCTCCCCCGGATTCTGCGGCGGTGATTGATGGCTCGATTACGCCCGGCCAGGGAACGATGCTGGCTGGATTAGAGATTACCGCCGTCGAAATGAGACTTGGGATACCAACAACACCGTTCATCACGAGTGTCCTGCCAAGAGTGCAGCCCGACCCGGCCAATTTTTCCGGCAACGAACTATTCGTCGAATGGGGTGGCGGAGCCGGCAGAATTTCTGCCACAGACTTACGCATTACCGATCCGGTTCCAGAGCCTTCCGCCGCGGTGATTACCGCCGTAGCGTCAGCTATGTGCTGCCTGTCGCGTCGGCGGAAGCTTTGCCGCTAGTCCAATGGCCGGTCCGCCAGTAATTACGTACAGCGTTGCGCGGTTGGGCATGAGATGAATGCCCAGCCGCGTTTGAACGCTTCTTGCTGGGTTGGTGGTTTTTAGGCCACCGCCTCAGGTAGAATACGCTTTCCGAAACCGCTCGCATCCGGAGCCCTGCTGCCAGACGGTTGTCGCATGCGCGGACGCGAATTCAGACGACGCGCCACCGACGATTTTGCAAGGCTTGCTTCACGGCCTTCCAAATCGAAATCCGTGCGTAGACGACGACCTGCGGCCGGCAAGCCAGATGATTTTGAAAGGTGGCTATCGGCGAACCTTTCATAACCCGGCCACCATCAGCTGGCCAGGATGCCGCAAACAGTGGCTGAATAACGGTTTACGGATTCGCACCCATCGGTAACGGCGAGGGTTTTGTAAATGAAATGCGATTACCTTTCAAAACCTCCGCGACGTCAAAAAGAAATCATCCGGAAACAAAATGGGCCGCGTCGGTTTGGAAGTGGGTCGATCGCTTCCTCACCAACGCGGCTCCATGGAATCATGAACCCAGCGGAGAAATTCAGTAGATGAACAGAATTACAGAATTGGCGTCGGTCGCTACCAGTACCAGCGATCGCCAGTCGACGACAGCTGTTTGCGAACAGACGCGATTTCGTCGTTTTGCTCGACTTTGTCGGCTACCAGCCATGGCAGGAATTGCACGCCGCCCGAGGCGCTCACCACCCAGTTGCGACCTTGCTTGACGAAGCTCACTTTGCTGTCGACCTGCGTGGGTGCGTGATATTCGGCGATCGGGGCCGTCTGCATCATGTTGGGCAGTTCGAGGCCGGCCAGGCCGAGCAGGCCTTCCTTCTCGACCAGAGCTGCCACCACGGCCAAGTCCATCGCGTTGCGAAGCATACCGAAGGCCGAGTCATGTTGAGCCAATTCGGTGTAACGATCCGTAAGGTTCTTAGCCCAACGCTGTGCCGCGTTGCCGGCCTTCTTGGATGCGACGCGTTTGCCTGCGGCGTCAAAGTGGTCCTCTTCAGTCATGCACTGCACGCCGGGACCACGAAGTTCCCAGGCGAGACCTTCGGCGTCACGCGACATGGGCTCGTAGTTGGGAGCGAGCCACCAGCGCGGCATCATGCTCTTCGTGCCGCGGCTGTTGGCTTTCATCAAGTGCAGGAAGCTTGGCATGTCGCCGATCGGGGCCGGCTGAAAGTTCATGGCCAGCTGCTTCATGCGGAAGTCAGCCGCGACGAGCGTGCGGGCGAAGTGGCTCGTGGCCGGTACGCCAGTGACGGAAATCGTTTGCGGGCCGAGTGCCTGTTCGTAGCTATGCTTGATCGCGTGGGACTGGATCGTAGTCGAGTTGGCTATCCGTTTGGCGCGAGTCATCGCAGATCGCAGACGCTGGATGCCTTCGGCGGTCGGATCGATCGAGCAGGAGATGGCTTCCAGGCGGGAAGCCTCGCGAGTGCGAAGCGCGACCATGAGATCATCGAGCAGCAACACAGGTCGGCGCGACGTCGCACCGACGGCATTGCCGTGTTCGTCGAGGTCCCAACCTTCGGCAGGACCGGCGAGCACGATGTCGTTGCTTTCGGGATAAACGAACACGTACTGCACACGTTGCAGGCCGGCCAAGTACCGGACAGCTTCGGGAATCTCCTTGCCTTCGGCAGCGCATTCGGCCAACTTCGCTTCGATTTGCTTGAGCGATACGGCTCGCAGATCAGTCCAGGCCTGCAGATCGGCCGGTGCTTTGTCGATCGCGGTGAGACGCAGTTCGGCGAGTGCTGCCGCGTCGGCTTGAGTAGTAGCTCGCAACACGCCATCGGCATCAATCGCGACGCCGCCGACGGCCTGTTGGACGATTTGCGCTGTGGATTGCTGGAGAGAGAAGCCGGTTGCGACGGTCGCAATCAGCGCCGCACAAAGCAGTCTAGATCCGAAAAAAGCCCGAGTCATGTGATTTCTTCTCCTCAGCCCGTTGCAGCCACGCCCATCACGGGTCGGGCCAACAGCAATGATTTAGCGAACACGATAAGCGGCGCAGTCCGAACCGGCGCCTGGAGGGACGCTGACAACACGGGTGTAAACCACACGCGCGCAACTCCCTCAGCCTCTCTACCCAGCCTAGTTGCTAACGTCTTGATATTCAACACTTTTGCGTCCGAGAACCGGCTGCATCAGAGCAGCATTGAAGGCCAATTCCACATGCGAAATGGCCAGAATTGTTATGAGGATTGTAGGGGCAATTGGTCGGCGGACAGGCTAGAATCGTATCATTATGCAACACTTTGGCTAGAATGTGCTGCCAGCAAACGAATAAGATGGTAGTGAGAGCCACGCTCGTCAAAAATCCCTTACTTTCTAGGCTATTAGCTCAGATTCTCCGCGGCAGCTCACCTTGAACGCTTACCTGATAACTCGAGACGGCTCGACCTGGGCGGACGTGGTCCGTCTAGTGCAGGGCGAATCCGTGACCGTCGGGCGGGCACCGACCAATACGGTGGTACTGAAAGACGAACGGGCGAGCCGAAACCACGCCGAGATTTTTTTCGCCCAGGGCGCCTGGCAGCTCCGCGACCTCGACAGCCGCAACGGCACGATGGTCAGTGGCGAACGCTTGGCCGCAGACCACCTGCTGCAACCGGGCGACATCCTGCAGATTGGCAATTCGCAGTTGGCATTCGTGCACGATCTTTCGCAGGCATTTCCAGATTCGGGTAGCGTTCTGAAATCGTCGCGTCCGGTGGATGGCTCCGACACGCTCGATGGTACCGAGACCGCCGACGCGGAGAGCATCTTCGAGGCGTTCGAACCAACAACGATCACGCACCGCAAAGAGCAAAGCCGCTTTCTCGACACGCCCTCGCCCGTGGAGGAATCGGACGAGTCGTTCCCGAAAGTTGGCCGGGCCGCGGCGCAGCTCTGCCGCTTGGCATTCGAGTTGGCGAAATCGACCGATGTGGTATCGCTTGCGAACGAGGCACTCACGGGGCTGTTCGAAGGTACGCAAGTTGACGCAGGGGCAATCCTGCTCAAGAAACGCGGTGATGACGGCGAACGCAACGGCGACGAGCTAGAAGTGATCGCATCACGAAGCGACAGCTCGCACTCTTATCATCGGGTGTCGCCGTTCCTGACTTCGACGGTACTACGTGACGGCCAAGCCGTGATGGCGCGGAACGTTATGGACGACAGCAACCTCGGCAATCGAGACAGTCGCGGCGAGATCTTGGCGACCAGCGTTATCTGCGCCCCGATCCGCTTGTCAGGTGAGATCTATGGACTGGTGCATCTCTACACCACCGACACTGATCGCACGACCGATCCCGAGGACTTGGAATTCACACTTGCCGTTGCAGACACGGTCGGTGTCGCGCTGGAAAATCTGAACAAGCGCCAAGAGCTGGCTGAAAACCTCAACCAAATGCGAACAGAGAACGTCCAGCTACGTGAACAACTGGGCGTCGAGAGTGAAATTGTTGGCTCCAGCGACGTGATGATGCGGGTCACACAGCAGATCGCCCGCGCCGCCCCCAGCCGCGCGACCGTGTTGATTCGTGGCGAAAGTGGCGTCGGCAAGGAACTTGTCGCGCGGGCCGTGCATTACTCGAGTCCGCGGGCGAAGGGCCCGTTTGTTTGCCTGAACTGCGCCGCCCTTTCGGAAACACTGCTGGAGAGTGAGCTTTTCGGCCACGAGAAAGGGGCCTTCACCGGAGCCACGGATCGCAAAGTCGGGAAATTTGAGCAGGCCGACAAGGGTACGCTCATGCTGGACGAAATCGGCGAAATGAGCCCGACGATCCAAGCAAAGTTCTTGCGAGTGCTGGAAGGTCATCCGTTTGAGCGCGTGGGCGGTGCCCAAGCCATTAAGGTCGACGTGCGCGTGATTGCGGCCACCAATCGTGATTTGGAAAAGGACGTAGCCGAGGGCAAATTCCGTCGCGACCTGTACTTCCGGCTGCATGTGCTAGAAATCGTCGTACCCGGTCTTCGCAAACGTCCCGAGGATATTCCGGAGCTGGCAGAGTTCTTCCTGCGCAAGTTCAGCGATGAGACCGGCCGCAACCTGCAGGGCTACACTCCGCGCGCGATGGAGCAATTGCTACGCTACCGCTGGCCCGGTAATGTTCGCGAGATGAAGAACGTGATCGAGCGAGCCGTCGTCCTCGCAACGGGTGAATTCGTCGATCACGAAGATCTGGTACTTTCACGGCTGAAAACTGTGGGCGATACCGAAGGCGGCGGTGAGCCCTCAAGCCTGAACAAAGGCTACGAGCCTCAATCACTGGCGGATATCGAACGCGAGCACATCCTCCGCACGCTCAACGCCACCGGCTGGAACAAGAGCCGCGCGGCGGGAATCCTGGGTATCGAACGTTCAACGCTCGATCGCAAGATTCGAAGGTATGAGCTATCGACGATGAAGCCTTGAAGGTGGGCGGCTCGCGGAGCTAGCCCCCTGCCTAGCCTTCGTCGGCAGCACGCATCCAAGGGGTAATCGTCGGCTCGTACGGGCACAGCTCGTCGTCGTTGAAGTACAACGCGATCTCGCGAGCAGCCGATTCCGCGCCGTCGGAGCCGTGAACAAGGTTCATCTGCTGACTGGAACTGTAGTCGCCGCGAATTGTGCCGGGAGCCGCCTTCAGGCCGTTGGTTGCACCGAGCATCTCACGGACGACGCGAATCGCTTCCAGGCCTTCCAAAACGGCCGCGATGACCGGACCGCCGGTGATGAAACCTTCGAGGTTCGGATACCAGGCCTTCTCGACATGTTCGGCATAGTGCTGCTTAGCCAGCTCCGGGGTAATCCGAATCATCTTCAGCGCAACAAAATTGAGCCCCTTCGACTCGAAACGCGCGATGACATCGCCCATCAGCCGGCGTTGGACACAGTCAGGTTTCAACAGAATAAATGTGCGTTCCATGATACTCTTGGGTGTTCTGGACAGTTAGGAAAATTCAGATTGTAAGCCAGCCGGGGAAATGTGTGAAGCCTCGTGCGTCGCGTAGTCTCTCGATGGACACAGCGTACTCCCTTCCCAAGTTTGCGAAGAGTCTTCACAATTCGTGCATGGCAATTCTGGGCGCACATATGTCAATCGCCGGCGGCTACTACAAGGCGGTTGAGGCTGCGCACGAAGTCGGTTGCGACTGCGTGCAGCTGTTCACGAAGAATAACAATCAGTGGCGCGCCAAGCCTATCACGGACGCGGAGGTCGAGCGATTTCGCTCATCGCTAAAAGAACTCGGTATCAAGCACCCGATTTCCCACGATTCGTATCTGATCAATCTAGGTAGCCCTGACAAGGAGCTGTGGAAGAAGTCGATCGACGCCTTCGTTGTCGAACTGCAACGAGCCGAGCTGCTCGGCATTCCGTATGTCGTCGCACATCCCGGTGCGTTTACCACCAGTACCGAGGCCAAGGGGCTGAAGCGGATCGCCCGCGGTCTTGACGAAGCTCACAAACAGACCAAAGGCTGCCAAGCACAGTGCCTGTTGGAAACCACTGCGGGACAAGGATCGAACCTGGGATGGAAGTTTGAGCATTTGGCCCAGATTATGGAGCTTGCCAAAGATCCAGATCGGTTAGGTGTCTGCTTTGACACTTGTCACGTTTTCGCAGCTGGTTACGCGATGAATAATGAAAAGAGTTACAAGGCGACGATGAAAAGTCTCAACCAGACCGTAGGTGTCCGGCAAATCAAAGCGTTTCATTTGAACGACAGCCTGCGTCCGTTCGGCTCCCGTAAGGACCGCCACGCTGCGATTGGTAAAGGTGAGATGGGACTCGCTCCCTTTCGCTATTTGCTCAATGATCGGCGGTTTCGCAAGATACCCATGTACCTCGAGACACCAAAAGAGGACGACAAGGGACGCAACATGGATGTGGTCAATCTGAGAACACTGCGAAAACTGATCGAGTCCTAACCGTCGAGCCATTTGTGACGAAGTGCTAAGATGACGGAAAGCCTGCTCTAGTTTCTCGACCCTTAGACTCTGGACTCACGGCCATGGCCAAATTCACGATGAGCGAGCACATCACTGCTCCACCCGAGGTTGTGTTTGAGGTAGCCAGCGATTTTCACAACGCCGCCGAGAATATCGAGGGAATCGACAAGCTGGAAGTTCTCACCGACGGTCCCATCGGCGTTGGCACACGCTTTCGCGAGACGCGGACGATGTTCGGCAAGGAGGCCACCGAAGAGATGGAAATCACTGTCTTCGATGCGCCACATTCTTATGTCGTGGAAGGCGAGTCTTGCGGCGGCCACTATCGCTTCGAGTATCGATTTGTAGGCGACATCTCGGGCACCACAGTGCGACTCAACGTAGAGACCCGCGCCATGAGTTTGTTCGCTAAGCTCATGACACCGGTAGCAAGTCTGCTGATGGTCGGCCCGATGAAAAAATGTATCGCGGCGGATATGGAAGGCGTTAAGCGAGCAGCGGAAAGCAAGTCGCGACAATTAGAAAACGCCTAGGTGTCATTGCTCTGACGCAATAGTCGCGGCGTCATCTGGGATTTCTGAACATGTACCTTCAGCAACCTGACCGCAGACAGTTCCTCCGCTCGGCGACGATTGCCGGTGCTGGCGCCTTTGTTGCAAGCACCACGACTGCAGCCGTCGAAAACTCCGCTTCGCGACACTCCATCCGGTTGGGTGCGCCGGTGTTTAACGCGCCGGAGGACCCCGACGCGCTCGCGGCGCTCCACCGGCAGCAAGGTTATCGTGCAGCTTATTGTCCGTCCGTTGAGTTGTCCGATACCGAACGTATTCGCGCGATCAGCAGGGCTTTCGCGAAACACGATGTCGTGATTGCCGAGGTCGGCCGCTGGGTGAATCTTCTCGACGCCGATCCGCAGAAACGGGCCACCAACTTGCAGACCGTCATCGACGGACTGGCATTAGCGGACGAGGTGGGGGCACTGTGTTGTGTGGACATCGCGGGATCGTTCAGCACAGACGAGTGGTACGGACCGCACGAGAAAAACCTGTCGGCTGAGTTCTTCGACGCGACGGTCGAGAACGCGCGGAAGATCATCGATGCGGTGAAGCCGAAGCGGGCGAAGTTCGCCCTGGAAATGATGGGCTGGTCGCTACCCGACAGCGCGGACTCGTATGTTGATCTGTATAAGGCCATTGATCGCAAGGGCTTTGGCGTCCACCTGGATCCTTGCAATGCGGTCAATTCTCCAACGCGGTTCTACGAAAACAGTCAGCTCATCGACGAGTGCTTCGACAAGCTTGGGCCGTGGATCGTCAGCTGCCACGCCAAAGACGTTGCCTGGCAGGTTGAAATGCAGGTGCACTTTCGGGAAGTTGTGTTGGGCCAAGGAGTGCTTGATTACAAAACGTACTTGAAGCGCCTGGCAGCATTGCCGCACAATCCTCCGCTGATGATTGAACACATGAGCGGCGAGGCGGAGTATCACCAAAGTCGCGATTTCCTGTTCGACACAGGCAAGCAGATTGGCGTTACTTTCGAGGCGTAGCCGATAGCTGCCTCTCCATGCATGAGTGCTTCACCTCCCCGAACATTACGGGGCCGGGACCAACGACGTCGTATCCCAGACGCCGGTAAAAGTCGACTACTTCCTCGCGAGCATTTAGCACGATTCGCTCAATTTGCCGAGCTTGAGCCGCCGCCTCTAGGTAGCTCACAATTGCCCGACCGATGCCATGCCCACGGTACTCGGGCTCGACCGCCATGAAGCGAATCTGCGCTGCGGACGAGTCCTTCAGGTGCAAGCGACCGACTCCAAGAATGCGAACTTCGACACTCCACGCGGCCACGTGATTGACAGCGTTGCCGGGCTCGTCGAGTTCGTCTCGCTCCGAGCCGCGTGGCTGCTGCCAAGGATCGCGGAGGATCCGCCAGCGCAATTCGAAATACTGCTCCCACTGCGTGGGCGTCTCGGGTGGAGCGAGTTGAAACATTTTGCAATCGCGCGCGTGCGAATGGTCGGCTTGCCACTGTCGTGCTAACAGACCAGAATGTGCGGTGCCCGTCTACCTTGACCCACCATCGAGCTCGCCTGATGATTCCGTTTCCTGAGGACACTGAAGCGCTTCTATTCGACTGCGATGGAACACTTGTAGATTCCATGCCGATCCACGTCGATGCTTGGCAGGCCACGCTGCGTGACTACGGTGTTGAGTTGCCAAAATCTTTCATCGACGCGCGGGCGGGTATGCCGACGGAGATCATCGTCGAGCAGATGAACGTCGAGTTCGGTGTCTCACTTAACCCGGCGACGGTCGTGCAAGACAAGGAAGCTCGGTACATCGCGCGGATCAGCGAAGTCAAGCCAGTTGACCTCGTGCTTGCGACCGCCGAAGCTCATCACGGACGACTGCCCATGGCCGTCGCGTCGGGAAGTGTACTCAGCGTGGTGAAGCTGTCTCTGGAGACCGTCGGCGCCCTGCATCTGTTTCCAGTACTCGTGACTGCCGATGATCCCATACCCGGCAAACCGGCTCCCGACGTGTTTCTGGAAGCCGCACGACAGCTTGATGTCGAGCCAGCGAAATGCCACGTGTTCGAGGATGGTGATCAGGGAATCGCTGCCGCCCGCACCGCAGGAATGACCTGGACCGACGTGCGTCTGCTCGCCTGACCGGGCTGGTCGATCTCACCACTGTCGAAGGCAACACTGTTCGCGTGGCTCGTCCGTAGAAGGCTCAGTCCAACTCTTCCAGCCAGACACGTAGCTCATTCTCGTACTCACTAGCCAGATCGCCCATCACTAGCGTGCGCTGAAACTCAGCGAGGCCGGATTTGCCATTATCGGCTCGTTCGGCACTCTCAAATCGCACCAATGGGTCGGGCGCGGTGAGCTTCCGGCAAATGGTCATCAGCAAATCGCTGTCGGAGACATAGTCCGGCAGAATCTGATCAAGCCGCTGTGGCAATGTCCACTTTGCTTCCAACAGTTCGCCGAGGCTGCTCAGTCCAGCAAAAAGGGGTCGTCCTGCCAGGATTTCGATGAGCACGTAGCCCAAACTCGCCAAGTCCGAACGCGGCGTAAACTCGTTGCGTTCAAGCATTTCGGGCGCGGCATACTGGGGAGTGCAGGTTCGCTGTTCCGGCATATTATTCAGATCAAGTGCCGATCCCATGTCCACGATTTTCGGATTTCCCGTGCGTTTGACCATGATATTCGATGGCTTCAAATCGCCGTGGATAATCTCCTCCCGATGCAACGCAGCCAAAGCAGCCAGGCACTGCCGAATGATCGCGACCGCGATTCCCGGCTGCAAACGCGGTCGCACAGGGCCCTGCGTGGCGATCACGTTGTTGATGTACTTCCAGCGTCGTTGACTGACTCGATGTTCCGCGCGAGCGAGCATCGAGGGGGTGAGCAGCTGATCAAGGTCGTAGCCGTCGACCCATTCCATTTCCATGATGCGGATGCCATGCCGCGATGTGAAGTTCTGTACGTCCAGCAAACTGTCGTGCTGGAGCTTCGCGATTTTGCTGGCAACCTGTGCCATGCGTTCCATGGCGCGTTCGTACTCAGCCAAACTCTCAAATCGTTCGGGAGAGAACACCTTGAGCGCGAGCGGCAGGGTAAAGCCATCAGCACCGCGACGGTCGCTCAGATAAACCATCCCCTGTCCACCGGTACCGAGCAGACGACGGAAGCGTAAGTGCTCGGTCCAGCCCATGTACTGAGCATCGAGGATTTGCTGGTATCGCTCGTACAACTCATTGGGACAGCGCTTCGGCGGCGTACCCGTGAATGAAATCGTTCGCGTACCTTTGAGAATCGTCGTCGAGGGATTCATGCGGCAGTGTTGGTTGGAAACGGACGAGAAGGGTGCATTTCGCGCTGAGCAATCAGCGGGGTGGCAAACTCTAGAACAACTGTGCCTCCTGCTTTAATACTAGTCAGGCCGAAGCCCAGTAGTCCAGTCTGTTATTTTAGGCCAATTGCCGGCCGTTGGCATACGGTAATCTTTGGCGAATGCGGCTATGTGTGTGAGATTCACGCAGTCCAAATCGCCTGGGGTGCGGGAAAACCGAGCCGCTTGTCCACAATATTGACAAGGTCGTGACCGTCGCGAAATCTGCGGAGGTTCTCGCAGAACAGGCGGGTCGTGTCATCAATTCGACTCGCTCGCTGGCCACCTACGTGCGGTGTAATGATCAGATTCGGAATTTCCCATAGCCGGCTGTCGACGCTCAATGGTTCGACTTCCGTGACATCAACCCCAGCGCCCCACAGATGGCCGGAAAGTAACACGCTCGCTAGGTCTGCTTCTACCACAAGCGGTCCTCGTGCGACATTGATCAACACCGCGTCCTTCCGCATCATTCGCAATCGGCGTTCGTTGATCATGCCTCGCGTGTGCTCATTGAGTGGGGCGGTGAGGATCAACGCGTCCACGCGTGGCAAAATGTCGTCCAGGCCATCGGGCGGATAAAGTTCGTCGACATGCTCACATTGCTGATCTGCAAACCAGTCGGTCGCGAGAATTGTGGTCTCGAATTGCTTAAGAATTCTTGCCAGCACTCTTCCGTTTCCACCCACGCCGACAATACCTACGCACGCGCCGTAGAGGTCGCGTGTTGGAAGACGAATAAACTCACGATTGTCCTTTGCGCGGAAAAATGCGGGCAGGTTTCTCAAGATGCCCGTCAGAAGGGCGAAAGTCTGGTCCGCGACCTGTTTGGCCAACACTCCCGACGCGCTGGACACAGGAATGTTGGAATCAACCACACAAGGCACCAGACAGTGGTCCAGTCCTGCGGCAGAGGACTGAATCCATTGCAGACGGCCACCGTCGACCACCGACTCCCAGGGAACAGGCACTTTGGCGTGTCCACAATAGATGTCGGCGGTCGGGAGCGCTGCAGCAATCCCCTGCTGACCCGCGTTGACGATCTCTGCTTCCGGCCAGACCGATTGGATACGCTCGACGTGATGGGCTTCAGCGGGATAGCAGAGGACGATTCGCAATAGACTGTCGTTATTGTGTGAAAAAGTCGAGAATCCAGTGATGTTGTCACGGCAGGCGGTGGCACTTCACTCCACTAGAAAATTGGTCCACTGCCACTTACAATATACTGGTCGTTCGACGGTGTGAACGGGCATTTCCACCGAGCGTCAGGCTCCGCGGCGACCATCAATTCAATGCACACAACGCCGCACCACCGATATTCTGTGGACACCGAAAGACTTGGGGTTGAATCAGAGTGAGTGAACCAACATCAACCGCTAGTGAGCAGCAAGGCAAGGCTCAGTCCGCGCTCTGGAAATTCACGCTCGCTCTGCTCCTGTTGCGCGTGACCATTGGCTGGCACTTCTTCAGCGAAGGCACGAAGAAGCTGACCTTCGATGAAGTGAATCAGGAATGGAAGATCTCGGTTCCCACGGAAGTCGTGTTTCGCAGCGCGACGGGGCCCTTTGCTGATTTTTACAAGAATCAGTTGCCCGGCTTCTACGACTGGGAGAACCTGCTGGCGGTACCCACCGAATCGAAACCATTGACCGAAGCACAGATCGAAGAACGTCAGGCGTGGGACAACGAATACGCCAGGAACCGAGCGGCCGCCAAGAAAGCGGGTGAGCCGCTACCAATCGAGTTCCCAGCCTACGCGCCGTACAAGGCTTGGGCTGAAGCGATTACCGAGGGGCTGCGAGATAAGCTGACTAAGTTTACGAAGCTCTCGGCAGTCGATGAAGAACAAGACGCCCAGGCGGCCGAGCTGTTCGAAGCTCGACATCAACAGATGGCTGATTTCTTGGTGGAAGAAGCTGAAGCGATCGAAGAGTATCAGCATGAGTTGTGGCGATTGGAGAATCTTGAGGATCAGGCCGGCGCTAAAGATATTCCGTTCCGGGCAGAGCGTGTGGCTGCCAAACGCTCGGAAGCGTCGGCACTTGGCGGGCGACTCGTGAGCGAGGTGCGCGGCATCGAACGTGGTTTCGTGACGGACTTGCTTGGGGTGCTCACGGCAGATCAACGGAGCGATGAGTCACTGAGCGCAAAAGTTGATACCGCCTTGACCGATCCCAAGGTCGTTAAGCTGGACCGAATGAATGTCATGGTCACGTGCCTGATCACTGGCGTTGGCGTCTGTTTGCTGTTGGGGTTGTTCACGCGTCTTGCTGCCGTCGGCGGAATGATATTCTTGGCGTCGGTGATGGTCACACAATTGCCGTGGGTGCCTGGAGCACTCTCTGGTTCCTTTTATTATCAATTGGTCGAGTTCATGGCGCTGCTGACTTTGTTGGTTAGCGGTCCTTGGCGGCTGCCGGGTCTCGACGGACTGCTCCGCGGATTTTGGTGCAAGTGTTGCGGAGCAAAAGGGTAATCAATCATGGATCTATCTCCTGAAGACAAAGCAATCGGTAAAGAGAACTTCTACCAGGCGGTCGGAACCCAGTTCGATCCGTCGCGACGCGAGTTTTTGCTCGGCGCCGCCGGAGCGGGTGGCGTGGGCCTGGGCGCGATGTACTTCGGATACGGCAAGATCGACAAGGACGATCCGGTCAGAGTCGGCATCATCGGCACCGGTGACGAGGGCAGCGTGCTGATCGGCGCACTCAACCCCGACTATGTCGACGTCGTCGCGATCGCCGACATTCGCCCCTACAACATCTGGCGAGCGTTCTACGGAGACAACTACAGCCCCAGTGCAAAAAAAGCGCGGCCAGGTCTGCTGGACGTCTACTATGAAAAATACGGCTGGCTAGACGACGACGAAGCCAAAAAGCACATCAAGGTCTACGACGACGAGTACGAAAAGTTGCTAGCCGACGAGAACGTCGAAGCGGTGATCATCGCGTTGCCTTTGTGGCTCCACGATGTGGCCGCGATTAAGGCTATGAAAGCGGGCAAGCATGTCCTGACCGAAAAGCTTATGGCCCAAACCGTAGGCAAGTGCAAAGAGATGGCTCGCGTGGCGGCCGCCGAGAACAAGATTCTTGCCACCGGCCACCAGCGGCACTACAGCGTGCTCTACGCCAACGCCGTCGACACAATCAAGCGTGGTCTGATCGGTGATGTTCATTCGATTCGTGCGCAGTGGCACCGTGGCAATATGCCCGGAAAAGATAGCTGGCAGCCATCGATGCCGTGCAACTATCACGAAGAATCTGCTTATGGCGACATGCGTCGTGCTGCTCGCAAAGAGGGCAAAGAGGAGGAACTCCGAGCGGACTACAAGTTGCTCGAACAATTGCACTCGATGCGAAAGAAAGCAGCGGTCGCGCGCGACAAGAAAGATACTCAACTCGAAGAAGCGTGGCTCACGCAGGCGACGCAAAAAGAACATCAGATGAAGGATGTTGTGGTAAACGCCGCGAAGTATGGCTACAAAGAGCGCACGCTCGACAATGGCCAAGGCACGATTGTGCCCGCGTTGGAAGAGCTCATCCGCTGGCGGTTGTGGGACCGGACGGGAGCGGGGTTGATGGCCGAACTAGGCAGCCATCAACTCGACGCGGCGAGCATCTTTATCAGCGCCCAGCACGGGGGTGGTGAGAAAGTCTATCCACTGAGTGTGATTGGTTCGGGGAGCCGCTCCATCTTCCCGTACGACCGCGATGTGGATGATCACGTGTACACAACGTTCGAATTCCCTGCCAAGGGCTACTACGCCAAGGATGGCAAGACCGTTGCCGACGAGAACAAGAAGATCATCGTCACCTATTCGTCGATCAACGGTAACGGCTACGGCGGCTACGGTGAAGTCGTAATGGGTACCGCAGGGACGCTCATTCTCGAAAAAGAAAAAGACGTGATGCTGTATCGCGGCTCTAGTACGTCGACCAATATCAAGGTCAGCCAAGGCAAAGACGGACCGCAGCTCGACACGACTGAGAGCGGCGGCGGACAAGAAGCAGCCGTCGCGCAGGCGGCAATGGATATCAGCCGTGGTTACCGGGAGGAAATCGAGCACTGGGCTTGGTGTATCCGCAACCCTGGCAAGGGTGAAGTGAAGTGCAATCCAAAGGTCGCGATGGCCGACGCGGTGATCGCCCTCACGTCGAACAAGGCGATGCGAGAGAACAAACGCATCGAATTCAAAAAGGAATGGTTCGACATCACCGACAATGCTGTGCCTGATGGGGAACCACCCCGTCCTATTGAGGAGTTGGGGTAGCCTCTCCGCCATTCACGAGTATTGGTTTAGCAATGCGCAACTGAGATCACCTAAGTTGGTTGCGTGCTCAGTGTTCTAAGTGACGGCTCTCCTATAGCCAAACATCGGTGCTCTCGCCTATGCCGTCAGCGCTTTGTCAGGCTCGCCTGGTTATACCTTTCATCTGTTGGCTGCTTCTGGTTTCAGTCGCACTAGCGTCCCCAGTGGCGATCACGTTGCAATTGCACGCACCATCGTTACCAGAGGACTCGGTGGTCTACGTTGCCGGCTCAACTTCGGGACTGGGGAATTGGAAGCCAGATGAGAAACGCATGGAGTACGCAGGCGACCATCGCTGGATTTACGAGCTGAACGCTAATAGTGGCACCACAATCGAGTACAAGTACACACTAGGTTCCTGGGCACGAGAAGGAGCCGATGCGACCGGCAAGCCGCTGCCGAACTTCTCTCACACCGTCGATGGTGTATCGGTGGTCAAAGATCAAATTGCTTCGTGGACGAACGGATCGCAACCGAGATTTGTTGGCCAGGTCACCGGTGCGGTCAACTATCATCGTCAGATCGAGTACGATGGCCTTCGCCCGCGCGATGTTGTCGTCTGGTTGCCGCCAGATTACGAAAACACAACTTTTCGTTATCCCGTGCTTTACATGCACGACGGACAGAACCTGTTCGATCCCAAGACCAGCGCCTTTGGCGTCGACTGGCAGATCGATGAGATTTGCACGCGACTGATTGGCGAACGGGCCATCGCGCCGCTCATCGTGGTCGGCATCTACAACACCCCCGATCGCACGAAGGAGTATCTGCCAGGGGAAAAGGGAAGTGCTTACCGGAACTTCATCGTCAACACAGTCAAACCGATGATTGATCAGACCTATCGAACAGATGCGTCGCGCGACGGCACGCTCGTCGGTGGTTCTTCGGCCGGCGGGCTATGCGCGTTTATGCTCGCATGGGAACATAGCGCCGTTTTCTCCAAGGCAATCTGTATGTCGCCTGCGTTCAAGTTAGAGAATGACGAAAAGAAGCTAAAATTCGACTACGTCTCGACCGTCGCTGACTCGGCTCGCCCGAATCACTCGCTCACGTTCTATATCGACGACGGTGGTGTCGGCCTGGAAAAACTACTCCAGCCTGGGGTGGACGCAATGCTCGCAGCCCTCCGAGGTAAGGGCTATGAAGCGGGTCGGGATTTGTTCTACGTAAGGGACGAGAACGCGAGGCACGAAGAGGCGGCCTGGGCGGAGCGCTTCCCAGCAGCAATCACCAATCTGCTTAGCACGACAGCCGACCGAGAGGCGATTCGGTTCACAGACGGTCCAAACCAATAAGCCAGCGCTCAATCGAAGACCGCGTTGCGGAATCAAGTGAGTTCCGGTCGTCCTGCATGGGCTTCTGCAGCCAGGTGGTGGGATAGCCCTGATTGCGCAGCTTCTCAACGTCGCGTCGAATCAGCGGTGCAAAATTCGATCCGTCGGACTCGATGGCTAGCACCGCAAGTCGGTTACTCGGCGAGGTCTGGGGCGGTGAGAGAGTGCGGGGCAGGGGGGCGTCGATGCTAATTACGCCCGCAGAGCTACCGCGGCTCGCCATCGATAATGCGTACGCCAGCTGACCCGCTTTGCCTTGACCGATGATTACGGTTCGCGAACGGTCAACGTTCAATCGCTGCCCAGCCAGGCGGACAAGTTGTTGCAGATAGGATAAATCGTCAGACTCCCATGAAGAGTCCTGCTTCGGCGGTGCAATCAAGAGCACGAGGCCGAGACGTTGACAAGCCGCTTGCCAATCATCTAGGAGCTGTTGGTTTTGGTCTGTTTTGCCGTCGCTCAAGCAAAGCAGCATCGCAGGTTGCTGTCCGCCCTCCAGCGTGGGCGACCAGTAAACGGCTTCCTGCGAAAACTCAGGCACATTGAGCGGCTTCAGCGACGCAGTTTCCTCGGCCGCCTCTTCGCTCTTTCCGCTTAGCGATGCGACGTCGGTCGATGACAAGATCTCTTCCGGCATCGCCGCGAGGGTAGCCGTGAGATTCAGTTCTTTGTCGTCGCGAATAACAACTAGGCTGACCTCTTGGTCGGGATGACACGCATCCATGGCGACCTGCAAGTTGGACGGGATCTTGATCGGTATTTCGTCGAGCTTCGTAATGCGATCGTTCGCCTGGAGACCTGCCAGGGCGGCAGGACCCTCCGGCCACACAAGCCGAACGGACACCCCCTCGGGGCTTTCTCCTTCTGTAGTATCACTAGTGCCTGGGAGGATGCCTAAGAATGCATGACGAAAAGGCGGCAGCGTGCCGGTCAGCTTCACTTCGGTCTGGATCTCTTCTCCCGCTCGGGCGAGGGTAACGCGAATCGAGTCTCCCGCGTAGAGCGGCATAATCTCGAATCTCAACTGTGCTTGCGTCGACACTTGTGTGCCATTGATTGAGGTAATCACGTCCTTCGCTTGCCACTTCGCTGTAGCAGCTGGAGAGCCGGGCCAGATCGAAGTGATTTTGGGTTCCGTCACGTGAGCGTCGCCCTTGGCCATACCGATTCCGAGCTTACCAGGTAGCAAGTCCGTTTCGGCCTTCCAACGATCAAGCACCTTAAGCACGTGCTCAAGCGGCACCGCAAAGCCGATTCCCGAATCGTAAAACTCGGCGCCGGCGAGTTCCGCGTTCTCATCGCTGGCCGCCTGCGGCGACATCGGCACCAGCACACCCAGTACTCGCCCCGATATGTCGACCAACGGACCGCCGTAATTGGCCACGGAGATATTTGCATCGGTCTGAATCACGCGGCCATACATACGATTCGTCGCGCTGACGATACCGATTGAGATGTCGACTTGTTGCGATTGGAAGGTACGCCCCAACGCAATCGCCCACTGGCCAACAACAATCTCGTCGCTGACGACGGCAACTGGCACCGGCAGCGGTCGACCAGCATTTATCTTCAGCAAGACGAGCATGCGGTTCTTGTCGCGGCCGATCAACTCAGCGGCGAACTGTTGGCCATCGGCCAAACGCACAAGGATCGAGCTGGGCTGGGCCGCGAAGTTAAACGCACTCGAGACGATATACCCGTCTGCAGAAACAATCAGTCCAGTGGTTGGCCCTTGTGAGATCAAGGTCTTGCCGACGCGATCAAGTCCGCCGACTGTGCGAATTTGTACGACTGAATCCGAGACCGTCGAGACCGCATCGTCGAAGGCCTGCTGCTCGAGTTCCGCAAGCTGGGCACCAGCAGTCTTGAGACTGCACGCGATGCCAACAGTGAGAGCGATCGTGGTCAGTGCGATTCGCATCGATGTCATTCTTCCGGTGTTGAATCTGCCGTATCGGGTTTGCTGACTTGCGCTGACGAATCATCTGCGGAGGCTGGTGTCAGAGTGAATTCCCGTAGCTCTCCGTTGCGCAACACTGACATCGTCACAGGATCGACGTTCTCGATGCGATCGAGCTGCTGGACGAGGGCCATGTGTGAGTCGATCGGCTCCCCGTTCACGAATACGACCAGATCGTCCGGTCGTAATCCCGCCAGTTCTGCGGCAGAACCACGCCGCAGGGAATCAACGTAGGGTGGGGTGCGTGCTATTACGTTAGGAATCAGCGAAAGGCCGAGTGACTCGGTCGTGTGTGTGGGCACTTCGGGTGGCAATGCGGTGGGCGCGGAGTTCACGCCTCCGGCGAGCATTTCGTCGACTGTCGACGCGATCGCATAAACAGGCAATGCGTAGTTGAGCCAAGTACCGGTCACTTCGCTCCGCAATTCCTTGCCGAGGATACCAAGCAAATTACCCTGCCAGTCGACCAGCGCGCCTCCGGCAGCGCCAGGGTTGTTCGCGTACGCATCAAGCACGTACACCTCATCGCGATAGTTGGACTGAAACGCTCCGCGTCGGGCCTTGAGCGGAGCAATTGCAGTGACAACGCCTTGTAGCACACTGACCGGTTCGTCTCCGGTGGCGATGCCGTACAGATTACTAAGCGCCAGAATCCTTTGCCCAGGGCGCGCCCGTGCGGCGGTTTCGAGCTGCAGGTCAAAGTGCGGCAACTGTTCAGCTTCGTCGGGCAGTTTTAGTAACGCGAGATCGGTAATCGGGTCGCTGGCAAGATACTCAGCGGTCCATTTTCGACCATCGTGCAGAATCACTGCCAGGTCATCGGTGTCGAGGACGTAGCTCAGTGCCGTCAACACATGCCCCTCAGGGGAAATCAATAATCCGGACTGGTAGGCTTCCATCTGCCTCAAGCCCCCTGCACCGTAGATCTTCACGACCTTAGTCTGGACGTCGCGAATGGTGAGTTGCAGATTCTGGGCGTTGAGAGCTGTGCCAAATTGCAACGCGCACACCATGACGGCCAGCAGCATCAGAACACGCCTCGACATCAGTTTTGCTCTCCTGTCGAAACGTTCAAAAATCCCCAGCTTTCCAACTCCAATTGCATGAATAACTGTTGGCCATGAAAGACCCTCCAGGTACGGGGGAGTTCCCGACCACCGAGGTCGCCGTAGTTTGATAGGTATAGCTCACAGGGATCGAGTCCGTCGCGCGGTAGCATGACGATGCTTACCAGTTCGCCTGACTGGGTGTCAAACTGAAAGCAGGTTTCCATGCCCGCGTAGATGCCAACAAGGCAGTCGACCAGAGCGCCGTCTTCCCGGGCAGGTAGTCGACCGAGGTAGTAGACCTCTCCGTACTTTTTCACACCCTTCTCGACGAACCGTTGCCATAGATGCAAGGTAAGCAGCAATCCACCAGACCCTGGTGGACTAAGCTGCGATGACAGATCACCATCGAACGTCGCGCCAGAAACGGCGTTGGCTTGTTTGATCGTTGCACTTGCTGAGTCGATTTCAATCTCAGCGGCAGCGCCGGTCACTTTCCAACGGCCAGATTCCTTCGCCAGCACTTCGCTACCGGTGTAGTTGTTCCATAGGCTCTGCTGCTGCCGTTCGTTGTACCAATAGTTGGCATAACCCCGTCGGGCTTCGTGGCGATCAGCCACGGCCTTGGGTAGGCGAGGTTTTTTCTTAATCAGGTCCTTTAGTTGTTCGATCGGATTGGGCATCTGCTTTTCGGGTACCGGTTCCTTACGCTCCGGCTTCCGCTCGGGTGGCTTGAAGTTCTGCTGCTGCACCAAATCAAACAACTGTGTCGGATCGTGTACGCCCATTAATCGCACAGTCGTTTCAATCGTCTCCCCAGCGCGGCGATACGTGAGTGGCACGGACCAGCCGCGAGGAAAGATGCCCAACGCGTTCTTAAGACGATTGGCGGTAGTGATATCTCGCCCAGCAAACTGAAGGATCTCGTCGCCGTAGCGAAGTCCTCGGCGGTAGGCGTCACTAGTTTCAAGGATTTCGTCGACTTTGACTTGACCGTCAGCAGTGGTCGAGACGGTCGCCCCGAGCGTGGCGTGGTCGACGATTCGCCCGCTCTTGAGGTACCCGAGAAAGTATTTGATTTGGTTGATGGAAATTGCATACCCAACTCCCACGTTCACGCGACCTCTTTTTTCGAACGAACCACGACCGTTGATACCGATCAGTCTTCCATTGGCATCAAACAGCGGTCCTCCCGAGTTGCCTGGATTAATCGCCGCATCGGTCTGAATGCAATCGGCATACTCCAGCAATGTGCCAGATGGATACTGATAGCGATTCGTGCCGGATACCATTCCGTAAGCAATCGATGGTTGAAAATCGTTGGCGAGCAGAAAAGGATTGCCAGAGGTGAACACCCAATCGCCGACCTGGACTGAGTCGCTGTCGCCCATCGGCGCATGCGGAAAATCATCGCGCCCTAGCAATTGAATCAGCGCCACGTCCCCAACCGGATCGATGCCGACGATGACCGCGTCGTACACTTTGCCGTCTGCCATACCGCATTTCATGGCGGGTCCGCACGGCGCAGTCACGTGAAAGTTGGTCAGCGCAAAACCATCGGGAGAAATGACGACGCCAGAACCACCCCCTTCGCCGCTGCTGTCAAAAACTGCCACCGTTGTGGCAGCCGCACGACGCATCACTTCGACTCGCTGCCGCTCCGCCTCCAGCACCTCAGCGGCAGGTTTGGCCGTAAGATGAGCCGGCATCAGTAGAGCGACGAACGTTATAGCGCAGCAGAGTATCGAATACTTCATTTGCTTATGCGTGCCTCCACCAGATGAAGTCGATCGCCGTAATCAAGATTTTCCCCGAAATCGACAACAATTCGTAGCTCGCGCGCGGTACCCAGTTCGACGTTGATTTCCGTTGGCTCCGCACCACCTATGATCTCCCCCTCCCAGAGCAAGCGTTTGTCTGCAAACAGTTCAAGCGTGATGTGTCCTTCGGCAGACGTTTCGGGGTCGATGCCAGCAATCGCGATGAAACGCGTCATGCCTTTCGGGACCCGATATCGCATGACAGTACGGCTGCGCAGTGCCAGTCCTTTTTCAAAGTTCTTCCGCTCACCACCGAGGATGCCTGTCTTCGGGTGCGGCCACACGAGGGCTAACGTTGACCCCGTAAACGACTGGTCACGCCGTGGCATTCCATGCTGCTTAATCAACTGCGCTGAGGAGGGCAGGTCGATTCGAGGCGACCATTGCTGGTACGTCGGCTTGAGATCGCTGAGGTAAATCAGCTTGTCGTGTGAGTAATCGGCTACTCGCACCATGTCCAAGGGAATCGAGAAATCGACGTCGCTGATCGTCGTGGCTTGTATTGTTGAACCGGTCCGGAGCAATTTCGCGATCGGAAGCCGAGTTCCGTCGGCCAGCTTTAGCCAACAAACGGGGTCGGTCACCGACTCCCTTTTCGCGTGAAAGTACCCAACCGCGCCGACCTTGTTCCTGTTCACCGGGAGTGTCTCGCCGTCCCACTCGAATTGGACTTTCTCTGCAGAGATGTCGCCCAGTATTCCGTCGAGCTGGTCGAAAGAATCTCGCTTCTTGTTGTAGATGACCAATGCGTCGCCTTGCAACTCCGCGTCGGATAGCTCCGGCGCGTTTGGCATGAGACTGACCCACTCGATGAGAGCGGTCGAGATTGAGAATGGCTCAGGCGCCAGTGCTGTCGCGATCGTTGCCTGGCCTGCCCGAACCTCGTACGCCTCGTGAGCCAGGCGTGTGCCATCACTCAACTGGAGGAACGTCGGCGAAGTCGCGCTGTTCTGGGCATCGCCGGGGCGGCTAATTCTTAGCAACTGGGCAGTTTCCAGCTCGACGATTTCACCGCCGGCGTTCAGCTTAAGTCCAGACTGCTCCCAGCCGACCAGGTCGCCGCGCCGCTGGGAGCCGTCAATCAGCTTCACCACGAAACCATCGTCCCCACGCACCTGAATCACCTGCACGACGGCAAGTGCGCACCAGATCAGCAGTAATCGAATTTGTCGTGGAGCGAAGTTCATTTGGTAGGATCACTGTTGGTTTCGTCAGCGAGTTCACGGAAATACTGCTCGATCAGCTCGCGATAATGTGCGGGATACTCACGTCCAATTTGCTGCAGTGCCTGTTCGCGCTCCTTGGCGGGCAAATCCCCCCAGCCCGATTGATTGCCGATGTCTCGCTGGTCGACCTTCATCGGGGGCTTACCGCCACTAGGGAGTTGGCTGTCTGGCATCGGCTTAGAACTGCGGTTACTCCCGCCAGGCTGAGAAATCTGTTGTTGCTGCTGTTGTTGTTGCTCCAATTTTTTGATCATGCGATCAAGCGAGTCCACGACGCCCTTTTCGTCGACCTGGACTTGCTTGCCGGCGCGACCGATGTCGAGCCGCCGCCGGACATCGTTCATGCGGCGAGCTACGTGGTCGAGTGATTCATCCTTCAACCCTGCCAAGTCGCGCCTTAGCAACTGGGCGACTTGCAGATAGCGGCGCGGCAGCCGATCTTCCTGTTCCATAAGTTTCTCTAGCGCGAGTCGACTCTCATCGGGTTCGACGAGTTGATGATGAGCAATCATGCGATAGAAGAGCAAACCTGCTGGGTCGACCACTTCCGACGGGGCAATCTCCGCCAGCGCCTCGAGCACTTCGTCGTACAGCTGATGGTGCGTGAGCCAACGTGCGTAGTACAGCCGGAGATTGTATCGCAGCACTTTGGGGAGTGACTCGTCCGCCAGCCAATCTGCATCAGGTGGGATCGGTCCCGCGAACTCAGTGTTACAAGCTTCGAATAGCTCCCTAGCTGCGGGATTCGCCAGGGCGAATGTCTCAGCCACACGCTCCAGTAGCGAAGAGCCATCGCCAGCTCGTAGGTTTGCGGCCGGCCAGAGCGAACGTGCTTGGAGTCGAATTTCTTCGGTCAGCGGCGCGTCGTCTACCCATCCCATTACTTCTTCACGTACTTGCTCGTAGGTGCGCGGCTCCCAACTCGCTTGGAAAGCAACTTGTGCGTGGGCTGGCACGTTTGCGACGACCACAAAAACTGCGAGCGAGAGCAGCTTTACGCTCTGCCTGTCAGCCGTCGAATTGGTCAAAGTTCTGATGTTCATTTGTTTCGCCCGCTCTCCAAGTCACGAGTGGCCTGGAACACTCGTTCCTGTCGGACTGCCAGCTCGTCGAGAGCTTCCAACAGTTCAGGATCGGCCGTGATTTCGTCTCCGATGATCTTGCCGTATCGCTCCGTGCGTCGGTTGATGCGGTTTTGCAATGCTCGAATCATACGCAGTTCGGCCAGCTGGTCTATCAGATCTTCTTCGGTTGGGCCGCCGCCCGAAGGTTGCTGCGGCTGTCCCTTTTGGGCACGTGCTTTCTTCAAGGCCTGTTGCAACGCTGCCAGGGTTTCTTCGAGAGCCGCGATGATGTCCTCTTCCAGACCCTGTGTGATCATTCCCGTCTTGACCTCGGCGAGACGCTGCTCGACGCTCTCCATGTCCTCGCGGGCTTGTTCGATCGCCTCAGGGAATGCGACCGTCGTACCATCCTCGCGCAAGAGTACCAGAGCACGATCGGCCTCGCGGACGATCTCGCGTTCTTGGCGGCTGAGTCGACCGCTGGCGATTTCAATTTCGTGCTCCTGGACGGTTGAACGACTCTCGTCTAACTTTTTCGTCTGCTCGTAGACAATCACCTGTGCATCAAGCATCTTGCGAAAGCGTGCTTCGAGCAATACCAACATTCGCTCGCGCTCCTCCTCTCGGAGTTGCCGCAAGATGCGTTCTAACTCGGCTTTTGCCTGCTCCAGTTCGCGCAGCGCTCGCTCTTGGCGCTCGACGGCGTTCTCACGTTTTGCTTCTTCGAGCTCTTCCAACGCTTGCTGCATGCGTTGTTGGGCGCGCTGGAGTCGCTGTTGAGCACGTTGGGCCGGGCTCTCCGCCTGCTCTGACGGCTGGTCCTGCTGGTCACCCTGTTCGCCAGGCTGTGACTGTCCTTGCCCTTGGGATGGCTGACCTTCCGACTGCTGATTCTGCGATGGCTGGCCTTGAGATTGCTCGCCGGGCTGACCTTGGGAATCCGGATTTTCTTCTGACTGCGGCTTTTCCGAAGGAGACTGCTGCCCGTCGGCGGGTTGTTTCTCGCCGGGCTTGCTATCCGACGAGCCGCCTTGCGGTGACTTGTCATTCTGCTCACCGTCGGACTTCTCGCCTTGGCGATTTCCGTTGTTCGTGTCGCCTTCTGGCTCGGCAGACTTTTCCTCTTGGCTAGTGGTAGCGTCTTCGGGGGTGATTTCGTTCGTGGTAATCTCTTGTTCCAACTTCCCAGTCGCTTGGGACAGCTTTTGTTGGTCGTCGGTCAAATCCTTGGCCTCGTCGCCTCCGTCGGTGCGTGCTTTGATACCGCGTTGGAGTTGGATGAGGCGTTTCAGCTCAGCCAGGTACTTACGTATGCGTTTGCGCTCCGACTCGATCTGCTTGTCGCGGTCTTCCTGCAACAACAGTTCCAGAAGTTTCTGGAGATCGGCGCGCAACTGACCTTGCGCCGTAGCTGCCTTGCCTAAGCTCTCTTGCTGAAGGGAATCGACGATAGTTTCGAAACGACCTGAGATGTCACGCTCGCGGCTGTTCGCCACCAGTTCGCGCAACAGACGCGCGCGTCTGGGTTGCGTCGCACGAGAGAGTTCTGCTAGCCGGCCCGCGAGCATTTCTAAACGGTCATAACGTTCGGCGAGCCGCGACTGCTTGGTGGTGAGCGGCTCAGCAGCACCCGCTTGGCCGCGAATCGCATCGCCCTCTTCACCGTTCTGGCCGAATGCTGTGGTCACGGACAGCAAGCTGACCGAGAACGCCGCGGTGAGAGCGATTCGTGTCACATATGGTCTTGGACTTAGCATGGCCATTTTCAATCCGGTTAGGATCCGATCAATGTCATCAGTCTTCCAACAAGCTTCGCAATTTTGCGCGACGTTGTTGTTTGGTTTCTTCCTGCAGCTTCTGTTGGTCCGAGATGATGCCCCGTAGCAGCTCGACCAATTCATTATAACTTTCCAGTTCCAACATGCGATCGAGTACGCGTTTCATCGCCTCCAAGACGATATCTCCCTGTAGTTTCGAGGCAGTGAGCTGCTCGTCTAGCGGATCGGCTTCTCTCAGCGCTGCCTGAAGTTGCTGCAACGTGGTTTCGAGTTGCGGCATCAATTCTGCGCCGATTTCACGCAACGGATCGGCGATTCCCTCTTCTAGTCGTTCGGTTAGCTCCTCGGAATCCACGCGATTGTTGACCAACTCGCCGACAATATTTTCAATGCCGTCCGCAACGCCCAGAGTTTCGTAGGACAGTTGTACGACGTTCTGCAATGCACCACTGACTCGCAGGCGATCACGCTCTCGCAGCCGCTGGTTGTCCGCAGCTTCCGTTGGGTCGTCGGTGGGCACCTCCGCGTCTAGTCGATCGAGCAACTCACGTGTGCCGGTCATTTTTTCGTAGATCGATTCGAATCGCTGCCTCAGGGCCAACTCCTTCTTTTCCAGCAGAGCACGCAGCTCGGAATTTGTCACGACATCGAGCATGAACCGCTGGCTAGAACCGGTGTGCGGTTGGTCATCCAAGTCGTAAGCATCGGTGGCCTTGACCGTGAGAGTAAGCTGCTGACCAGGCTTCACGTCGACTACGGAGCGTTTGGTTGTCGGATCGGTCACCGCCAAGTCTAAAGCTTCCAAGTCGCGTATCTCTCGGGCCCCTTCCGGCTGATTACTCAATGCTCGAATTGCAGGAGGGTTTTCGTCGACTTGATACTCAAACCTGATCGTTTGCAATCCATATTCGTCGGTGACGCTACCGGCCAGTGGAATCCTGGCCTGCGGTGTCACGGCCGAGCCAATTCCACGCAGCTGCACCGAGACTTCTGGCGGTTGGTCGGGGATCGCAGAGATCACTAAGCGATAAGGCTCGCGATTTTCGACACCATCGGTATCGAGCATCGTCACAAGCAAGACGCGGTCGACCTCGTCGATCTTGACCTGAAAAGTCACCTCCTGATCATCGGACGCGTTAAGCTGCGCAGAGAGATCGATTTGCTCGGCGGGGTCATGAACGCGGATTGACTCCAGTGATTTGTTTGCACCGAGACGACATAACGCGGTCGTGCCCTCGGGCAACTCGATACGGCCACTGACGGGCACTGTTTGTGGCGCTCGGCCGAGGTAGGCCGGGAACTCGCACTCCAGCAACACACGTACGATTTGGGGACGCTCGACAACACGCAATTGCAGGTTGCGCAAGCGATCGTCACCGCCAACCAGGTCAAAGGAAAGGTCAGTCGCGACGTTCTTAAACTCGTAGCGGAACAGCTGCGAATCGTCACGACCGGGAACTGCCTTGCCGACACGAGTAAGCGGGACTCGAGTGCGTCGTCCGTCAGCACCACGATAGCGAATTTCGACCTGGTCGGGAGCTTCGTGGCCGTCGACGATCGAGGCGCGCACCTGGAGCTGAAAATCGTCGTCGCGGGCGACGTTGACTGTTGGCAGGCCATCCGCTTCACTGAACCCAACGACGCTCAGCTCTACTCGACGAGGCCAAGGCTGCTGACCGAGTTGCATCCGGCCGATCCAGAACCCAAATGCTTCGGACTGAAAAGATGCAAAGGCCGCGATTGATGCCACCAGGGCCAGCGCAACTCCTGACTTCCACAGCAGCGGTCGAAATCGAAAGACGTCGGTTAATCGCTTTCCGCGTAGCACGCTGGCGGCTTGCTGGCCCGTGTTTTCTAGCAGCGTTTCGTTGACCGAATTGCGATCGCTATTTCGATCGGCAGCTTCGACGGTAGTGATCACGCTCTGATCGAGTTCGGGAAAGTTGCGTTCCAGGAGCAATGCCAAGTTCTTGTTCGATAACTTTGCGCCAATCGGTCGCAGCAGATAGCGAACAGCAACGTAGCTGGCCGCAAGCACCGTAGCGACCCACATGCCGACACGCAACTGCGGCGCGGGCTCAAAAGTCCAATCGATTGCCAGGCCGATCCAAAACGCCAAGCAGAGGACCGCGACCACCGACGCGATGCCATCGAGAAACACATAGGACCGCACCAACCAGCGCAAGAGGCGCACCTTGCGGCCGACGGGTTTGGGCATTCGAAATGGAACAGAAATGCTCGACATGTCTTTAGGCAAGCCTCATCAACCGGCGTAAGATCCATTCCAAACACAACGCCCCGCAGATCACACCCAGCAGCAGTTGATTCAACCATTTGGCGAAATCGCGATCGGGTGTGCCACGCCGGATCTGCGTTTCGGCGCGACCCTCAATCGCTTCGGCGATCGGACGGAGACTCTCATTGCCGTCAACGGCAGATTGCAAGCTCGTGTAATAGAGTCCTCCCGACCGTTTCGCCAGTGCGGCCAGCAAACTCTCGTTTCTCCGGGTGCGATCAAATTCCAAGTTTGGTGCCACGACTTGTAGTCGGCGCACGAGCTGCTCGTCGATGACGTCGGGCACTGGCAGCTCGATGCGGTACGCACCTGCTTGTCTGACGCTGAACTGGCCGACAAAGTTCCCGATCCGGTCTTCGTCAGCCCGAAGGACCAGATTGCGTCCCATACCGTCCGGTGCAATCACACGTGCGGTCACGCGATCAGCTACGAGCGGCTCGCGACTGACCGTCGAAAGCTGTGCCCGCACGACAACGTCGTCACCAATCGTGTAGCGATCTTTGGGCACGAGCAACGATCCCAGCGACGAACCACGCAGTAGTCGTCCTTGGCTCACGTGCCGAATGAGCTGTGTGTAGAGCACCTCAAAATACTCGACGCTTAGGCTGCGCAGTCGCCACAACTCGCTACTGCCCAAGTAGAGCACGCGGCCCGCACCGTAGAAATGTTCAGCCAGGTAGACGGGTCGGTCAGCGAAGATCCCCGCTTCCGGATCGCTATAGCGTGCCAACACGCGCGCGCCGGGCTTAGGCCCTTTGACCGCATAGCAGCCGTACACACCGTCAAACTCCGACCAGACCAAGCGACTTTCGCTCGCCGTATCTCCCAACCAAAGGAACGCTGATTCTTCGCCGTCTCGCGAAAAATCAAGCGGCCACGGCGTTGACGAACCGTAGAGCCCGTCGTCCAACAACGTCAGACGCTTTTGGAACTCGACGGGATACAGGGAGCGAATTGCTGAGTGCTCGGGGCTCTGTACCCAAGCTGCCGTGTGCACCGGACCAGCGATCACGACCAAACCGCCCGCTTCTTCGGCGACCCAGGCCTCGAGCATATCGACCTGCTGCGCGTCCAGCAGCGTCCAGTCGGGATCAAATGCGACGATGCAATCGTAGCCGTAGAGTTCCTCTTTGGTCTCTGGAAAAGCCGTGAGCAATTGATCCGCATCTTGCGAGATGCCTGGCGGCGACAGCTGGAGCCAGACATCGACGCGCATGTGCTGATCGCGGCGCAATTGGTTGCGGAGAAAGCGATAGTCGCGAGCGGCTCCACTCGCTATCAATAGCACGTTTGATTCCGACTCGACGACTTCGACTTCCGTCTCCTGCCGGTTGTCGGCCTGATACTGGTCGTCGGCTGGAGCGTCGATTATGACTTCCAGCGCTAGTCGCCCAACCTCCACGGGCTCAAACTCGAATTTAAGAGGCAGCACTTCTCCATCGCTGGTAAAGGTGATTTTTTCACTGCTGAGTTGCTCACCCGTGGCACCCTCAATTCCAGCATCACGCGCTAGAAGCTGCACATCGACGCTTCGTCCACGAAAACCTTCACCCTGGATCAAGCAGGTAACCGTTGCCTTGTCGTCGGGGTAGACACGGGACGGCGCGTTCACCTCCTGCACACGGAGGTTTCGTCGTGCCTCTGTTGAGCCCACGCCAATCGTGTAGATCGGCGCCTCACGTTCGCCGGCCACATCGGCAACTTCCAGCGGCTCGATGCCCGTATTCTGACCACCATCAGAACATAGAATTACTCCAGCCAGTGGCCCCTTACGATCTTCAGAGAGCACATCGCGGAGAGCATTCCCTAGCCGGGTTTCGACACCGGATGGGAGAAGCTGTTCGATCCATGTACCCGCATCAGACCCTTCCGGTGTGTCGTCTGAGTCTTCCTGCGCGTTGCGATCCCAACGCATGACACGATTCAGCTTTTGGTCGAACACAGCGAGGATCACGTCGTGGTTCGCTTGAAGCTTCTCGAGGATTGGCGATGCCGCTAGCGTCTCGCGAATGGCATCCAGGCGACTGGCTGTCGAAGACTCGTCAGTCTGCTCATCTTCGACCGACATACTCTGGCTCGTATCGACGAGGACGAACACTTCTGAGTTCGTTTCGATCTGCTTGTCAAAGCGTTTTTCTGGGCCGAGGAAATGCAGTAGCAACGCCGCGAGAGCGGCCACTCTCAATCCACTCAGCAACCAACGCATCGGTCGACTTAGCGAAGCGCGTTCACGCCGATACACCCACAGCGCGGTAAGTGTCAGCAACAGAAAAGAGGCACCCGCAACGATCCACAACACGCGTGGATCGTCGAATTTCGCCAGTCGACTCAATTCGTAGACGACCATTTCGCGCACCTGCTCGCTCCCCGCAGAAGTCTGCGCGATGAGGCTCGCGAATTGCTGGGCGTGATTGATCATGAATCGTCTGCGGGAGTCGAATGATAACTAATTTTGTATGCCAACCACTGCTCCGCGACGAGTGTTGCGATCAGCAAATACAAAAAAGTGTCGCCTAATGGATAACCGGCAAATGAGGTGCCGCTGTCCGACATCTGCGAGGCGAGCGAGAACTTGTAGTCCAGGCCTGGCAATGCCTTGGCCAGACGATCACGATTCAGGTGATGTAAGTCGCCCTCCCCAGGAGCGACGTTCACAGCGACCAGCTGCTGCTCGACATTGCCTTCTCTGGGACGCAATTCGAATTCCCAGATGCCGCTCGCATCGGTGCGCCCCGCGTCGACAACGTAATCGCCTTCGTCGACCTGCGGAGTGATCGTTTGCGCTTCACCGCCCTTGGAACGCGGCATCCGCACCTGAATTTCTGGTTCGTACTCGTCTGCAGGAACCTGCAGCACCAGGTCCTCACCAACCGCTCGCTGTTCGAGTTGCCGCCTCGTAGCAGACAGGTAGCCAATTAGTTCGTGCGCAAACACGGGAAACACAGGGTTCAAGCTCCAATTGCTCCAGATTCCCAGCTCAGTAGATTTCGGCGAGAGCTTCGACAAATGCACGACGACGTGTCCCTCGCCGTACTGTCGATCGAGAACGAGCGGAGCGTCATTACGAAGCTTCGCTAGGATACTCGTCTTGCCATCATCTGGCAGCTCCCACTCCGCCTGCAGCGCGTAATAGTAGTTGACAGTCGCGAGTGCTAAGAAGCTATTCCGCTGGCCCGCGAAAATGCGAAACAGCGGATGGTCGGAGACCGCGATGTCCGGCTCATCGTCATCTCCGGTCGCGAGCAGTTGTGTGGGCAGATTGAGCGGCGCCGGAAGTAACCCTTCGCCGTCGCGATATAGTCGCTCGTTGTAGAAGGCCTTTTGCAACCGCGGACCGACAAAGATGCCTAGTCCTCCGCCCTGTTTGACATAGTTCTCCAGCGCCTCGACCTCCGGCTCATCAAGCCTTGGCACATCAAGCAGACAAATCGCGGCGAATTCCGCCAGCTGACCGTGTTGACGTAAATACTCGGGGCGTTCTACCGTGGGGTTCCAGCCTGGTTTACTATTGCCTCCGGGGTCAAGCGCCGTCCGCAGATAGTAGCCATCGTCACCATCTCGCGAGCCGTCAATCAGGAGAACAGGAAACTCTAGCGGTACGTCGCACGCGAAGTACCGCACGTTATCGAGCTCCACCGCATCGACTTCCAGCGCCGCCTGCAGCTGGTGAGCACCCGCTGAAGGAAACGTAGCGCGGAAACGACGAGTGACCGACTCGCCAGCCGGAATGCTGTCAAAGATCAACGCTGGTAGTTTGTTGCCATCTTGCGAAATCGAGACGGTCACGGAAGTCGCTGGCTCGTCGCCATGGTTGGCGATCGTCAGTTGCATCCAAGTTTCCACACCTGCCGCGCGAATGCCCGACTCAGGCTCAAGATTCGTGATCGTTAGATTGGGTCGTGTTTCTTCGACGCACTGAATCAGTTGCAATTGGGCAGAAGCCTCTCGCAATTGGCCCAGCAACTCAACAATCTCGGTGTTGCCTTGCCACTGCTGAGTCCGAAAGTCGGAAACAAGATAGACAATCCGGGTCTCCGTTTCCGCAGGTTCAGGCAGTCCTAAGGCCGCCTGAATCGTCTCAAGTGGTCCCGCACTGCTTTCAGCCACCTGCAGTTCAAACAGGTCAGCGACAATCTTCTCGTAGCCCTGGCGATTCAGCGCCTGCTCAAGCTTGTCGGCTTCCGCACCGGCGGTGACTTCCGCGGCTTGCGAAAACCGCAGCAGCGTTAGCTTCTGGCTGCCAGGCTGTTGCGTTGCCTGATCGAGCAACTGGCCGACAACCCGCTTTGCTTCGCCGAATGCTGTCGTCTGGCTCGCGCGATCCGACATCGAATAGCTATCGTCCAACAGCACAAGATGGTGCGTAACTCCTTGACCAAAAAACCGTCCCCATTGGAACTTCAGTTCCGGTCCAGCCAACATAAACAGCAACAGTGCGATGGCAGCCGTGCGCAACAACATCAAGAGCAGCTGACGCAAGAAGATCCACTTCTTGTTTCGCTTCTGACTCTCCAACAGAAAGTCCATCGCCGCCCACTCGACACGTCGATGCCGCCGCAGGTTGATCAGATGGATCAACAGCGGCAAAGCGATCAGCGGCCAGCCAAATTGCAGCAGTGTGGGAAATGTAAAGGACATTGTGGGGCGGCTTGTTGTGCTTGATAGCTTATGCTTGGCGAGCTGCTGCGGCGTCGCTACAAAAATCAGTGCATTCTTTCCGCGGCAACACGTCGGTACAGGAAAGCTGCCAGGGCTGCATCGAGTGGATCGCTGGTGCGAATCAGGGCATAGTCAATACCATCCCTCGCGCAGCCACGACGTAGCGTGGTCAGAAAGCGGTCGAGCGCCGTGAGATAGCCTTCGCGAAGCGCACGAGGATTGCAGGTGAGGTGATCAGGAAGTTCCAATCCCTCGAAGCGCGTTGGTCCGTCGAACGGAAAATCGAGTTCGTCGTCGTCCATCACATGCAGTACCATCACATCGTGACCGCGTTGACGGAGTAGTCTTAGCCCGCGCAGGCTGCTGTCGACATTGCCTAGCATGTCGGATACGACTGCCACCATCCCCCGTCGGGGGCTGACTTCGGCGACTTCGCGAAAAATGGCACCGGTGTCCGTCTTGTTCAGCGGGTTGCTGGCATCAAGGGCACGGACAATTGCCTTCAAGTGTGCCTGAGTACTCCGCAGTGGCGTGCGTGTGCGAATGCTCTCATCGAATGCAATGCACGAGACCGCATCGTGCTGCTTGAGCAGCAAGTATGCCAAACTAGTGACGACCGTGGCGGCGTATTCGTATTTGTTGAGCGGACCGGAACCGTACTGCATACTCGCCGACACGTCGAGCAGCAGTGTGCAGCGCATGTTGGTGTCTTCTTCAAACTGCTTGACGTACAGTCGATCCTGCTTGGCCCACGCCTTCCAATCGACGTGCCGCAGGTCATCGCCCGGCGCGTACTGGCGGTGCTGTAAGAACTCGACCGACTGGCCAAAGTAGGGACTGCGATGCATCCCGCTGAGCAGGCCCTCGACGATGTGTCGGGCTCGCAGTTCCAGCCGGCCGATGCGCCGAATCGCCTCAGGATGCAAAAATCGCTTGGAAGCGGGCGTCATTGGCCAGTTCATCCTCCTGTGTAGGCGTAGCCTGAAGCAATCGATCGACGATGTCATCTGACGATACACCGTCGCTTTCGGCAGCGAAGTTTACGACGATGCGATGCCGGAGCACCGGTTTTGCCAACGCCTGAATGTCTTCCACCGACACGTGAGAGCGATGGTTCATCAACGCCCGCGCCTTGGCTCCAACCACCAGGTATTGAACCGCACGAGGACCGGCCCCCCAGGCCAGTTGTTCGGCCACGAACTCCGGCACACCACTCTCGCCAACTCGCGTCTGACGCACAAGCGATAGTGCGTAGCGAATAACATGATCGCTGACCGGGACCTCACGGACCAAGTTCTGGAGCGTAAGGATTTCTTCTGGAGCCACGACGGCGCTCACCGTGTCCGATTGTGTCGTTGTCGTGCGCCGCGCAACTTCGAATTCCTCGTCGAAGCTCGGATAGGTCACCAGCACCTTGAACATGAACCGGTCCTGCTGCGCCTCCGGCAGCGGATAGGTCCCTTCCTGTTCGATCGGGTTCTGCGTTGCCAGTACGAAAAACGGGTCAGCCAGTTGATGACGCACGCGCCCGACCGTCACTTGGCGTTCTTGCATCGCTTCCAGCAACGCGGCTTGCGTCTTGGGCGGTGTACGGTTGATTTCGTCAGCAAGAATGATGTTTGAAAACAGCGGCCCCTCCAGGAATCGCACTTCACGCTGACCTGTACCGCGATTCTCTTCGATGATGTCGGTTCCCGTGATGTCGGCGGGCATCAGATCGGGGGTGAATTGGATGCGACTAAACGAGAGGTTGAGCGCCCGCGACAGCGTGCTGATCAGCAACGTTTTTGCCAGGCCTGGTACTCCTTCGAGCATACAATGCCCACGGCTGAACAAACTGATGAGCAGCTGGTCGACGACTTCGTCTTGCCCGACGATCACCTGCTTTAGTTGGTTGCGAATCTCGTCTACGGCGGAAGCGAGCCGGTCGATGACATTACTGTCGGGGGAATCACTCATTCAGAGTCGCCTCGTTCATCGTTGATAAATGGGTAGGTAGGCATTGTCGAGTTGCAAAATAATCAGATTCAGCGACGTCGTGTAAACAGGCCCTATGTAGCCCTGTTTCCAATAGCTTAAATCCGCGTCGCCCAGTGCGACCGTGTCAGCTTCGCTGACGAGTCGCTTGCGAATGCTCGTAGAGTAATCCTCCCAAGTGTCCCCCGACTCGCGATACATCACCTGGGCATAGTAAAAATGAGCATAGTGCCAGTGTCCGAAACTGTCGCGACTGTTGGGCTTAAGCTGCGTTCGGCAGTACGCTAGCATGCGCGGCACATATTCGTCGTCGTACTCACCAGCGTTGTAGAGGCAGGCGATCGCCGCTGCCGTGATGGCGGGACGGCTGCCACCACCTTTAGAACTGTATTGGACTCCGCCGTCCTTTTGGTTCGTGCACTTGTGAATATAGCCCACGGCATTGTCAATAATTTCCTTGGGCACAGGAATCCCTGCATTGCGACAACCACGCAGTCCTTGTACCTGCGTGATCGTTGTGGAGCCTTCATCAAAGCCGCTGCCGTCCTTTGCGCTGACGTATCCCCATCCACCTGCGCGGGTTTGAGCCTGCCCAGTGAAGATGACGGCTTTTGTCAGCACTTCGGTCAGCTGCTCGCGTCGCTCCAGATCCTCTTCTTCGCCAAGCACCTGAGACAAAAACAACATCGAGAATCCGTGCCCGTACGTATAGCGCTCATCGAGTTCGTCGCCGATCAGACCATTCTCGCGACTGCGTCGCGTGAGAAAGTCGACCGCTCGTCGCACGTTCTCAGCGTACTTGCCCTGGGTCGTGGTCGACCCCTCACACAAGAATGCCATCCCCGCCAGTGCCGTCATCGCAGTGGGATACCGGCCCTTTGCCGTCCAATGCCCAAGCTTATGCTGCTGAACCGCCAGCCAATCGAGCCCCTGACTAACGACTTTGTCGGTCTCGGCGTCGCGGATCGCAAAAACTGACGGTGCCTCCTCGAGAGAGAACCCGATCGCGGCTACCACTGCGGCAAGCCAAACGGACGCTCGACGACTCACTGAAGACGGACGGGATCGGTTCAAGGATAGACTCTCGGTCGCTGGGGACAGAATTACTTGGTTTTATACCCTTCCGCCGGGGAAAGACAATCTCGCGCGGTTTCTGTTTCGTTTGCCGCTCACCTACAATCCCCGCAGTAAGTTCTCGCCGATTTTTTTTAAGCCCTTCGAGCCTTGGCCGGCGTTTCGCTGCACTTGGGACATTGCCGGAGGTTCGGGAGGGCGCGGCTGATCCGTAAATTTGAGTCTGATTCTACGATTGATCATCTCGACGACGGCTTCGTCCGGGTCGTCGTCAGATACATGCACCAGGCAATAGTGAGCGGAAGGCGGCAGATTGTCTTGATGGAATAGCATTCGCCCTGTCGACTTCTCCAGCAGCATCAGTCCGATCTCCCGTTTCGAACCTTGCTTGTCGCGTCGAACGATGTTCCCTGCGAATGTGATCATCGGCAAGTCCACGCCTTGGTCCAACATCAGCGGCAATCCCTCCACTTGGGCAGGCTGCTCCCATACTTGTTGGCCGGTGCGCCGATCGAACAAATACAGCTGTCCAGCGAACGGCCTCGTGAAATCTACGGTATTAAACCCATTCACGTAACGAAGTTTCGTGTCTATTTTCAGTGGCTGCTGAAAGGCAACCAAGAAATGATCGTTACTCACCATCAAGTGAACTTGCTGCAGCGAGTAGTTTTGGAGAACCGCTTCGTCGACCAAAAGACTGCCATCCTCGAGGTCAACAACTGTGCAATGTCCTGAAGGCTCTGCGACCGAGACAAAGCGGTTCTGGTCGATGTCCACCCGGGAGTTCTTCTCAAAACCGTAACTCCACATCACCTCGCCACTCAGCGAATCAATCGATGACAGCTCCCACGTCCGATCGACGCGCCGGCTCCAGCGGATTACCTGCTGTCCGCGTGTCGCTAGGCGTTCCTGCCACTCCGGCACACTTGTTTGATTGACTTCAATGATGCGACCATCAACCGTGCTAAACACTAGCGCTTGACCGGCATCCTTAGGGACGGCAATCACGTGCTCGTCGTCGCCAAACAGATCGCAACCGAGCGGCAGGTTGTCTCGTGCCCACCTGACTTCCCCCGTTAAGCTGTCAACGCAGATCAATCGCTCTTCGACCTGAAAAACGCAACTCTCGCGCGTGACCGGTCCTATGACCCCAAGCCAGTTGCCATTGTTTTGTGAACGGATCGTGCGGTGTCGCCGCAACTGGCTGTTCAGCGCCGCACGGCTTTGGTTGACGTAGTTCAAGCTGCTCGTCGTATCCTTGCGCCAGAGCGGCTCGCCTCCAGGCGACAACGTGTCAAACGCGACGATCTGCCGGCCGAGCGAAAGCACTAGAAGGTTGCCACGCGAGACTCCGTACACCCCGGCCTGGGAATTGATGATGGACCTGGCACTTTCGTCGAGCTTCGCCGTGAAAAAGTTACGTCCTAAGCTGTCCTGGATGGTCAACGCCCGATTCCGTCCGGAGACCATTCCCGCCAGGGTCAAGTTGCAATTGCCCAAGATGCTGTCGCATCGCTCAAGATTAATTCCCGTGTTGGGGATGCGACTACTGCTCGAGCCTCGAGGGGTCTTTGTTTCCTCCAGCCGGACCTCAACCTGACCATACGGCCAAACTCGGGAAGCTGATTCGCTTTGCTCCACCCAGTCGGCGAGGCACTGCAACCCTGTCTTGCCGTCCAGGCACACCGTGTCGTTTAACTGGGTTCGTAGTATCTCATCGTACTCAGTGGCCAAGAAAGGCTTGCCTGCTCGATGGAGTAACTCCGAACTACGCGCGACTGCAGCGGCCCGAATTCCGTCATCTTCCGACCGTACTAATCCGATCAAGATCTGCTGGGCCGGCAAGTACTTGTCGTCGGCAAGATAGCTCGCCACAAGATCAAGCCCTAACTGATCGGTCAACTCCGTTGACTCAAAGCAGTCATAAAACTCCTGCCGGAGCGCGGAATCTACGGATGATCGGATCTCCTCAACCAACGGAGTAAGTTGCTCGGCCATCAGCCGACGCTGAGTTTCGTCGGCACCAGACCAAGCAACATGAACTTGCTTTGCCAGCCAACGATTTGCATTAACCGTCCGCTGGTGCCCAATTAGCATCTCGACGTCCATCGACGCCATACGACGATATGCATTCAAACAGACTTCGAAAGCTTCGGCAGATTGTCCAAGGCTCTGCAGACCCTGAGCCTGTAATCGCATCAGCGTTATCTGCGCTTCCAGGGTCTGCTCCTGTATTTCCGTGAGTAGCGGCAGCAAATCGCGATGCTCTTCGAAGTCCGCATCGAGTGCCGCAACCAGTGCTTCCGCTAGAACCTCACGGGTATGCAAATCCTCACTGGAGGCCTTATGTGCCCTCACGAGTAATTCGAGCGATTCGCCCAACCGCCCGTCATTGTAGGCAATTTCACCTAGTGTACGCAGCGCTTCGAAGTCATTGGCATCCTTGCCGAGCCGACGTTCTGAGTCGATCTTCAGCACTTCAATTTGATCGAAACAATCCAGATGTCTGCCGGTCTGAGAAATCACGGAACCACGGTAGCAGATAAGGTTCCCTAGAACCTGGCCGTCTCGTGAGGTGGCTGCCGCGGTTAGCTCTCCGGACAGCACGTCGATCGCAACGACCTGAGCGTTGGAAAGCGGCAGATAGTATTGCCCATCATCAAAGAATCCCATTCCCGTGGGACTACTGGCTCCCGGCAATTCCATGGCGCCCCCATCCCAAGCCGGTCTGCCATCCGCGAGACGGAGCGCGGATACGTTACGGCTGCCAACGAGGAGAATCGTCTCTTGCTCAACGCCAGCCAAGTACAACAGATCCCCGCGCTGCTGCTTCCACAACAGCTTGCCAGTCATGAGATCCAAACAGTGCAACTCGTCTGATTCCCCGGCAGTCAGTAGGATTCGGCCATCCGCAATCACCGGCGCGCAATGAACCCACTGTTGCTTGGTCAGACCCGATCGTTGCTGCATCAAACGCTGACGTGGTGTAAGTTGCTTCTGATTGGGATAACGATAGGCCCAAGCAAGCGCCTGCTTGGCGAGATCGACGCCAACCACGACGCCAGCACCGGTCGGGCAGACGAGCATTCCTTCGTCGTAAGACGGAATCGAAGCCTGCAATCGCCTTGTCACATCCAGATTGATACTGCGTTCTAGGTCCACGAGTTGCTGCCGCCACTGCAGCTCACCGGTCTTCCGATCTAGCGCCATCAGATAGATAGCCGTGTCGCTCTTAATTTCCGCGAGACAGTACAGACTCTGCCCAACCGCCACCGGTGCCCCGAGGAAGAATGCACCCTGTAGTTGATCTTCTCGAACTGCTCCATCAATTTCCCACAACAGTTTCCCCTGTGTGGACAAGTCGTAAGCGCATAACCTGTTGGTGGTCCGATCAGTGTCATTCGTACTGTTCTGCTGCCAGAAAGGCATAATCTGCGAACGGTCTAGCTCGGCCGGCGCCAGGTCGCGAATCACGTAGACACGCTGCCCATCGCTACTGGTCGAGCTGTACAAGAAGTCTTCCCAAAGCGTTTGGGCGAACGACTGAGCTGGTTGGATGTCTTTGTCATTCTGATCCGTTGCGCCGTCCATCAGATCTTGGAGTAACGAGTCTCTTTCTGGTTGGGCACGCCAAATTCTTTTGCCAGTGCGAAAGTCAATCGCCACCAGTCCTTGGGCCGATCGAACAATGATGTAGTCGCCTACTGCCAGAGGAACTGCCGCAGGCAGGCGTGACTTGCGCTGCCGTGTGCGAAGCGATTCGACTTCGTCGTGAACCCGTTCCAGATTCTGGTGCTCGAGCAAGCGAACCTGCCAACGTACGCGCAGGTGTGGCAAGCCTCCTTCTGTTTTTCCGTTTCGAGAAGGATTACCCCGCATCGTCAGCCACTGGTTCTCGGCAACCAAGTCTTTAATGGCCGGTGCACCGACGTTGTCGAGCAGCCACTCGACCATCCCATGCCGCGACGGCTGCACCAGCAAGTCTTGTCCAGAGAGCTGAACGCGGCGTACGTCCTGATCGCTCAGCGACCCCAAGACCTCCTCTGCCCGCGCGGGATTATTTGCGGCCAACCAACTGGTAGCAGCCAACAGCGAAAGTTGGGGTTGGAACCGAGCCGCTGCCTCAGGCGTCTGTAGCAGCTGGTCGTAGGTCAACGCCGCCGTCAAGAATCGGCCTTGGTCAGCTTCACTTTGGGCAAACAGTAACGCTGCCTCATACCCCGCCGGCGTGTAGAAGTAACGCCGGGCGATCTCGCGAAGCTTTTCGACGTCGCCATCGAGCGTGGATTGCTGCAACAGTCTTCGGGCGACGGGGCCGAAGGTCGCTTCGTAGATTTTGCCGCCTTCTGGTGGCATCTCCTTCAGGATTTGGCGAGCGGTCTCCTTCAGGCCGAGGTACTCGCCTTGATCACCAGCAACGAATGAATCTTCCTGACGCGCAAGGATTTCGTCGAGGAATCGAATTGATTGAGAGAACTCTCCCTTGGCGATCAGCTCCCGTGCCCGCTGAATTCCGCGGGCATCCAAGCGGTTCGAAGGCAGAAATGTGCCTGTGAAAACCTCTCGATTCACTTCCGCGCGAACGAGAGTGGACCAGCCGAGCACCGATACAAAGCAGACCAAGACCTGCAGCCGGGACTTCGCCCATTGTGAAACGGCAATTTGGCCGGGAAAGCCTGAGCTCTGGGCAGCTGATGACATTTGCCTTCCCTTCCTCCGTGTTATTGGCACCCCAGCGGTGGCAGCCGCCCAAGAACCACCATTTCGAATCGCCTTAAAACTCACCCGCTTCGCGGCAGGAAGCGATCTCAAGCATGCACGACTCGTTACCGGGGCGTCAAAATCAGGGTATCTAACTCAAACCACCCAATCGGAAGTCGCTTGCACTTGCCGCGGCGTCCTTGCGCGATCGACGATGTGACGATTCCGCACGGCCCATATTGGGCAATCGGGCGTAACACTTTAGCTACCTTCAGTTTACATCGCCGCCATAGATTCGGCAATCCAAGCGGCCCCGCCGGCGCGGCACCTCCCCCACAGAGGGGTAATCGTTCCAACTAGGGCGGTCACGAGAGATTCCCAGGTTCCTCCAGCTTGTCGTTTCTGAGTCGCTTTGGGAAGAAAAACCCTATTTTTCCAGGTATTTGGCGACTTTAGTCTTGTATTTTTAGGGCTGCAGTCTTTAAATCAGCTCGATGCGCCCAATCGGGTGCTAGGTTTCTAGGTGTTCAAATTACCAGTGATTGGGCGGAGTCAGGCGATTTCGGCCAGTTTTTACCATCCCCAGTGACATATGCAGGAGGGTTTTCCAACATGGCGAAAACCTCAGCGGTCAAACCGCCCACAAAAACCGAAATCTATGCCAATATCGCCGAGAGCACAGGCCTGTCCAAAAAAGACGTTGGTGCAGTGTTCGACGCTCTCAACGACGAGATTGGGAAGGCACTGAGCAAAAAGGGAGCGGGAACCTTCACGCTGCCCGGTCTCTGCAAAATCGTGGTGCAGAATAAGCCAGCGGTCCCAGCTCGCGAAGGCGTTAACCCATTCACAGGCGAAACGACCATGTTCAAGGCCAAACCAGCCCGCAACGTCGTCAAAGTTCGCCCGCTGAAGAAGCTTAAGGACATGGTTTAGCACGCAATTGCCGTGATTCGCAGGGGCCAACGCAAGTGGATCCCTGCGGCTGATGACTTTCACAGTTCACAACCCGCCCTCCAAGCAGCAATCAGCTTGATTCGTCAACTGAACGCCGGTTTGAGGGCGGTTTTTCTATGCGCTCGGCGAGGCCCCGCCTTAGGCCCGTTCGGTGGGGGATCGCAGCTCCGCCCACGCCAAACTGTGCCTTTCCACAGACTATTTCACGCAGCGCCGTTTCCATGGCTGCCCCTCCCGAGGGGCGATAATCCAGTAGCAAGCTTGCATTTCAGTCTGTGACTCGGACTCTTCCACGACGACAGTTCGCCACGGAGCGACTTTGGCTTCGCTGCTTCGATCGTCAAGTCACCCGTGGCCGGTCGGCGCCTTGGCATCCCGACTGCCTACTCGCCTCCAATCGCTGACGCGATTGCTTCCATCCATGCCGCTTGGCCAGTTGGGCTAATGTGGACTGCGTCGGACCGCATGTTCTCGTTGAGGCTGCCGTCGGGGTTGAGGAACCGCCCTCGGAGGTCGTGGTAACGGACGCGGTCGCCATCGGCCAGCGACTCAACGGCCTCGTGCAATTGCTCAATCTCGGCGCGGCGAGGGTCGTCTGCCTCGTGTCCGGCCGGGAAGCAGCCCAACAGGTGCAGCATGGCTTGCGGTTGGTGCTTGCGCAGCCACGCGACAATCGCAACGGTTCCTTCCGCTGTCTCTGGACCCGTGTGGCGATTGTTGATGTTGTTTACACCGATCATCAACACGATGTGCTCTGGCGTCAGTCCGCTCAACTGTCCGTGGCGTAATCGCCATAGCACGTGTTCCGTCCGATCGCCGGAGAGGCCCAGCGAAAGCGCGTGATAGGTTCCCAGCTGCCGATCAATTGCTCGTCTGCCCACGGGCGAGGCCACTCGGTCTTGGTGGCCGGTGAGACCTTGGGTGATCGAGTCGCCTAGCAACACAACGCGGCTGTCCGGATTCTTCGCCACTTCAGACTTCAAGTGGGCGAACGCCGCATGCCAATGGTCACCCCATCCAGCGCCACCGCGGTGCTCCGACGACGGAGTTGCGCGCGTGGCCGGGTTGATCGCGTAACCGGCAGCTCGCAGCAGCAAGCGCCGCAACGGAGCTGGTGGGTGCAGCCCATGAGGATGGTGTCCCGCCTCCGGCTTAATCCACTTTTCGACTCGGCCGTCGAGAGATTTGTATCGCCGCGCCAAAGCTAGCCCATTCTCTTCCGGAGGAGTCACCTCATCGGCCATCCCAAGGACCAGCGCGAGTGGAACTTGGCCTGCGGCGATCGGGCGCAGCACATCCGGGTCGGTCGGCTGAGGTAATTGGTCTGCATCCTGGGTATCGTAAATCGCCAATAGCCGATTCCAATCCGCGTCGGACCGTTTGCCATTCATTCCCCCCGGCCAGGAGAGCGTGTTGGCGACCGGGTTATCGAGATAGATCGCCGCGACCTTTTCCGGATTGCGAGCAGCCCAAAACAGCACCGGCAGCGCGCCGCGCGACATGCCCTCCAGCACCGGCCTCTGGGAGAGCCCAACCTCTCGGATCAGCAGACGATAGAAGCGGTCCCAACGCTCAACCGCTGCAGGGCTACCGTACAGATCTGCCACATCACAGTAAGCGACGTGGAAGCCGCGGTCCAGCAACGACAAGTCGAGTGCCGGCTGGTGACCGAAGAAGCGGGCCCGCCACACCCAGGGGCGACCCGTTGCCGCCTGGTGCGGGGCGACGAGCTGACACTCAACCCCATCGAGCGTGAAACGCGATCGCGCGAACCCATGCCATTGGTCTCGAGCGGACTCGACTCCGGCAACGGCGAGGCGCTCGGCCGCGTTGTGCGATTCGTCGAATTCG
>JANQQA010000166.1 GCA_028285205.1 Bythopirellula sp. | reverse complement strand
ACTTTGAACTGGCTTTCTCGATCAAGGGCTGAGGTGGCGCCGAATTGCCGGACACTCCAAGTGCTTATTTTAGCCGTTAAACTGATTGCGAAGGAGTGCAACGGATGGCTCGGAAATCAACTGGCAAGAAGCGTGGCGGTCGCCGTGTCTACAGCGAGGAGCTGAAGGCGGAGGCTGTTCAGATGATGCTGGACGGTCAGAGCGCCCAATCGGTCGCGGACCATCTGGGGCTCAGCGGAACGAATCTTCTCTACCGCTGGAAGGACAAACTACTCAAGCAGAGTGGTCCCGCCGCCAGCACGTTGGAGAGTCGAGTGCGGCAGTTGGAAGACGAACTGCGCCGCGTCGAACGGGAACGCGACGTCTTAAAAAAAGCCTTGGCCATTTTCAGCCAGAGGATGTGAGCGAGGTGTACATGGTCATGGAGCAACTGGAGGTCGAACCGTTTCCCGTGACGCTGTTGTGCCAAACCCTCGGGGTTAGTCGCAGCGCTTACTATGCTTGGCAACGGGAATCACCGTGCGACAGGCTTCGCGACGACATTCGACTGAGGCCGTTGATTGGCCAGATCTTCCGCGAACACCGTCGGCGTTACGGCGCGCGAAGAATCGCGGCCGAACTGGCGGACCGCGGCGAGTCGTGTAGTCGACGACGCGTGGCGCGATTAATGAACGAGATGGGGCTGGTGGCGATTCAGCCGCGCTCGTTCAAGCCCCGCACCACCGACAGCCAGCATACGCTTGGCTACCGCGAGAACTTGTTGCAGGACGCTCCACCGCCCGAGGCGATCAATCAGGTGTGGGTGGGCGATATCACTTACGTGCCGCTGAAGAGCGGCGATTTTCTCTATTTGGCCGTGTTAATGGACCTTTTTTCCCGTCGCATCGTCGGCTGGGAGTTGCAGAACCACATGCGCGAGGCGTTGGTGTTGGCGGCGTTGCGGACCGCTCTGGCTCAGAGAGATATCCCGCCAGGCTTGATTCATCACACCGATCGTGGCGGGCAGTATGCGGCGAGCGGTTATCGTCAGAGGCTGGCGCGAGCGAACATGCGGCAAAGCAACAGTCGCGCGGACAACTGCTACGACAACGCGTTCATGGAATCGTGCTTCGGCAGCGTCAAGACGGAATTGGAAATGAAACCTTACCCAAACGCGTCGATCGCACGCAAGGAAGTCCCCGACTACATCCGATACTACAACACCAGACGCAGACATTCGGCGCTCGGCTATCTCGCTCCCGAAGCCTTCGAAGCGACGGTCTAACCAAAGGAGCCGCTCATGCCCGGCGTCGACTTTGGCAAACTGCGTGACGAGATCACGATGCAAGAAGTTCTCGAACAACTCGGCTTTCAACCGACAAGCCGAACCGACACACAACTCCACGGCCCATGTCCGGTTCATCGGTCCTCATCGCCCGACAGCCGTTCGTTCTCGGTGAACCTTCAAAGCGCCAGATACTACTGTCACAAGTGCAAAAGCCACGGCAACCAACTCGAACTTTGGGCGGCCGCCAATCAACTAACCATTTATCAAGCTGCGATCACCCTTTGTCGAGCCCTTGGAAAAGAAGTCCCCTGGATCACTCGATGGTAGCCAACCCAACAACAGGAACAGAAGAGAAGAGGCACCGGTACTTCCAGCACCGATAAGCACCTGCACTGTCCGTCAAACTAGCGCCATCTCACACCTTCAAGAAGCTTACGGAGTCTTCGCCGAGGAAACGCGTCAGCTTTCGCCAGACTATCAACCCCAAACCGTCAACACGGATGGATGGTTCGCCACGCAGAACGCGTGGAAGGCGTTGTTCGCCGGAATCGCGCCGATCCTCTGCTTTCTGCATGGCTTTTTGAAGGTCCGTGATCGCTGCCGTAAAGACCACGAACTTCACGAACGCATTTGGAACATCTTCCATGCCGAGCACCTACGCATGTTTGATCGGCGAATGAAGGCGTTTCAGAAGTGGTTCGAAAAACTCACTTGGCCAGCGGCGGTGTCGGAAATGACAGCGAAGCTGTGGAAACGGGCCCAACAGTATCGATTGGCCTATCAACACGAGGGTTGTTACCGCACGAGCAATCAAGTTGATCGCCTGATGAACCGCATGACTCGATTGTTCTACGCGGGTCGCGGCCTGCATGGGCATCTTCACAGCAGCGAGCTTCGCCTCCGAGGTTGGGCGTTGCTGCACAACTTTCGTCCCTTTGCAAGACGCTCGGGAGTCCAGAGAGAATACACCAGCCCTGCTCACCGATTGAACAAAAAACAATACCATAGCGATTGGCTGCAAAACTTGCTCATTGCCGCTTCGATGGGGGGCAAAATCCGCACATAGAAAACGGTAGAGTCAGCGAATTCGAGAGACCAGTGCCCATTTCTGCCCAAGATGGAGGCGCGCGGTCGCCCTCCCCGACGGCTCTTGGGTCGCCGTCGACCCTCCCAATCGCCCTACGGGCTGGGAGGGTGAAGCAGCTCTGTCCAGTGGCGGGCGCCAGCACGTAGGACATGGGAGGCGCGCGGTCGCCCTCCCCGACGGCTCTGGGGTCGCCGTCGACCCTCCCAACCGCCCTGCGGGCTGGGAGGGT
>JANQQA010000244.1 GCA_028285205.1 Bythopirellula sp. | reverse complement strand
CCCCCATTGCCGTCGTTGGCGGTAACTTCCACTTCGTAGTCGTTGTCGGTATTGGCATCTCCAGGGACCTCAAAGTCCGGAGCGACATTGAAGCGGAGGGACCCACCATTAAAACCGATATTGAATAGTCCAGCATCGGCGCCGCCGGTGATTGTATATTTTGGAGAATCACCGTCCTGGTCGGAGGCCATGACGGACAAGACAAACGTGGTGTTCTCACTGACATCCGCAGTCGACGCGCTGTCGATTGTCGGAGCGTCGTTCTCGTCGGTGACGATGACCAGCAACGACTTTGTCGCCGACTCAGCGCCAATGCCATCATCCGTCACTGTCACGTCGACTTCGTAAACATTATTGGTGTCGGAATCCGTGGGGTTCTCGAAGTCAGGCGCAGTCAGAAAACTCAAATCGCCTGTGCTCGAATCAATCGTGAAGAGACCTTGATCCGCCCCACCGGAAATTGAGAACGTTAGCGTCTGGGCCGGAACGTCTTCGTCTGTGGCACCTACAGTTGTGACGGCGGTTTCGTTCTCGTCGTGGCTGAACGCCGGTGGGCCGGTGATTTCTGGAGGGTCATTCAGATCATTCACTGAGATCGTAAATGTCTCTTCAAAGTCCGTGGGATCATCGTCGCTAATCTGGACACGCACCGAGTAGCTGGATTGCGATTCGAAGTCGAGATCTACCCCTTGTTTCACCTCCAGCTTATCACCCGTGATCTGGAACGATCCGTTATCATCGTCGCCTGCCCCAGCGACGAGGGAAAACGAAGGCGCTCCATTGCCTGTCGCTGTGCTCAGTGTTCCAACCTCCACGGCAGCAGCTGACGTGTCGGTGTTCTCATCGATCACGCTGGGCGCGAGCATCAGGTCCGTCGCCAATAGTACTCGCGTTTCCAGTGACTCAACTGCCAGCGAATTGCGATTTAGATTACTTCTGCCGCTTCTGTAGACTGCGGACTCCAAGCCACGTCGGAAATCTGCGCAAATATCCTGCAGAATCCATTTTTCGCGTATCGGCGACATCGAGAATCTGGGAAAGAGCTTTCTCCAACGCGCGATTCGATGGGTGCGACGTTTGGCTACAGCATTGCGGTAGTTATGTGAAAGCTCATTAAGCCGGTGTCGAAGCGATGTCCTGCCCATTGTTCTTTAGTGCCCTAATAACGAGTTGGCGAGGCGATACTGCGTAGTCGCGGGCGCACCCCTGCCGCTGATGAAACAATCTGATGTCACCGTAGAAATACGGCGTGCGTAACCGCACATATCGAACAACGCGCAGGCAATACCCGCCAATTGCAACATGTAAAAACCAGATGCAATAGTAATGAGGGCGGTGCCCTGTACCGCGTTATTGAACCTTTTCTTCACAATTGCGTTCGAAAAGTAGTAGCTTTTGCATCGATGCATTCACACCAAAGCGGTTGCATAGACGACCCAGGCAGAATAAACTTGCTGCTCGGTAGTGTCGATGAACGCAAAGTGAACGAAAGGAGATTCAACATAGAGCGACAATTTAGCAAAAGGTATTGGAAAATAGCGACTGTAGACAATGAAACAATTTGTGGGGCACACAAACATGTCATGGATACAAGCACCTGGAGTTCGGTCGTTGCCATGCAACGGCGCGATGGTCTGTCGCCTGAGAAGGCGACGCGAGTGGACTCAAGAGGAGTTAGCAGCGGCGGCCGGTTACACAAAGCGACTCATAGCAAAGGCAGAGTCCGGCGGCTCACTGAGCCCTGATACCATTGAAGTGCTCGCTGAGGCACTTTCGATATCTGACGACGAAGTTCATCCGGAAGATCTCACGACTTCTTCGACTGAGCTCGCGGTAGCGTTTATGCGAGCTTACGCTGGACATGAGCACGAGATGCTTGAGCATACTCGACACTTTATGTCCACAGAGATCAAGGGACACTTCCCAGGTGGCCCAGAACTAGCACCACTATCAGGGTTGCACAACGGAATAGATGAGTATGAGAGTTTCCTAAGGAAGTTCTTCGCAATCTTCGAGCGTCCTGATAAGTCTATGGCGATAGATTCAGCTGTATATGCCTCTTCAGGGAACCACGTAGCCGTTACTTTTTTCGACCAACTTACCAACGCGCACGTCCCGCCTGATGCAAAGCCGTATCGTGTGGTGCTCAATATGACTTTTTGCCACGGTGAGCTTGTGGAAATTGAGCACTTGTTAATTGGCTCGACTCTAGGCGAGGTTGTAACCCTTTGGAGGGAAAACAAACCTGGACTATTGGATGACTCCGACTACTACAGCATTCCTTACAGGGAGAGAGAGCTCGCGAAGAGTCCCACGCGGCCGAGATAGTATGCATTGATTGGATCTGCTTGAAGAGAAATCGGCAATCTGGACTCCCTTCAGAATGCTTCCCAAAACTTCCATGGGAGCATTGGACACAGCATTTGTGTCCGGTACTCGCACGGCAGCAGTCTGTGGCGTCGCTCTGCTTCAATTAGTCGTCGTTATCGCAATTGTCGACTTACTCGTAGCGATGAAGCTTCCAGTCCCACGATCGACATGAGCGTATGCTCGCCAGATTCACTGGTCGAATAGCCGTTAGCAGCACGCCTATCGCTTTCCACAACTATGCGTCAGGCGTATGTACCGCCGCGACGTGAGTCGCTTCCATGTTGCAGATCGAAACGACGACAAAAATCGACTACTGTGTCATGCAGGTGCCTCGTGCCGCCGAGCTCATCGCCCTGGTCGTGAAGCAACGCACAGTCGCGACGTCGGCCTAATGACGTTGCGACCAAATTCTGCCCTCACCCAACTGTGCCGAACGCCTGGTCCGTGTCGAGTACCACAGGGAGCGGAGGCTTGATGTTGCGGCCGACTACCAATCGACTTAAGGGAATTGCACGGTTTCATCTTCTCACTATGAGCGTCTAACAAACCTAGCAGTTCAAGATCTTCAAGCAGATCAGCGAACAACCGCAGGACAAGAACGCTTTATGGATGTCGTCGCGTCGCTCGTACCTTACTCGGAGCCTTCTGAACTAATGCAGCCACGCCAAGGTCCTTTCTGCCAGCCATCGTAACTCGCCTAATCCGCTGCCATGATCGGTGTAGCGACGCGCTAAAGTCGATGCGAGGCCTCGCTCTCGCAATGCGTTGCGATGCGGCTGAGAATCGAAACCACGATCTCCTTGGACTGGATCAGGGCGACTGCGTGGTCGCCCAGGTTTGCCGCGCACCGGTGGGATCGCTTCGACCAGCGGCAACAGTTGGGTGACATCGTGTGTGTTAACGCCGGTCAATGTGGTTGACAAGTGAATGCCCTGCGCATCCGTAATGACGTGGTGTTCGCTGCCCGTTCTGCGACGATCGGTTGGGTTGGGACCAGTTTTTGTCCACATAGCAATGACCATGATGTTGACTAGGAATAAGCCTGGGGCTGAAGGCGTATCGATAGTCGCAGAGAGCGGACCACCCGCAACGCGAAGTTCATGAGCGGCGGCTTCGTTGGCCAACAAGGTCCAGTTCTGCCCACCCAGTTCAGGCACGTCAAAGGGAAAGCAGAGAACTGACGAAAGTAGACTCTTCACCTGCAACTCGCGGGGAGAAACCGTTTAGACCACCATTCGGTTTTAACAGCGTGCTCGATGGCCCAGGCACGACGGTTAGATCGATCGAGTCGAACGTGTCACTCACTCCATCCACGCACAGCGAGTAAACGCCATTTGGGATGGACCGTTGCGAATGATATTGAACTCAATTGCGTATGCAGTGCAGCAAGCCGGCAAACTCAAGAGGAACGTGCCAAAATGATTCTCTTCATGTCAATTCACCGGTGATGATACTTCGCCTGATGAGGTCGACTGTATTACGATTGGAAGCTGAGCAAGACCTTATTCCGTCCCTTCATGTAATCGCGTTGCTTCCGCCAAGACACGCTGACCTGCCAGTGTGTCGTAGATGTCTTCCAATAAGATGAGTTTGCCCCGTTCGAAGACGAATCGATGGGCTATCGAAATTGGATCTTCCATCGGCAATCCAATGGGGTGAATCCAAGATTCCCCCCACATCGTGACTTCATTACCTTTGCCAATATAGTGGTAGCATTCTGAATGGTCGAAGTCTTTTGGGGGTTCGAGGATGGAAAAGAAGATTTCGAATGCTCGTCTTACACCATCGACTCCCGTATGTTCACCAGCGAAGGGAATATGCTTTGGATCACCAGCAATCCGAAAAACAACCTTTTCGTCCAAAAAATGCAATATCGCGTCGACAATTCTCTTACCGTGGGTATGGAGTGCATCCATGTATTGTTTCGCCAGATGTACCGGGTCTGAGATGAGGTCTTCGGGGTATATAGTCATCTCTGAAGTACTCAGGGAGTCTGCCAAGACTGCGATCGCTTGAGTCGAGATAGGCTTTCCTGCTTCCGACTTGCTGATGAGGCGTTCGCTGTATCCGGAGTGAGCCGCCAGTTGGAGCTGAGTCCATTCCTTAAGTTCTCGCAAGTAAATGAGCATCTCAGCATTGCAAGCGTAGGAACGCTCGCTGGGCGGCTCTTTCCAGCCCATATCAAACCTCCACTTCAGGAACGCGCACCGTCTATTCTGGTAGCCCAACCGTAGCAGAGTATGAACACCCCTCACTTGGGTGTCAACGTGCGAGTCGCGTGCGGGTTTGTCGAGCATCGACAAGTTATGATTGAGTAAAGATGAAACTCAATTTCGCGTTGAGAGCTAGTTTGTGGGGCACCATTTCTCCCGATAGGGAAGAGAAATCGGACTGCCTAGCCTCCGGCAATCGCCGAAGCTAGGCGTCCTTTTTCTTTGCGCCATGCAAACGCAGGTCACGGCGTTGGAATAAGGCAGCGCTTCTTCTGAGCTGGCCACTAACCCATTCAAGTCTGATGGTGTCAATCCGCTGAAACCGTACCGGTATTTCACGCGAATGTGACGTATTTTATTCTAAGTCCTTTCCACCAGAAGGTTGGCATCGCTGTCGCAGCATTGCATTCATGGATGTTTTTCGAATTGGTATCGTGAGAAAAGGCCACGCCTGTATCGATGGTTGTGTACGCCAATGTGTCTTTGACGAGGAGGCCCTTCGATGGCTGGGTCTAACTTCACACGAATGCGTGAACAAGTCCGATTTCCTCGGCGTCAGTTTCTGCAGCAGGGTGAGTAACCCTTCTCCAATGTTCCGTAGTCAAATACAGTATTATACCCCTTCAGTATGCGGAAGTCGTCTGGATCGATTGTATCTATGCATCGCTGGCAACACTCTGGGTCTTTCTGAGCCAAGTCCTCAGCCAAGAGCTGACCTACCCCCAAAAGTGACTCCAGTGGTTAAGTTAAGTGCTGCTCTTCCGTTAAGCCAGCCACTTTCTGTAGTGGAGGCGTAGCGGTAGCGGAAGAAAGTGGCTGGATCGCCACCAGTCCTGTTGGGCGATAGCCAAGTGAACCATGTGGCCTCGCTGTGTTGTAGTGATGCCACCAACGCTCGATCAGCACCTTCGCTTCCAGCAACGTGTCGAACTGCTCACAAGCCAAGAACTCTGCTCGCAATCGTCCGTTGAAGCTTTCGCAATAGCCGTTTTCCCAAGGACTACCTGGCTCGATGAACAGCGTCTGCACTCCTACTTTGTCCAGCCATTCACGGACCTTCTTGGCTGTGAATTCTGGGCCGTTATCGCTACGGATGGACTTGGGCACCCCACGACGCACGAACAAGTCACTGAGCCGCTCTATAACGTCTCCACTCTTGACCTTCCGAGCGACGTCAATTGCCAAGCATTCACGGGTGTACTCATCGATAAGCGTTAGCATCCGAAACGATCGGCCATCGCTCGTGCGATCGGTGACGAAGTCGTAGCTCAACACGTGGTCCTTGTGGGCAGGGCGAAGCCTAACGCACTAACCATCGTTCAGCCACAGTCGCTTTCGCTTCGGTTGCTACTTGGGAACTTGCAACCCTTCCTGATGCCACGTGGTAAGGAGCATGGTCCGGAAGAGGTTCTTCTATCATCCTCATACCTCCTTAAACAAGTTGCGTCCTTCGCCGAAACTACTCCAATCAGCGCGGACTCGTTTAAGGGGGCTAGGTCAACCGATAGAGTCGTGCGAATCCGCTTCGGTCGACTGACAAAGCACAGTCTGCTCTCGCATGGTGCGACAACACGTCAGATGGATCTCCATGCGCACTTTGCGTTGGCGCATCTAGCTTGGGCCCTGCGCTAAAGGGCTTCGACGGCAAGGTGACTCTTCAGTGCCGTGAGTGTTCGCTCCACGATTGCCTCGGGCTCGCCGTGGGCGTCAATCGGAATCAGTGCTCCTCGCTCAGCGTAGAATTGTGCCACGGGCTGGGTCGCCTCGGTGTAGGCTTGCATCCGCACGCGAATTGTCTCAGGTTGGTCGTCTTCGCGATGAATCAGTTTGTCGCCACAATGATCGCAGATATCCTTAACCTGCGGTGGGTTCGCAGTCACGTGGTAGACCGCTTTGCATGATGCGCAAGTGCGACGGCCGCCAAGGCGGGCGACGATTTCTTCCAGCGGCATTTCGTAAGAGATCACAGCGTCCAATTCGACTTGTATTTCACTCAACGTGACCTCGAGGCTTTCGGCCTGCGCAAGCGTGCGTGGCACCCCGTCGAGCACAAAACCGCCTCCGCAGCGCAGGCAATTCGCGCGCTCGCGGATCATCGCCATCACCACGTCGTCGGAAACTAACTGGCCTTGGCGCATGGCCTCGAGTGCGGCCGCCATCGCGGGGCTCTTTTCGTCCAGGCACTGACTTGCGCGGAAAAGATCACCGGTAGACAAGTGACACGTCCCAATCCGATCACAAAGCAGCTTCGCCTGGGTGCCCTTGCCGACTCCAGGCGGACCTAGCAACACGAAACGATACCGCCGCTGTCGCGAATCGAAGTGTTGCTCACAAGATAAATCTTGGCCGAGAATCCAGGCTTCTTGACTCGGATGTTGGCTCACAGTACGCCCTCACGCATTGAATCCTAACTGTCTCAGCTTACCACCCACCGACCGAACCTCCAAGTCCGCTGCCTCTCTGATACACGGCGAGTGGCGCGTTGTGCCGCATCACAATAGATACGGCAGGCACACGTGCTTTGGCGACTCTGGTTGCAATACCGAAATGTGGCCATGAGTTGGAAATGTAGCTCATGGTTTTGAGGGCTTGACCGCCCTAGGACAGACGCCGATGCTGGTTTAAGAGGCAAAGTGCTGCGGCGGCGCGTTGTGTCCTCTCGATTGCGGCACTGCTGAACGCTTATACCGTGTGCGATTTTGTCCAACGACTCTCCCCCATCATCGACTCCGCTCCGCATCGCCGTGATTGGTGGTGGCATCTCGGGGCTGGTGGCGGCATATCGCCTCTCGAACCTACTCCCCGCTGCTGAGCTTGAGTTGTTTGAGGCCAGCGACCGACTTGGTGGCGTGTTGCACACTCAGGTGGACGATGAGTACCTGCTTGAGTTGGGGGCCGACAGTTTCATTGATAAGCTGCCTGCTGCGGTCGAGCTGTGCCACGAGCTAGACCTAAGCGATCAAATTATTCCCACCAATCAGCAGCACCGTCGGGCGCTTGTACTGTATGAAGGCAGGTTGCATCCAGTGCCGGCCGGTTTTGTGCAAATGCGACCTGAGCGATTGGGGCCGATGGTCGGTACGGCGCTATTGAGCTGGCGGGGCAAGCTCAGACTGCTCGCGGAGCGGTGGGTGTCGCGATCGGCGCAGATCGAAGCTCCAGATTTCGATGAGAGCGTCGCTGCTTTTGCCACACGACGCCTGGGAAAAGAAGTATTCGAGCGGCTCGTACAACCCTTGCTCGCTGGGATCTATACGGCTGACGCAAGCAAACTCAGTGTTGCGGCGACCATGGAATCCGTCATCGAGGCTGAACGGAACCATGGTAGCCTGGTGAAAGCAGCGCTGGTTGCTCGTGCAGAGAAGGGCAAGAATTCGACGGCGCGCGGGGCGCGCTACGCTAGTTTTGTTACGCTGCGGGGCGGGCTAAAGCAATTGATCCAACGTCTCGAAAGTAAACTGCTCGACGCGAAGGTCCACGTGGCTACACCGATCGACAGCGTGACGCCGCTGCCCCAGCATCGGTGGGCGATTGCGCATGGCGACGCGGCGGAGCCAAGCGAGTTTGACGGCCTGGTCGTAGCGTTGCCGGCTCCCCGAGCGGCGGAGTTGCTGGCCACGTACCAGGAAGAGCTATCGAATGACTTGCGGACGATTCCCTACGCCAGCAGTGCCGTGGTTGGGCTTGTCTACGATCGGGAGCAGATCCGTGAGCCTATCGACGGATTTGGAATCGTAGTGCCAGCCGTCGAAGGGCGGAAGATTGTCGCCGCGAGTTTTTCGAGTGTGAAGTTCCCGAATCGTGCACCGGAAGATCATGTATTAGTTCGCGTTTTCATCGGCGGAGCGCTGCAGTCAGAATTGCTTGATCAATCAGACGATGAGTTGACGGAACTAGCGCACGCCGAAATTGCTGAAATCCTTGGCATTTCCGGACCCCCATTGCGAGCTGAATTAGTGCGATGGCAAGAAAAGATGCCGCAATATCATGTTGGACACGTGCAGTTGGTCGACCGCATCGAACAGCGAGTAGCCGCTCTACCTGGCTTGGAGCTGGCCGGAAACGCCTATCGAGGAGTCGGCATTCCTCAGTGCGTCAAGAGCGGCGACTCGGCCGCACGTCGATTGGTCGACACCCTCGCCTCGGCCGCAGCCTGCTAAAATGCGACCTAACGGCTCCACTGCACGGCCAGCTTGGCAGCTTCCGCGTCTCGAGTCTTCACGGAGCGTAAGGCGGTGAGCTGCTGTCGCACGAAATGGAGGTCGTCGTTCGCCAATCGTGAGAACGGCACGGTTACCTGTTTGCCCGAGGAGCGAATCAGCACGACGTGCTTCTCCGCCACGCGCACGAGGCGAGCCTCACATTCATACTTGGCGGTGTTATCGGTCCAAGTCCGATTGCTCTTGCTCTTCAGTCCACCGGCAGATGAGAGGACGCTCTTTTGCACTAGGAGCACTTGCGAATCATGCCCAAGCGGGTCGACGGCGCGTTCCTTGTTCGGAGAGAGCACGGCAACTGCAGACATGTCAGAATTCTCGATCGGATTGGATTCGGCGGCAACTACGTCCGCGGCGTCTTGAGCGGTTGAAGTCGAAGGACCGAAGATGTCTTCAACATCGTTCGCTGGTTCTGGACTCGGCGCTTCCTCAGCTGGTTGCGCGGGAAACGGGTCGGATGATTCTTCGGGCGGCGAGGAAGTGGGTTCTCCAAAGATGTCGTCTACGTCACCTGCTTCGCCATCTGCTGAAGGAGTCGGTGTGTTTGGCGTAGATTCTGCCGGAGTCTGCGCGGCGCCCGTATCGCCACTGTTGGAATAGCGATCGCCAACGATGGAGGGGTCTGGTGTCTCGGCGGGGCCTGGGAGGGGAGTTGTCGGCTCGGGCGTCGTAGGTGTATCCGGCGTCGCTAGCGGTGCTGGTGGCAGCGCAGTCCGTTCCTCCGCTGGCTCAGTAGCGACTTCTGGCGTCGTTGGCTCATCGTCGATCGCCCCAGCCTGCGGCTCGGGCATCGCTTCCGCCGGCACCTGCTCGTGCGTCGTTGAAGGGGAAGCAGAGGTGTCGACAGGTATTTCTGATTGACAACCGAGGCAATCGGTTTCGACGACCACCACTGCGGCGGAGTAATCGCCACAGTGGGCTTGTTCATTCCAGACGGTTACGGCCTCGGTGCAGTCAACCACGCAAGCCTGCGGACAAGGGCAATCGCACGAAGACACGTACGCTGGCTGACAGCAATTGTCCCCCAGTGATTGTCTGACGGTTGTTGCATCCACCACCAAGTTGGCCACTAGCATGAAGACCAAAAAATATCGAGATAGACTCGTCATCGTACCCTCTCTGCAGACATCCCACTGGCGGACCATGGACCAACACTCATGCTAGTTGGCCGCCACGTCCAAAGCAACGGACACGGCAAAATGCTGGAAGGAGCGCAATCGGGAGACGCCGATGGAGCGGGTCGTCTATTCCGTCGTGGAGCTAGCGGCAGACGGTTTCTGGGTATGTTCCAGATAGCTTGCGACGGCCGAGTGCTTGTTAAGTATGAGCTTTTCCTCCATGCGATGCTGCGTCGAAGCACTTTGCCAGCTTTGGGCGAAAGGACCAGACAGCCGGCCCGCCGGCGCATCGGTGAGCAAATGCGTCGCTCGTTCAAACAGTTCAGTGCCTGCGCGATGCCAAGCGAGGACTTGCTGCACGTGGGCGTTTAGCCGTGAATCGACTCCGTTCAGGTCGATTTCCTCGATCGCCTCAACGACCTTCTCGTGGCCCTCTTTGCGATGGAGCAAATAGTCGAACAGCTGCCAATTGCCGGGATCGCGAATCGACTTCGAGCGATTGGACGATTCGCTCTTCATTGCCGCATTGAGTGCGGTCCAGCATTGCTTCGTAGCGATTCGCTGTTCTTCGTCGCTTAGCTGCGTTGGTTCCTGAGATACGGCCACGTGTTCCGCAGCGTCGCTGTCGGTAAGCGACAGATCCGACTCGCCGTCGGTGGAATCCGACGAGTCGCTTATTGGCTCACCGGTGGTCGGAGCGTTCGCATCTTCGGGCGAGGCTTGGTCGGTGGACGACTTCACCTCGGCTTGTTCGTCTTCGGTGAGGACGGCAGGAACACTGATATCCGCTTTCTCCAGGATACCGGCCGCCATCGCTTTTACGTCCACACCTAGATAGATCGAACCGAGGACGATTCCCCCGCCGAGCGCGGCTAGACAACCAACGAACTCAACAACGGAGATGCCTCTAGTGGATCTTCTGGCTACTTTTATTCGCATCGGAGCCCCCGCTTGTCAGCCTGCAAGAGTATCGGGCAGTTGTGCAAACGCACAAACACTGCTGCCTATTTACACCATAGCTTGCGAATGCAAGCGCGAATTACTGTGAGTCCACTTGCTGCCCGTTAGCCGGCGTTAGGATGCATCGCGCCCGGCGTGTTATGCCGGTGGCAACAATTCTACGAGTTATTCGCGCGCCGGGACGCGCGGCGGCGGTCCGCCTCGATGAGCAAGATCTTGCGCATGCGGATCGTGCTGGGAGTAATTTCGACGAGTTCATCCTCTTCGATGTACTCGAGGCACGCCTCCAGCGACATCTCTCTGACGGGTCGGACTTGGCTGTTGTCGTCCTTGCCTGCCGCGCGAATATTAGTCAGTTTCTTGCCTTTGACCACGTTGACCACCAGATCGCCCGCCCGACAGTTCTCGCCAACGATCTGACCCTCGTAGACCTGGTCGCCCGGGCGGACAAAGAACTCGCCCCGATCGTAGAGGGCATCCAAGGCGTAGGCCGTGGCCATGCCCGATTCGTGAGCGATGAGAACTCCCGAGGAGCGGCTCGGCACCGTTCCGCGTACGGGCTCGTAGGCAATGAGCGTGTGGTGCATGATCGCCTGCCCCTGGGTGGCGTTGAGCATGCGGCTCCGTAGGCCCATCAGCGAGCGGGCAGGAATTGTGAATTCCATGTGCACGAAGCCACCGTCTGTCGAGCCGCTGCCGGGCTGCCGCTGACTGAGTTTGGTCATGTTTGCTCGGCGATCTCCCAGTAGTGCCATGACGGCGCTTTGGCATTCTGACGGGCAGTCGATGACCAGTTGCTCGATCGGTTCACATTTTTGGCCCTCTACCTCCCGATAGATCACCTGCGGTTTACCGACGCACAGCTCGAAGCCTTCACGACGCATGTTCTCGATCAGAATCCCCAAATGCATCAGCCCCCGGCCCGATACTCGAAACTGCTCCTGGGTCTCACCGGGGGCGACTTGAAGCGCCACGTTCGAGCGTAGCTCTTTCTGGAGCCGTTCCGAAATTTGACGGCTCGTGACGAACTTGCCATCTCGACCCGAGAAGGGGCCATCGCTCACGCGAAACGTCATGTGAAGCGTCGGCTGGTCGATCGTCACCGCCGGCAGCGGCTCGAGACAGCTCGGGTCGGTCACCGTGTCGCCGATCTCGATTGGTTCCAGGCCGACGAGCGCACAGAGGTCACCGGCGTCGATTTGCTCTACTTCGACTCGTCCTAGTCCGTCGAAGGCGAGCACCTGTCCGACCTGGCGCTGCGACGCCTCTCCCTCACGATTGATCACGACGACGTTCTGCCGCTTACGAACCACGCCCTCGCGAATACGCCCAATCGCGATCCGACCGACGTAGTCGGAGTAGTCGAGCGTCGTGATTTGCAGTCGGAGCGGCTTGCTTTCCAGGCCGGTCTCCGGTGAGGGGACATAACTGAGAATCGTCTCAAACAGCGGCTGCAGCGTCTGGCTGGGGTCTTCCAAGTCGTGTGTGCCCCAGCCTTCTTTCGCGGAGGCAAAGATGGTTGGAAAATCCAACACCTCGTCGGGAGCATCCAGATCGACCAACAGGTCAAATACTTCGTCAACGACCTCCAACGGACGAGCGTCGGGACGATCCACTTTGTTCACCACGACGATTGGGCGCAAACCGTATTGCAGCGATTTCTCAAGCACGAACCGGGTCTGCGGCATCGGCCCTTCAAAAGCGTCCACCATCAAGATCGTCCCGCTAGCCATGCCGAGCACGCGCTCGACTTCGCCGCCGAAGTCGGCGTGTCCTGGCGTGTCGATCAAGTTGATGCGGTATTCTTCCCCCGCTTGGCTCGTGTAGCGGACTGCACAATTCTTGCTGAAGATTGTGATTCCGCGCTCGCGCTCCAGATCGTCTGAGTCGAGAATCAAACCATGCTGACCGCCCGCGAGCTTGTCCAACTCTGCGTTTCGAAACTGCCCCGACTGGTACAGCAACTGGTCGACGAGCGTCGTCTTGCCGTGGTCGACGTGAGCGATAATCGCGACGTTGCGTATCTGTGCGGTCGATATCGGTGGGCGGGCTACGTTCATTGGTGCAGTCAGCAATTACAAAGTTGAGCTATCTGGACGTCGAGCCAGGAATTGGCGTCCGGTGTGGGGAGAGGCCGCAATTGACAGGTAGGACGTTGCGTCGTGCGACATCGAGGATCTAGCATTCTAGCGACACGAAACGGTGCTGGGCAGCTCAGTTTATGCGAAGTATGCTTCGTGTATTACTGAAATTGCGGGCCAGCAGGCCTTGATCGAAAGAAACTGCGATTATTTTTCACTAACTACACTCACAGCTTCGCAACCGACGTTCCGAAGTATGAAAGTAGTAGGACCTAAACTTGTTGGCCGGTGAGCTGGCACCTATACTGGCAGTGAACAAAGCAATACATCCATTTACGGTTGCAGCAACGGTACCAAACCTGCCTCCATCACGGCACTTGGAAGAGAAACCGGTGTCTAAGTCGATTGTGTCGCCTGACGACGTTTCTACCGAAGACGAGGACTCGTCGGTTCGGCCGAAGGTGCTCTATCTAGGTGGCACCCACGATCACCAAGTCGATTTGCGGGGACACTTGGGTGAGGATGTCGAGATCGTCGAATCGCGATCTCCCGTGCGAGTCGTGTCGGAGCTTTCCAAGGCGGACTATGCGGCCGTCTACTGCGATGCGGATCACTTCGTCGGTGCGGCGGACGTTGCGCAACTAATCCGCAATGACCGACTGCTTTCGGAAATGCCCGACGGCGTCGTCCTGCTCGATGCGGAGAACACGATTTTATGGAGCAATGGGCGACTTTGTAACTGGTTCGACAAAGAGAATTCTGTCGGCGAGAACTTTTACAAGATTCTCGGTAGCCCCGAAATCCTTGGACCCGATTTCTGCCCCTTCCATACGGCGCTTTCCACGAGCAAGGCGAGCGCTTCGATTCTTCGCAGTACTGACAACCGCTACTTCAAGATCCATGCCGCGCCGCTCCTGGAGGCGGGAAAAGCAAATCCGCAGAACCTAGTCGTTACCATCCAGAACGTCAGTGCCGAAGTCTTGCAGCAGCAGAAGTTGGCTGCCATTCACCAAGCTGGCGTGGAATTGGCAGATCTCACGACCGACGAGATTGCAAATCTCGCGATTGAAGAGCGGATCGAATTGCTGAAGTCGAACATTCTGCAGTGCACGCAAGACGTGTTGCAGCTGGATGTCCTCGAGATTCGCATGTTGCAGCAGGACAGCAACGAGTTGATTCCGATCATGAGCGTTGGCTTTATTCCAATCGCCGCGAGTCGCAAACTCTACGCCGAGACCGAAGGCAACGGCGTGACGGGATTTGTTGCGGCGACAGGCAAAAGCTACCTCTGCGAGCGCACGACCGAAGACCCGCTTTACATCGAAGGTGCGGCTGGGGCACGCAGTTCGTTAACGGTGCCGTTGATGCTGCACGAGCAGGTGATCGGCACCTTTAACGTGGAGAGCCCTGAACCAAGCGCCTTCTCCGAGAGCGATCTGCAGTTCCTGGAGATTTTTGCCCGCAACGTGGCCGTTGCCCTCAACACACTGGAGTTGTTGGTCGCAGAAAAGGCCAGCACAACGGCGGCGAGCGTGGAAGCGATCCACAGCGCCGTTGCGATGCCGGTGGACGAGATTCTCATTAACGCCGTTAAGGTCATGGAACGCTACATCGGCCACGAACCCGATGTTGTCCAACGATTGCAGTGCATCCTCACCAATGCTCGCGACATCAAACGCGTCATTCAAAAGGTGGGCCAAAACATGGCGCCTACGGTCGCAAGTCCGATTCAGGACGAGACCGAAGCGCGACCTTCCTTGGCCGGCAAACGGATTTTGGTGGTCGATGCCGATGATTCGGTCCGATCGGCAGCTCACGAACTGTTGGAGCGTTATCGATGTATCGTCGAAACCGCTAACGATGCGAGTACGGCGTGCTCGCTCGTTCGAAATCTGGATGCTGACGTGACGTACGACGTGATCATCGCCGATATCCGCTTGCCCGAAATGAATGGCTACGAGCTGCTGTGCAAACTCAAGGAAATCTCGACTGACGTTCCGCTGATCTTGATGACGGGTTTCGGCTACGACCCAGGACATTCCATTGTCAAAGCTCGGCAAGAGGGTCTCCGTGGGGTACTCTACAAACCATTCCGGCTTGATCAGTTGGTGAGCGCGGTCGAGGACATCGTCTCAGACGACCCGCCTGCTGAGTCGGAAGGCTGAGTCCATCAGGCCAGTGAGTAAACTCGCTGCTGGCATTTCTCCCATTCTCTTGCTCCGACGAGTTTCACAAAGGATTGGTCGTGTCGCTGGCTCTCTCGATCTGCCTGCTTGTCTTGGCGATTCTTGGCCATGGTTATCTCTGGACGGATATCGTCAACCGACTGCATGCGTGCGCGGCCGCGCGAAAACTGGTTGATATGCTCACGCTGGCGTGCTTTGTGGCCTTCCTCGTCGTTCCCGTCATCGTCCTATGGCGGTGGAGCGAAGTACCGCTATTCGCGTCCACTCAAGCCGAACCGTCCTTCGGTGCGGTAGCGTGGTATGTCACGTTCTGCACGGTGTGGGGAACGTACGCACTGCTTCGCAACTGGTGCTACCAGTACCTAACGGACAATCCACGCGTGTTACTCGCGCGCGAGCGGGAAGTTATCGATACTAGTGAAGTCGACAAATCGGATCTGTTCCAAACAGGGTTCGCCCAGTTCCTGTCGCGTGTGCCCGCGAATCAGATACTCCAGCTGACCGTTGAGCGCAAGAAGCTGGCTATTCCGCATTTGAGCGACGCGCACCAGGGCCTGACGATCGCCCATCTCAGCGATCTGCACATGACGGGCCGCCTTGCGCAAAGGTGGTACGAGTTCGTCGCCGACCAGGTGAATTCCCTCGGCGCCGATGCGATCGTCATCACTGGCGATATCGTTGAAAAGGATCTTTGCTGGCCTTGGCTGGCGAAGTCCTTAGGAAAGCTGCGAGCCGACTGTGGCGTCTATTTTGTTCTCGGCAATCATGACTTTTACATCGATGTGTCTGAGACGAAGAAACTGCTTGAAGGCAGTGGCCTGATATGCGTGAGCAACCGTGTGCTCCAGCTGCAATGGAACGACGCTCCCGTCCAACTCGCGGGCAACGAACAACCGTGGGGGGCGGAGCCGGCCAATCTCACGAAACTACCGAAACAAACCGAAGACGGTGCGCCACTGCGGCTAATTCTGCTTCACACCCCAGATCAGGTTCGCTGGGCGTGTGAGAACGAGGCTCATCTGGCGCTTGCTGGCCACACACACGGTGGCCAGTTGCGATTTCCGATACTCGGTCCGATTGTCAGCCCGAGCTTCCAGGGGACTCGCTACACCTCTGGAGTGTTTCGACGAGGCAGCACGGTAATGCACGTCACCCGCGGCATTACAGGCAAGACCCCGCTGCGGTGGAACTGCCCGCCTGAGATTGCCTTGCTCGAACTCGCCCGCATCTAGGCACCAAGGTAAGTAGCGCTGCTGAGAGCGAGATCGTGGCTGAAGTTGGTTCGGGAACGACCCGTGCGGCGATTGCAGAACCATTTGCCAGTCCGAAGTTCGATTGCCATGCCAAGTAGTCGTTGCCGTCACTGTCGCCGTCGACATCGGCGTCGCTGCCGTCGCTGATTCCAAATTCGGTCTGCCACTTCGCCAGATCGGCGCCGTCGACATCGCCATCTAGATCGAAATCTCCCGGAAGCGTGATAGCGGTGGTTGAGACTTCCAGCAATCCCGGTCCGATAATCGCCGCGGACGTAAACTGCGCTCCCGATCCAAGTGCCCCCCACACACCTGCTGGTTGTGGGACGTCGTCGATGAACAGCGCATCCACCGTGTCCGTGCCAGCGAAGTCGAGTTCTAACGCGGCGGTAGAAGCGAGATAAACGTCTGCTGTATCTGCCAGCGAGGCGCGGTCCAGGTTGAGCACGCCGTCCAACACCGAAGTATCCCCGTCGTAGTCACTGCCCAACGCGAGGTCGAGAGTACCGGCTCCGGTCTTCGTTAACCCGCCGTTGATGATCTCCACCTGGATGCTGAGATCAATTTCCGAGGTTCCATCGGAGACTTCCCAAGTGCGGTCCATTCCGCCTAGATCGATCAATCCTGGGCTGCCAGAGCCGCCGCCAACGACGACAGATGCCGTCGCGTCATCGAGCGGATGGACCACGACGTCGCCGATGAGGTCGATTCTAGCGGGTGCGGTGGCGTGGCGCGATAGCTGCAGCTCGTCGAATGTCAGCGTGCCACCGAATGAAAACGTCTGTGTCGCGTCAACCATCAGCGTGTGCGCGCTGAGAGTACCGCCGTCCAAGCTCACGGGTGCTGAGAACAAAGCACTGTAGGGCGTTGACTCGGCATGCGGCACGTAGTTGATCGTCAAAGAGCCACCAGTGACGTGCAATTCCTCATGAGTCACCAACTTGCGAATCTCGTGGTCTCCCGAAGCGAGCGTGACGATGCTGCCTCCCGGTGGGTCGAGAATGACTGTATCGTTGGCGGCGGGTAATCGCACGTCTGGCAGCGTGAGCGTCCCGACGCGGGGTACTTGCCCCGGACCTTGGACGGGAGCGATCGGCTCTTGTCCGCTATTCCAATTTGCGAGCGTCGACCAGTCTCCACTACCCGCACCAGTCCAGAGTGCCGGAACGAGATGGTCTTTAAGATACTCCATCCCGCCATTGGCGACATTGAAATCGAGATTCCCGTTGTAGCCGCTGATTTGGCCGGTCCATGAGTACTGCCAGAAACTCCACGGATGCGTCGGGTTCGGAGGATCGTCCCAGGCGCCGTACGTCCACGACAGATAGTCGCTGGGGTCTTCGTTTTGCACATCGGCGTTGTTCTCGGGTCGCGCCATCCACATCACTGGATAGGTGTCGACGACTTCGTTCTTCAGGCTCACGGAAGCGCCACCAATAACGTTGTGTGCGTAGTTGCCGTTGAGATAGATCGCGGGCCGAATTCCCATCACCTCGAAAACGCGATCCGAAAAATCGAGAGCGAACTGGGCCATTCCATTGTCGGAACGAAAGCCCTCCCCCGCTTCCAAGTCGTGCACCGGCAGCAGATACCCAGGCCGCATCCAGGCGCCGGCCATTTCGATGAAGTGGTCAGCCTCGTCGGCGCCGGTATTCGAAACAATGTCGGGTCGGGAGAAGTGATATGGGCCTGCCAGCAAGCCGGCATTGGTCGATCGCGTCATGTTCAGAGCGAAGTAGGGATCGTCGTAGCGCTGCGACAGCGTGTTTTGGCCATTTTGGTTCCCAGGATCACTCTGGTCGTAAAAGCCAGTTGTTCCGCCGCGGCTCGAGCGGATGAAGACAAAGTCGCGATTGCCGATTGAACGGAACCGACTCCAGGTGCGTGATGAGATGTTTCCTTGCCAAGCCGAGACGTCAAGGCCCAGCACGCGCTGCGCGTCCCCCCGACTCGCTCCGCTGGCGAAGACGGCCGCAAGTGCCAGCGCCAAGTTGGCCGTCAGTGATAGAAGCCTACCACTGTGGAGGTTCATTAAAATCCGACTACGTAACACCATCGACCGCCTCCGCGTTCCTAAATCAGAGCACCTCCCCGTTCCTCATTTTAGCAGGAGCGTCGGTTTTTTCAGGCTTGCGGCGCGCGGATTCTGACAGCAATTCACGGCCATATGGCACGTTTGTCTCGTCGCAGCGCACTGCGGTATCTCGGTGGCGCATCTTGCGGCGGAATCCGCGGAGTCCAGACGAGGCAATAGCTTAGACGCCTAGAGCGGTGCGCGGGGCAGCTTACGCGTGAACGGTGGCACTTCGACTTGAGGCAAATACCCATCCGTCTCTTCCGCCCACGCTTTTCGATCGTCTTCCGTGGCGTAATAGCGCAACCAGATGTCGGGGTCGCCATCCATGTTGGCACAGTCCCAGTGCAGATAGTTGCTCTTGCGGTTAATTAACTTCTCATGCGCCGGCAGGATGTCGCGATAGATCAAGCAATACAGCTGGCGATCAGAAAGATGGTCTGTGAAGTCCAGGACGATTCGCTTCTCAAACAACTTACCAATCGTTTCGTGAAGCACCTGGCGGAGCTCGTCCTCATCAAGCGAATCGGGCGCGGGCAATACCAGTTCTGGCTGGAACCACTGATAGATGGGAACGATTGGGGCTCGCTCCCACTCCAACATCGACTGCAGGAATTCATTCTCGTTTGACGTCGACATCAGCTCAGCATTGACGCGGCCGATTGATTCGTCGTAGAGCGGTTCGAGCGCGTCGCGGAGTTGCGCGTTGCGTAGCAAGTCTTCTACTTCGCTCGATTTGGGAGTGTCGGGGGAAATCATATGCGCTGTCGAATCTTCGGGTCGATCTAAGCAGGCCTGACAAGTTGTTGCTTATGGCGAGAAATCCAAAGATTTCCCACAGTTGAGGAGCTTCTAGGCAACCCCAGCAATCACGCCTGATAAACCGACTGTATCAAGCCGTAACTAACATGGAAACACTTGGGCAGCCGAGATCGAAACTCTTTGCAATTTGCTCGAATCAGGATCGTTACGACCCGCAAGGTCCCCCTAATCTACGCCTGCAAAGCTGGCACAACGGGCGCGCCTTCCACCAAGTTCCGCGTCCGCTTCGAGCTGCACGCAACGACAAGCCGCACTAATCGACTGGTTGGCCCATTTCACGCATCAACATCTTCATGTCGTCCCAGGTATGCTTCTTCGCCGAGGGATTACGGAGTAAGTAAGCCGGATGGTATGTGCACACTACCTTGATACCTCGAAAATCGTGCAGCTTGCCACGAAGGCGTCCGACCGACGTGGTCGTCGCGAGCAAGTTCTGAGCGGGCACCGCACCCATGCAGCAGATGAATTCGGGACTCACCAGCTGTATCTGCCGCTCCAAGAAGCGACGGCAGTTCTGCGCTTCGTCCTCTGTGGGATTGCGGTTCCCCGGAGGACGGCAACGAAGGATATTCATGATATATACGTCCGCGCGCTCGAGCTTGCAGGCAGCAAGAATCTTGTTGAGCAGTTGTCCGCCTCGTCCGACGAATGGTTCGCCGAGGCGATCCTCATCGGCTCCAGGTGCTTCGCCGAGAATGCACAAGCGTGCCTCGGGATTGCCCACGCCGAACACGGTCTGCGTGCGCGTTGAGGCGAGTTCGTCGCACAACGTGCAGCCCGCGACCTCTTCGCGGAGCACTTCAAGCGTTGGTGCCTCAGAGATCGGTCCGGCTGGGCCCTCGTCGAGCGGTTCGTCGAGGAGGAGCGTTTGATCCGCCGCTGGCGCACTGACCGCAGCCGCATGGGTTTGCTG
>JANQQA010000188.1 GCA_028285205.1 Bythopirellula sp. | reverse complement strand
CAGAGCCCTTTTGGGCAAGGAGGACTTTCGATGAAAGGCAAAAAGCACAAGCCGGAGCAGATCATCAAGAAGCTGCGTGAAGCGGACGCGATGCTCGCGGCCGGCAAGACGATCGGCCAGGTTGCGCAGACACTCGAGATCAGCGAGCAGACGTTCCATCGCTGGCGGAACCAGTACGGTGGGATGAAGGCCGAGGAGGCAAAGCGACTCAAGGAGCTCGAAGACGAGAACAAACGGCTGAAGAAGCTGGTGGCGGATTTGACACTGGACAAGGACATTCTCAAGGAAGCCTTGGAGGGAAACTACTGAGCCCGGCGCGGCGGCGTCAAGCAGTCGAGCACGTTCAGCAGAAGATGGACGTATCACAGCGTCGGGCATGTCAGGTTCTCGGCCAACCGCGGAGCACGCAACGTTACGAGACGCAGCGTGATTTGGAAGCCGAGCAGCGGCTGGTCAACGAGATGCATGAGTTGGTGCGGAAGTATCCGCGTTACGGTTATCGGATGACCACCGCGAAACTTCGTCAGCAGGGGTGGCATGTGAACTTCAAACGGGTCTATCGTCTGTGGCGTCTTGAGGGCTTCGGAGTACCGAAAAAGACGCGGAAAAAGCGGCGTTTAGGCCATAGCGGCAACAGTTGCGTGCGTCGTCGGGCGGAGCACAAAGACCACGTTTGGGCTTGGGACTTCATCCACGATCGCACAGCCATCGGCAAGCCGCTGAAGTGGCTGGCAATCACCGACGAGTACACACGTGAGTGCCTGGCGTTGGAGGTCGATCGGAGCATCACGTCCGACCATGTGCTGGACGTCTTGACGAACTTGTTTTTGACGCGCGGCGTTCCACAGCACATCCGTAGCGACAACGGTCCCGAGTTTATCGCCCGGGCGATCCGTCATCACGGCGAGCAGGCAGGGCTGGAGATGCTTTACATCAAGCCGGGCGCGCCATGGGAGAATGGCTTTGCGGAATCGTTCTTCAGCCGACTGCGGGATGAACTGTTGAACGTCGAGGAGTTCATGAACCTGACGGAGGCTCGCTGGTTCGCCCAGCGTCGCCTCCACGAGTACAACGAAGAGCGTCCGCACAGCAGCTTGGGTTACCGGACCCCCTCGGAGTTCGCGGCCGGCTGTGCCGCGACTTCCGCTCCGGCTACGCCTGCGATCCAGACGCGGCACAGCCTAGGTGAAGAAGAGTTAACCACTACCCAACCCGTACTCTCATAACCCCTGGTACAAAAAATGGGGGCAGGTCACCGCGCATTGCATTGTCGGCGATTTATCCTACGTTGCAATCGCACTTCAGCGGATGCCCAGAGTGTTACCACTTCGGTGCGAACTGCTTGCAGCTTGCTAAGGCGAAGCAATGGGCAACGATTTAGTCGAATCGAGGAAAAGTCCACCTCGACAGCAACGTCACTTGGCAGCGATTCGATATCGTCGGGAAGATCACACAACATGTATGAACGTTCCCACCAGTCCTTTAACGGCCAATTGGACGGTGGATTTGTACGGCCACCGATGGTCGATTTTCCGCTGGCCTTCAAGCCACCCAATACGACGAGTTTATTGATCATCTGTAGTGGCGAGTGACTCGCCTATTTGTCGAAGTCGAAGATGGCTTATGCGATCATTCTACGCTTGCAATCTCAAATGCGGCAAGCGCGATCGTGTTGCGACAGAGTCAAACGCTTCGCAATCGGAATGACAAGCCAAGTCACTCCGTCCGAATCGATTACGAGCGATTGTATCGGCGTGGGGAGTGAGAACGTCACGGCGCGGCAGGCGGCAATCCCTTCCCAACGCCGATCCATCTGCCGGCCGGTAAGTCATTCGACCGTCGGTCCATCTTTTGTATCATCAACAATCCCAGGAAACGTCGATTTGATCTCGACCGATTCCGTCATTCAGAAGGGAACGTACAAAATGCCAAGGAGGCTAATCCCCGCCGCCGGTTACATCCGGATGTCAACGGATCGACAGGACGAATCGCCGAAGCAGCAGAAGCCAGCGATCATCCGACTGGCGAATCAACATGGATACAAAATCGTCGCGTGGTATCGGGACGAGGGAATCACCGGCGATTCATTCGAGGAACGTCCCGAATTCTGCCGTATGCTCAACGATGCCCAAGCCGGCAAGTTCATGGCCATTCTATGTTGGGACCAGGATCGCTTTAGTCGAGCGGACATGTTCGACGTGGGAGAGGTAGTACAGCCATTGCGAAAGCACGGTGTTTCTCTCGTCACCGTCACCGATGGAGTCGTGAATTGGGATGACTTTGAAGGGCAACTGCTCTACCTGGTGAAGCAGGGCGGCAAAAACAAGTTCCTGCATGACCTTTCCAAAAACGTCACTCGCGGAATGCTCAGTGCTGTCGGCAAAGGACGTTCGATCACATCCGCCCCACTAGGGATGATGCGCGTTTTCTATGACGAAGCCGGCAACCGAGTGGCCATCGAGCGACATGGCGAACGAAAGAAGACGCCCAAATCGTGGCGAGTGACACTAACCGCCAGCGATCAAGAAGATGAAGTCCAAGCCGTCCGGTGGGCTTTCAAAGAGTTCGCCGAGACCGATTGTCGTTACATCGATATCGCACGCGGCCTGACTGCACGTGGCTACCGAACAGAAGCTGGCAAGCCGCTCTCAATGTCTCGAGCCCGTAAGTTGCTCGGCGACAAGAAGTACATCGGCACGCTCGAAGTCGGTCGCTGGGTAAAGGCCAAGTACTACACAATTGATGAGGACGGCAACCCCGTTCGTGCATCCGACGTCAATCGATCGGCAACAGGCGAACGGGAGCCATTGCAGATTATCGAGAACAATCACGAGGCGATTATCGATCGCGCGTTGTTCGATCGCGTTCAGGCAAAGATGAAGAACCGTCACCGCGGGAAAAGGCCAAGCGACAACACCTACGTTTTGAACGGTATCGTCCATTGCAGCTGCGGCCGGCGGATGGCCGTCAACACAATCTACGAAGAAGACGAAGTTCGTACGATCCGTCGATACTACTTCTGCAAGCAATGTAGCTATCGAATTCGAAAAGACGAGATCGAGCCGTTCATCATGGGCATAGCGGCTGGGGTGTTGAAGGACAATCGCGAGCGAGTTCGGCAACTCATTGGGGAATTGACCCATCAACGGGCCAAGGGAAATACCGGGCCGTTAGAGCGACGCCTGGTCGATTTGGAGGAGAAGATCGCCCGCGGCCGACGGAACCTTTTGGAGGCCCACCCTGATGACGTGCCGGCGATGCGTGAGATGCTCGATGAGCTTCGGGCCGATCGGGACAACATCCAGGCCGAATTGTCCCTGACGACTGGTCCGGCTCGCGACCTTAAGGACATGCAGGCTGCCGCCCTCCGCAAGCTGGACGACCTAGCCGAGACGTTTTCCGCCTCCGACGAGCACGATCGGCTCCGAGAAGCCAACAGACAGCTGTTCGACCGAATTACTCTCCGGTTCACGAAACGCGGCAGAAAGAGCGTTTTTCTTGATGGAACGGTCGAATTGGGCAATGACAGTTTTTCTATTGCCCATAGCACACCGGTTCGCCCGTATTGGGGTCGGTGATATTGTTGAGCGTTTGCTCGGCAGCGTCGATGTTCGTCCAGTCAACCAGTGCGTTGGTCGAGGTGACGTTATCCCAAGGTGAAGTTGATTGATACGTCGCATAAGTCGTACCTTTCCATTTGTAGCGGTGATCGGTGACGTTCTCGTCGATCACACAATCGATCACGCGCTTCTCTTTGTTGAGTCCGAGGAACTCCCCAACTTCTGCCGCGCGCTGCAAGAGAATATTCGTGCGGTCAAAGAAGATCGCCTCTTTGGTTACCGGCACGATGAAGCCGCGCTTGGTCGTTTCGGGAGTCTCGATCCAGTCTTCGTTGAGCCCCACCTGCGGATAATTAGCCCCCTCGGCGATCGTTTCGGCTACGTCCCCCAAACGGCTGATGCCCGGAATCTTCTCACCGTTGAACTGAGTCTGAATCGTCTGTACCATCGGGCTGAAGACAAAGCCTTCCGACTCGAATGCCTCCATCACCGCCGTGTACACAACTTGGCCGGTGATGTTTGAGAATGTCGCAGTACCAACAGCAGCT
>JANQQA010000162.1 GCA_028285205.1 Bythopirellula sp. | reverse complement strand
GCTGAAGTTCCCCAGGTCGAACGTTGCCTCGACGAATTGGGAATCTGTTTCTGCTTCGCCCCGCTGATGCATCCGGCGATGAAGCATGTCGCGGCAGTCCGCAAGCGATTGGGTATCCGCACCATCTTCAATCTGCTGGGCCCACTTGCAAATCCGGCCGGCGCAACGTATCAGCTGCTCGGCGTTGGTTTGCCGGCATTACGGCCCTTAATCGCTTCGGCTATCGGAATGCTTGACACTGAGCGCGCACTGGTCGTTAGCGGCGGCGACGGCCTCGGTGAGGTCTCACTGGCAGGACCGACCGAGGTCACTCAAGTCGACGCTCGTGGAGAGACGCAATTCCAGTGGCAACCGACAGACTTTGGCCTGCAGCCCGCTTCGCTTGAGTCGATTCAGGTCACCAATCCCAGCGAAAGCGCCGCAATCGTCCGCAGCGTGCTGAATGGGGAATCGGGGCCGGCGCGCGACATTGTGTTGCTGAACGCTGCGGCGGGCCTGTTGGCCGCAGGGCATTGTTCGACTCCCGAAGAGGGTGCCGCACAGGCAGCGGAAGCAATCGATAGCGGCGCTGCTTCCAAGCTGCTAGCGGCCTTGGCAGATCTGTCACACGAGCCGGTCGCTTAGCCTTCGTTCTTTCTTAGGCATTTCCGTCATTCGAAACTCTTGAGTTTGCTTTGTCCCGCTCCGTTGCCACTCGTGACATCACTGGCCAACTGGTCTTTCTTGGCACCGGCACTTCGGTCGGAGTGCCCGCGATAGGTTGCGGCTGCCCCGTCTGCACCAGTGACAACCCACGCAACCGGCGTACGCGTTGTGCGATTGCGTTGGGCCTGCCAGACGGCAACTTGCTCGTCGATACTCCGCCCGATCTCCGCGAGCAACTCCTGCGCGAAGGCATTGGCATCGTCCACTCGGTTCTTTTTACCCACGAGCATGCCGACCACATCTTCGGATTGGACGATCTACGGCTGATGCAGTTTTACCTGGGCGGGCCCGTTCCGTTGTACTGTGAACCGCCAGTCGAGTCACGGATCCGCAAGGCGTTTGACTACGCGTTCCAATCGCGCGAAGGTCTGCACTCCGGTGCCGTACCGCAAATCGAGATGAACTCGATCGGCCTCGAACCGTTCGAAGTGCTGGGAACCAAGGTAACCCCTGTGCGTCTGCAACACGGTCCACGTTTCGAGGTACTTGGCTTTCGTTTCGGTAACGTCGCGTACTGTACCGACACGAATTCTATTCCGCCCGCCAGTCGCGAGCGCCTGCAAGGTCTCGACGTGCTGATCCTCGACTGCTTGCGTCGCGAGGCGCACACGACCCACTTCGGCCTCGACGAGGCATTGGCAGTCGCGGCCGACTTGGCGCCGAAGCGGACACTGCTGACGCATATCTCCCACGACCTCGACGACCAGGAGGTCAACGCCGAACTTCCCGCAGGCGTCGAACTGGCGTACGACGGGATGAGCCTTCCTTTGACCTGACGAGCTAGCTCGACCACGGCGCACGTCCCACCAGCGACAGCTGCAAGACCATCAGCAGCAATAGCATGATGGACTGTGGTTCGGGGATCGAGTTGGCTGATACCGGGTTGGTCGGATACTGAGACTTCCAACTATCGAAGTCCGCCCTGGTCGTTTCGCCACCGAGGCCACGCTGCCAATCGAGAAAGTCGGCACCGTCGACATCACCATCAAGGTTGAAGTCTCCGTCCGATGCAATCGGAGTGACGAGTAGATCCGAGGTCGAAAAGAAGACTTCGCCAACCGGGTCATCGCGCTGCCAGGCAATCCACAGCACTTGATGCCCACTGCGATCTGCCGGAATCTCAACGTCAAATAGATAGTGCTGATCTTCAAAGGCAGCGTCTGCACGCCCCAAGAACTCCATCTGCTGCCAATTCAGCGCGGACGATGGTTGCCAGTCTGCGGTCGTCATCCACACATCCCATACGCTAGGATCATGAGGCGCCGTTGCGAGGAAGCTGACGCTGAGTGTTTCGCCGGCGTTGACTGGCGTAGTGGGCCAATCGGGACTCACTTGATCGAGTCCGGCGTAGGTACGAACGCCACCCGGCATGTTTGCTTCGGTACGGCCGCCACCGGCAATTTGCCCGTCGGGCACCCAGGGAGAATAATCAAATCCCGGCGGAAGGCCCGCTTCAACAGCAGCTGGAATATTCTGCGATACCTCGTTCCAAGTGTAATAGGAGTCCTTGCTATCAATCGCGATGGCATTGCGAGCGAGTTCAAAACTCGGGTTCTCAGGATTTGAGTCGTATACGTGTCTGACGCGGCTCTTTGGAATCATTGCTGTGCCGTGGCCATGCCCCTTCGGCATTGGCAGAACGATACACACGATCAAGATCAATGCGCTAGTACGGACCATGTTGCCTACCTCTGTTCCGGTGATTTCTCGTCGCAAGCAGCTACTTCACAGTGGCACTCCCCACAATACGTCTGCAGCCCATGAGTGTAGTGCGGCGACGTCGATCTAGGCCAGCATTTTGTCAATTCGCCCCACCTGTCGCGGATGCAAGTGTTGGCAATGCTATTGTCTCACGCGATGCCGATGAGCACCACAAAAAAAGCCCTTGGCCGAAGCCAAGGGCTGTCATCGATTATCTCGTGTCAAAGCAGCTGGCTACCGTACCACCGCCAAGCGGTTTCCACCGAGCATCTCCAGATAGTCGAGCGCGATATTCACGACTTCTTCGTTGTAAGGAGAAATCGGGTTCTTCTCGTCGAGTGGGAAAATCGGGCGATCTTCTTCAACCAGTTCGTCGAAGATCTCTTCCTGGTCCTTCTCGGAGTTGACCTCCTCGCGTTCCGCCAAGTACTTTTCCATATTCAGCGTAACGGTCGCTTCGGATTGACGACGCTTAAGACGCTCGATCTTCTGCAACTCGTCGGTGAAGAACTCAGACTTCGCACGGCGATTTTCCGAGTTCTTCGCGAGCGTGTTGACGATCTGTTGGCTGGCATACGGATAGTTGACGTGCGGAAGCGGAGCCACTCGATCAAACTGCAAAGCGTAGTCAAGATCTGCCTCGCCGATGCCATCCAGGTAAGTTGTCCGATACGGCAGTTCCAAGTCGGAAATCACCCCGCGGTTTTGGGTGCTATCGCCGCCGGGGCGATAGAACTGCTGAATCGTCATTTTCAACGCACCATAGTTTGGTGGATGGATGCGCATGATTCGTTGGCCCAATTCGTTGAGCTGCTGCACTGTGCCCTTGCCGTGGGTGGCATGGTCACCGACGACGATGCCGCGACCGTAATCCTGAATCGCGCCGGCGAAGATCTCGCTCGCGCTGGCACTGAACTTGTTGATCAACACAACCAGAGGGCCAGACCAAACCATGCCGGCTTCCTCGTCAGCGTACGGCTGCACGAGTCCGTTAGGCAACTTCACCTGAACGATGGGGCCCTGATCGATGAAAAGGCCGGTCGTGGCAACCGACTCAGGAAGCGAACCACCGCCATTGAATCGCAAGTCCATAATTACCAGGTCGACGCCCTGAGCGTTGAACTGCTCCAACAAACGACGCACATCGCGCGTGGTACTCTTGTAGTTCGGGTTGCCAGCGCGCCGGCCTTCCATATCCATGTAGAAGCTGGGCAGGCTGATCACGCCGATCTTCTTGCTCGTGCCATCGCCGACCGGTTGTTCGACGACCTGACCCGTTGCCTCATCGGAACCCGGTTCTCCGCCGGGCTTGCGTTCGATGATTTCGCTACGCGCTTCGCTGTCTTTGAGCTCGATGCGAGCGCGTGTGATGTCGTAGACCTTGCGTCCCGACTTGTCGGCTGGCATGACTTCCAGGCGGACGACTGTGCCCGGCTTGCCGCGAATCAGTTGGACGACGTCGTTGATCTTCATTTCGACGATGTCGGTGAAGTCTTCACTATCGCCTTGGGCAACGCCGGTGATAACGTCATCGATCTTCAGTCGGCCATCTTTGTCTGCCGCGCCACCGGGGACCAAGCGTTTCACAATCGTTTCGCCGTAGAGCGATTGCAGAGAGGCACCGATGCCATTGAGCTCCAAACGCATCTGGATCGTGAAGTTCTCTAGTGTCGAGGGCGACATGTAGCTGCTGTGAGGGTCGAAGCTCATCGTGAGGGCGCTCAAGAAGTACTCAAGCAGTTCATCGCCATCGGTTTGTTCCCAATTGCGGCGGATCGAACGGTAACGCTTGTGTAGCTTTTCGATGGCTTCTTCTTTAGACATGTCGTCGGCAAGCTGTGTGAGCATGTCGTATTTCACACGCTTACGCCAACGATCATCGGCTTCGGCTTCGTTCTTGGCGAAGGACATCTTTTCGGGGTCGCGGACCATCGCTTCGTCGACAGTGAAATCGTGTTCGACGTCGACATACTTCTGAGCGACGGCGATGCGCTCACGCACGCGTTGCAGGAAGCGATCAAAGACCCGGCGTGCTAGCGATAAGTCGCCACGTTTGACGTAATCGTCGATGCGCAGTTCTTCGCGGGCGAACTCGTCAACATCACTCTGCAAGAAGAACAGTTTCATCGCGTCGAGCGATTCGATGAACTTCTCAAACGCACGTTTCGAGGTCTCGTCGTTGACTTGGAGTTCGGAGAGATGGTCCTGGTCCATCAGGTGCGCGACGAGCAGCGAGATATGGCGTTCGTTGGTCGATCGCTCTTGGGGCCGTGCCCAAACCATCGGAGCGACCAGCCCCACGGTAAGGATCGACAGTGCCAGCAGACTTAGCACCCAAACACGACGCGACGACGATCCACTTCCAGGGGTGGAAACCATAGCATTCCCTCTCTGACTAATACCCAATGACAGACCAACTTGGTCTTAAGGTTGATTCGTGTGAACAAAAGAGCTCTTCGCGGAGAGATGATCGGGCCCGAACGCGGCAGAGTCGTTGATGAGCGAGGGGCCGTTATGGAAGTCGCTCAGCCAAAGACATCTCCCTCGAACGAACTCCTTCGTGTCAATGAATCCGCGGCGAACCCAGCGAGGGTGATTGCCGCTACACGGATCGGTCTGCGGACTCTCTCCATCGCACTTGCAATCATACTAGCGAGCGGCACTACCTGCGGCAAGGTCGAAGCACTGGGCCAGCACACTCAACCCTATGCTGTCACAATACTTGGGACAAGCTGGCAGGTCGAGACCGCAAGCCGAACTTCAGGGCTCAGGCGGTGCTTCGGCCGACTGGATTGCGGTTTCGACCACTTCGCCACCAAAGTCGAGCAAGCTCGACGTGCTAATGCGGACAGGGTCTCCGTCGGCATCAAAATCGGTCGAGCCAACCGATATCTCGCCCCCGGGCACGTCGGGATTGCGGAAGACGAGGCGCACCGTATTCCCTTTCTGCCGATATCGGATCGTGCGGACGCAGGCGCAGAAGCGGGTGCGTCCAGTGGCATCTGGGCAAGGCATCGCCAGAGCAATCAGTTCACTATCTTCTTTGACTGTTTCGGTTGGAGTCTTGTCCTGGGGATCCGCAACTTCGTCTTCCGCGTCCTCACCGACACTTTCCGCGCTGCCCTGATCGAGATATGTGACGCGGCGCAGCACGTGGGGAAACACCGCATCAGAGTAGGAAACGCGGTCGAGCAAGTTCTGCCCGGCTTGCTGGTAGCTGACTTCCCAGAGTTGCGAGTCGACGCGACGACCCGCGATCACCGCAGGTTGGTCTTCCAAGCGGCGCGATGCGGACACGGTGCCAGCACCGTCGGTTTCGAGGTGTAGCACTCGAGTTTTCTCTTCACCAACGATTTGCTTGCCACCGAGTTCGACAGTCGCCTGCACCTTGAGAACATACTTTCCTTCAGCAACCGCTTCGAGCGTCTCGGTCTGTGTCGACATGTTGCGGCTGGTGACATTCCCGTCTTCGTCCAATGCGGTCGTGACCGTCTGAACCTTTCGCCAGGCGCCAGGCTGATACCGTGCCCAAGCGTGATGCTGACCGGGAAGCTGAAATACCTCGTTCGACGGCTCGGTTGATTCTGCTTCCGTCGTCGCTGGCTGGTCGTTGACCGACTCGCCTGGTGACCCGGCGACGGTGCCGGCAGCCGGAGTGTCAACCTGATTGTTCGCCTGCTCCTGGCCGATCGCGTCCCTCGGTGGCAACAGCAACACTGCCACGAAACAGATGATCCGCAAAAACAACACAGGTTTCGTCACGAGAGGAGTTGATAATCTAAAATGAGCGAGAGATGAAACCTCTATGATAATTGAGCGAAACCTCGACGGAAGCCCTGCCGCGTGGCGACTCGATCCGCGGTCGTCAGCTCGTCGCGTGAAGCGCGGCAACCAAATGCTGATCCCAGCGCGGAAAGATCGCTCGAAAATCGAGGATCACCTGCCCTGGTTCCACGCGACCAACGATCTGGGGAAACGCTTTTTCCAGCCGATTGAATAGCCCATCCGTTGCGCCGTCGGTCGCGCGCACCACAACCCCCCAACTCGCTGCTGACAACTGCGAGTCTCCCGCGTCGAGCCAGACGGACTGGAGTTCGGTCGCTTCGGCACGCTCGACAGATTCGCACTCGTTGATTAGCGGCGCAATCCGCTCGCAACGCTGCTGCAAGTTCTCCAGCGGCGCCGACAGCAGCTGCAGGATGGGAATCTGATGAACGGCCTGTTCCGGCGTTCGATAGCTTTGCAGTGTTGCTTCCAGCGCCGCTAAGACCATCGTGTCAGCCGCGAGCGCTTCTGACAGGTCATGTTCTCGCAACTTCACAACCAGTGACTTCCTGCCAACGACAATCCCACACCGCGGACCACCCATCAATCCAGACCCGTCGACCACGACTAAGTCAGCGCCGGTGGCAACCCGTTCTGAAATCGTATCCACGTGCACATGGCCGAAATCCGAGGGGTTGCACAGTCCGATCAGCGGACTCGAGACGATCGTCGCGCCCTCGCACTGCGCTGTCATGCTGACCGCAGCCTCGTAGCTACTGGCAATCCAGGCAGCTTCACTGCCGCATAGTTTCGCGAGTGTGGCCGCAACGCGATCCATCATGGTTTGGTTGGATTGCTGGTAGTCTGACGCGAATCGCAACAGCTCGCGCATCGCGTTCTCTGCCAGCGGCGCTCGCCAGCGCCGGCTGCAAACCACGCCGGTCGCGTTGACGGTTGGAGAAGAATGATCCGCACGCCCGAGCAGTCGGTGTGCCAACCGCTCGGCCAGTTCACCCACCGTTGGCATTCCGCCCTGCTCTTTCCAACTGGTTTGCAGCTCTTCTAAGAAACCGGCTGCGCGCTGAGCAATCGTGGTTTGGTTGACGCGCTCGACGACACCTTGAACGGTTGGATGCTGGAGCAGTTCGCTCAGCGTCGGGAGCTTGGAGAATGGCGAGTCGGATTTCATGATGAGCGTCGCTCGTCCGGAAAATGGTAGATCGTGTGAGTTGTTACGTGAACCTCACACACATTTCTACCACTAACGACCTCAGAGCAGCTACCCGTCACTCACTTGGCCGACTGCAAACCAACATCGGCTGGCGACGGAAAGGGGTCGTTCTTCGCCTGCTCCAATACCTCTCGCTCTCCCTGTTTCGAAGATATGTGAGGAATCGCCGACGCAGAACGCCACATTGCGCAGCCGACACTGAACGTGATGAACACGCTCAACAGTGCCGCGACAAGAACTCGCTGCGGGTATTTCAGACAGTGCCGCATGCAGATTCCCTACGGATCAAGTCGTGGCTGAGACATGAACTCACCGACCGTTTGCGGAACCTGGGGTTCCGACGGACGAGCGATTAGCTTTTGCCAAATCGAGGGCTTTTTTGCGCCACTCGCACGATTGATCGTCGTGCTGGTCGATTGGTTCTTGCCGAACGACAACATTTCTCTCGCGCCTTCAAACGCCTTCTTCGAACCGTCTTTCATCTTGCCATAGCCCGATTTGAATGGGGCGGTCACCGCGTCCATGCTAGGCATGGTGACTTTCGGCATTGTGAATTTGGGCATCGTTATCTTCGGCATCGGAATGCCCCAACCCGTTTGCTCGACAGCGCCTGCCTGAGGCGCTGCAGGTCCACCCGCCGGTTGAACGGCTGCGTTGGGCTGTGGGCTGGGTGTATCGAACACCTGGGCTTGCGCAACAAGTGCATGCCCGACAGCGAACACCGCGACGCTAACATGTATTAGATTCTTCGACATGTCGTCATCTCCTCACACCTGAGCCATCTGGCCGACTTGCTGTGGAAGTCAGCTGTTAGAAACCAACGATTCTGTTGATGTTGTTTCATCGGGGCGGCGAAGTGTTGCAAATTGGTGTGCGTCCGTCCAGACGAGTTCAGAGCTGTGAGATGATCGATAACATGGTGAGAATTGTCGCAGTTGGCCAATTGTCGTAGGATAGCAATGCAAGCATGTTCACCCTTGTTCACGATTGCGAGATCTGAATTGGAAAGCCTCTCAACAACTCTGGGATTCGTCGGAGCCGGGCGCATGGCAACGGCACTCGGCCGCGGTTGCGCTTCATCGGGACTACTCGACGGCGATCGGATACTAACAACCGATCCCAGCGAGGTGGCGATCCGCAGTTTTGCCGACCAAGTGCCGAACTCGCGCGCGGCGGCGGACAACAGACAACTTCTTGCGGAGTCCGACATCATTGTGCTGGCAGTTAAGCCGCAAGTCATGCCCGACGTGCTCGCGGAGCTGGCCCCGCATTGCGATGGGCGCCACTTGTTCATCTCCGTTGCCGCCGGGATTACAACTGTCACCTTGGCCGAAGGTCTACCCGACGGCAAAATCGTACGGGTGATGCCCAACACTCCCTGCCTGGTCGGCTTGGGAACGAGTTGCTACAGTCTCGGCCGCGGAGCGACGATAATGGATGGGGATCTGGTAGCAAAGATCCTCAACAGCGTCGGGTCGGCAACGCAAGTGGACGAGTCGATGCTTGATGCGGTCACGGGCTTGTCGGGCTCGGGACCGGCGTTCATTTACACGGTCATCGAAGCGATGGCCGCTGGCGGCACAGCGAAAGGACTTCCGCCCGCTCTCGCATTGCAACTCGCAACCGAGACTGCTCGTGGAGCCGCCGAGATGCTGCTAACGACCGACAGCACGCCTGCGGAGCTGCGTGACCAGGTAACTAGTCCCGGTGGAACGACTTTGGCCGGCTTGGAAAAACTGGGTAAACTCGACGGAGCCAGCGCCTTTCGCGCAGCCGTCGAAGCGGCAACCGATCGATCCATTGAATTGGGACAGAGTTAGCAAACTGGTTTGAGGAACCTCACGATGTCTATCTTGTGCCGAGTCGACGACAAAATGGTGCCGCTCTATCGAGTGATGTGGCTGGCAGCTACTCCGCACTTCTGTGGCGAGGAGGACTGCATCCGCGAAGGATGCTATGAAGTGCGACTCGAGCAAGGCGAGTCGGTATGGGCCAGCGCCAATGAACGCGACAACTTGCAACAGCACCTCGAACGTTGGCAAGGCGGTTTGGGTTACGAGGACGGAGAAGAGCACGATGGCACATGGTAGGAGTTCGTTCGCTTCCCACAATTAAACACAGATTCCGCAGATAGAAGTACAGACAACACTTACTTCTGGCCTCCTGCTCTGCGATAATCTGCGGCATGTGCGACGCTGTCGCATGGTTTCATGTATTGCCGAGCCTCAACTCGAAAGCAGCCATCATGGCGAAATCAACCGACGAACTTCACTGGCGAGAAACCTACTTCATCGTGTTTCCGCAAGACAGGCGTCCCGCGCTGGAAAGCGTGACCAAAGCACTGATCAAGGCCAATCCAAACTTTGAGCTGGAAAACTTGGAGTCCGATAGCCAGGGTCTGTTCGAATCGCTCTTGGTCGAGTCAGATCAGGACCACGCGGCGGTGGAAGTCAGTTACGAAGTCGGCGATGGGGTCATCGAGCAGAACCTAGAGTGGGCGAAGCAGTTACAAGACCAAATTGCTCCTTCGCAACTGCAAGAATTAGTAAGGTCCGACGCGCGACTCGACGTGGCACATTTTGAGCGGATGCCCGCCGGCAGCGATGACGCACCCGCAGCCACCGCGCTTTTCGCGGAAGAAGAGTTCGGGTCGGAAGAAGAAAATTTCGACATGCTCGACCCGACCTGCCTGCTCACGGTCGTCGACGCGCTGGCCCAACTGACCGACGGGTTGACGTTCGATCCAGCGTCGGGTGAAATCTTGTAGCTAAAGCGAAGAGCGGAAATCCGACCGCGACACGACGCTCTCCGTTGACAAGTATTACGCCTTCCGCTCTCCCCTTTCCGCTCTATCTTTCATGCTTGCTAAAGAACTGAAGCCCGGTGGCATCGTGCTGCACAACGATGCTCCGCACATGGTCGAAGTCGTCAACGTTCAATCCCCATCGGCTCGTGGCGGGGCGACGCTCTACAAGTTTCGAGCGAGGAACCTAGTCACCAAGCAGAAGGCCGACTTTACCTGCAAGGGAACTGACAATCTCGACGAGGCTGACTTCTCTCGCCGGCCCGTTACGTTTATGTACGCCGACGCGGATCAGGTGCATTTTCTGGACGCTGAGGACTACAACCAGTACTCAATTCCGGCCGGGGATGTCGAATCTGAGATGCAGTATGTCACCGAGAACCTCGAAGGCATCTTAGCGCTAATCTACAACGATGAATGCGTCGGCATCCAACTCCCTGCCACCGTGCATCTGCAAATTACTGAGTGCGATCCCGGCGTCAAAGGCAATTCGGCCACCTCGCGCACCAAGCCTGCAAAACTAGAAACCGGCCTGAGCATCCAAGTGCCCGAGTACCTCAAGCAGGACGAAGTCGTCAAAGTCGACACCCGCACGGGTGATTTTTTGGGACGCGCCTAGCGACTGCGAACAGCAGATTGGGCGTTGCGGTACCTCCAACAGCCCCCGAAACAAGGATTGGCCAGCGCGAAGCGCGTCCGAACCTATCTGACCCTCCTCGCGTCTGCGATGGCGTTCACACCGACCTCCCACGGATTCCGGCATGATTCGCGCCGCTTCGCAACGCTACTTGGACGCCTACCGAGGGCTGCCCCGCGATGTGTGGCTGCTGGCGCTGGTGCTGTTCGTGAATCGCTCGGGCGCGATGGTGCTGTGCTTTCTCACACTCTATCTCACCAGTCAGATCGAGCTCACCGAAGTGGCTGCTGCGCGCATGCTGGCGATTTACGGACTAGGTTCTGTCGGCGGTGCGTATTTTGGTGGACGGCTATCCGAAGTGTTTGGCGCTTTTCGCGTGCAGACGGTGTGTATGTTCGTGGCGGTGCCTTTGTTGCTACTGATTCCGTTGTGGAACAGCTGGCCAGCGATTGGATTCTCGTTGCTGCTGCTCGCTCTGTTCGCCGAGGCGGTGCGCCCCGCGAATGCAACTGCCATCGCGCGGGTGACCGATCCGGAACTCCGACCGCGCGCTTTCGCGCTGCAACGGCTGGCAGCGAACCTGGGCTTCTCGTTCGGCCCGGCGATCGGCGGGATGTTGGCGAAAATCGATTACACGCTGCTGTTCGTTGTCGACGCGCTGACGACTTTGCTCGCGGCAACGATCTTGCTTTACTTCTTCCGCATGCGTCGTGTCGAGAATCCCGATAGCCCACCGCCACCCGCGCCAAGTAACGAGTCGCCGCTGAAGGATCGCACGTTCGTCGCGTTTCTTGTGCTGATGTTCGTGACTTTCGTCGTGTTCATGCAGTTCTTGGTGACCTACCCGCTCTACTTGCGCGATCACTACGGACTGGAGGAGAATCACATTGGCCTCCTGTTCGCGGTGAACACCGTGATCATCGTTCTGTTTGAGATGGTGCTGATCGACTATGTCAGGCGATGGCCGCTCGTGCAGACGATCGGCTGGGGAAGCTTTCTCGCCTGCGTCGGCTTCGGGATGCTCCCGTTCGGCGCGACCGGTGCGTACGCCGTGCTGTCGATGGTGGTGGTAACGATCGGCGAGATGCTCGCCTTCCCTACGACGATGGCTTTCGTCGCCCAGCGCGCCCCCCATGGCAGCGAAGGGCGCTATATGGGCTGGTACACCGTTGCGCATTCGGTGGCATGGATCGCTGCGCCGCTTGTGGGCGCAACGCTTTATGGCATTTCGCGTGAAATGGTGTGGTACTGTGGGCTGGCAGTCGCGGTAGCGGTATTGCTTGGATATCAGATACTGGGCGTGCGGTCTGCACGCGAAATCACGGTAACAGCGAAATTCCAGCAGCTGCGGTAATAAACCGCCTGCCACACCAAATCACTTGCCTGGTTCAACCACCCACGGAATGCTCCGACGAATGGATTACTTCTTGATCAATCCAGCCAGCTCTTCGTGCAGCTTCAGAGTGTTGTTGATAGAAATCGAATTGCCGTCAGCCCGCCGCACGACGTAGATACTGTCCCCCTTCTCGAACGTGCATTCTTCGACCAGTTCGATTGTGTCCCACGGAAAGACATGCACGACGTTTTGTACATCGATGATGAGTCCGTCGTCGCAATGCTGCACCTTTTGAGAGTAGAGAGAACGGTAGGAGTTCCAGACAAACAGACCAAAGAACATCATAGCAATGCCAACCGCAAGCAGCAGAATATCGCCAATCAGTCCTCCTAGCGCTTGATCTGGGAATTCGCTCTCGACTAGTCCACGACCGCCAAGCCATATGCTCCCTACGCCACAGATTGCCATCCACAAACCGAAGAGAAAGTAACGATTGAGATGGTCCGTGTTCGCTTCATACTCGCGTAGTACTTCCCCAAGCTCAGATTGCATGGCTGCCCAAAGGGGGAGTGCAGAGTTTCGCGGCACGCCTCACTGTTCTGCAACAATTAAAACAATTGCTTCTGCCGCACGTTCGATCTAACGTGGAAACCCGCTTGCTACTATGACGACCTGATCACCCCTAATACATCACTGAAATCAGGCACTGCTAAGTCACGACGGCGAATCAGCAAGTACAAGTGACCTGCGTCACTCCATAGCATGTTCCCAACGGACTTGATAGCGAATAAATTGATCCAGTCGGCGCCGTCTTTCATCGCGCGGTCAGCTTCCTGACCGGGAGTGCCAAACACTTCGCTCATCTCCCCAAAAAGCCAACCGCCACACGTATCCCACACAGAATCCGCGCTCCCCTCCACGACAGTTAGCGCTACCGTAGAATAGAACTGCGTACCGCACCAATCCGACCAGAGCTTTTCTGAGGCGGGTCGATCGGCACGACTCAAAGTTGATACATCACCATCGTACGAGAAAACAGCGACCGTATCGTTCTCATCACCAAATACGCCAAACACATATAGCCATCCACGGTTCGGCAGGGCCGACATACGCGAATTGGGAATATCGGCCAGATTCAATTGGGCAATAAATGGTAAAAGCTTGTCCTCTAGCTTAGGCCATTCGATCGTCGGTGGAAGGTCAGGCAAACCTCCAAGGCGACTTGCGCCTAGCGGTTGCTTTGACAGCGTAGAGTTCTCCAACTCTTGCAACGCGCTTTCGAGGTTGTTGATATCGACATCCTCGGGAAGAAATTCGCTCGTCTCAAGTGTCTGCAGCACAATTTCTGGGTACGGCTCACCTGTCCCGGCAGCTTCTTGAAGCCCTGCTGCTCGACGGCGCTCCTTGTGAGCCTTTGCCTTCTGTCCAGCTTCCGCCGAAGCTTTTTGCAAACGCTTAAGGAATTCGTTCAAGATTGCCAACCCTACGATACTGGCGACTCACCGGCTAAAACAACTGCTTCTGCCGCACGTTCGATTTCTTCTTCGCGGACTTGGCAGGCTTCTTCTTCGCCGCCTTCTTGGGAGCCGTTTTTTTCTTTGGCGACTTCTTGGCGGGTTTTGCCTTCGCGGTCGTTTTCTTGGGGGATTTCTTCGCTGCTTTCTTTTTCGTACTTTTCGCTGCTTTCGCTTTTGCCTTCTTGGTCGCCTTCTTCTTCGGTGACTTTTTTGCAGCCGCCTGTTTATTTTTCTTTGTTGCAGACGTGGCAGCCTTTTTCTTAGGCGCCTTCTTCTTGGCTACTTTCCGTTTCTTGGGTCCGCCAGAAAAGATATCGTCCCAATTGTCTGAAAACTGCTGCGTGCTGCCGACGCGGACTACGCTCATGATGTGCTGACTCCGAAACTTTCTTTCTATGGCTCCTCTCCCCTCGGGGAGAGGTCAGGTGAGGGGGAGCATTGCCTTGCCGCTCTACCCTACCCAAGGTGCTTTCAAATTTGGGGCCTCCCTGCGAAGGCAGGGGGCACTAACTCGCGACTCACGACTCGAAACTCGCGACGCGACTAATTCTTCTGCAATTTTTTATACCGGAAGCGGTGCGGTGTGTCAGCATCCTCACCGAGACGTTCTTTGCGTTCGCGCTCATACGTTTCAAAGTTGCCATCGCACCAGTGGACGTACCCATCGCCCTCGAAGGCCAGAATGTGGGTCGCCAGCCGGTCAAGGAACCAGCGGTCGTGGCTCACCACCACCGCGCAACCGGCATAGTTTGCGACAGCTTCCTCCAGCGCACGCAAGGTGTCGACGTCGATGTCGTTGGTCGGTTCGTCGAGCAGCAGCACGTTAGAGCCTCGCCGGAGCAATTTGGCCAAGTGCACACGGTTGCGCTCACCGCCGGAAAGCACGCCGACTTTCTTCTGCTGGTCGGTGCCAGAAAAATTGAACCGCGCGACATACGCTCTCGAGTTCATTGTCTTCTTGCCCGCGCCCATCTCGAGTGTGTCGTGACCGCCGGAGATCTCATCGTAAACGGTATTGTCGGCCACCAGATCATCGCGAGATTGGTCCACATAGCCCAACTCCACCGTCGGACCGACTTTCAGTTCACCCTCGTCGGGTCCTTCCTGACCCATCAACATCCGCAGCAGCGTTGTCTTGCCTGCGCCGTTAGGACCGATGATGCCGACGATACCGCCAGGTGGCAGGCGGAAGTTGACGTCTTCCATGATCACCCGATCACCGTACGACTTACTGAGACTGGCCGCCTCGATCACGTTGTCGCCCAATCGCGGCCCCGGTGGGATTTGGATTTCAAGTTCCTCAGGCCGATCTTCAAACTCTTCGGCAGCCATTTTTTCATACGCCTGCAGACGGGCCTTATTCTTCGCCTGCCTTGCCTTGGGTGCCATACGCACCCATTCGAGTTCTTGCTTGAGCGCGCGCTGGCGGGCCGACTTTTTCTTCTCCTCCTGCTCCAGCCGCGTACTCTTTTGCTCAAGCCAAGAGGTGTAGTTGCCTTCGAACGGATACCCCTGCCCTCGGTCGAGTTCCAGGATCCAACCAGCCACGTTGTCTAAAAAGTACCGATCGTGAGTCACCGCGACGATCGTGCCGGTGTACTCGGCCAAATGACGTTCCAGCCACGCCACGCTTTCCGCATCGAGGTGGTTGGTCGGTTCGTCGAGCAGCAGCAGGTCGGGTTTCTCGAGCAGAATCTTGCACAGCGCGACGCGGCGTTTTTCGCCGCCGGAGAGCTTCGTCACGTCCGCGTCACCGGGCGGCAGATTCATCGCATCCATCGCGATTTCGATTTGGCGATCAATTTCCCAGGCATTGGTGGCATCGATTTCGTCCTGCAGCGCCGCCTGCCGATTCATGAGTTTTTCCATCGCGTCAGGATCGTCGGCCACCTCGGCATATTTGTCGCCGATCTGTTCGAACTCCTCCAGTAGGGCGCGTGTGCCGGCGACCGCTTCCTCGACGTTGCCCTGCACGTCTTTCTCAGGATTGAGTTGTGGTTCTTGTTGCAGCAGGCCTACCGTAAATCCGTCGGTTAGCTTCGCCTCACCGTCAAAGTCCTTGTCGAGACCGGCCATGATCTTCAACAGCGTGCTCTTGCCAGAGCCATTCCGACCAAGGACGCCAATCTTCGCCCCCGGGTAGAATGCCAGCCAAATGTCCTTGAGCACCTCACGCTGGCCGATCTTTTTGGTTAGGTTGCCGATTTGATAAATGTATTTCTGTGACATGAATGGAATGTATGATGTTAGATAGTTGATTGATGATATATCAGGGATTTTGCTCGCGGCTTTTGGCTGTTTTTACACTTGCGGCTAGAATTGCAACTAGCTCGTTGCATTCAGAACGTAGCGGGGCTAGCAGGTGCGATTTTACGATGCCAGACTCTTCGAGTAACTCAAGCCAATAGAGTGTTTCATCCGCTTCCCGTAGTGAAATGGTTAAAATGGAAGTGAAGTGTTTCTTTGTGCCGGCTCGTGATGCTTCTCGATAATTTGCACCGATGGAGGTGCCGGATCGCAACAGTTGTGAACTCAAGGTGCGACCGGTTGGGGTTTCCGAAAGTGCGTCCACTAAACGAATCACTCGCAGGGCGAACTTTTTTGTGCGTTCTACCATATCCCCGCGATTCATGAGTCGCTCACATCTTCAATCATCGATCTTCCATCTCACATGTCCTCATTCAACCAAAAACCTCGCTTTGCTTCTAGGCCCCTGGAGTGGCTCACTTCGGGTGGTCGAGCTTCCTATGCAGCAACTGATCGCTTCTTCCATCTACTTCGCGATGAATTCAGTACGACTGAGCCTCGCAACCTGTTTAACGAAGACGTGGCGGCGCGATTGCTACTGCTTCGCGATGATTTCCGGCAGGTGATGGAGCATCCTCAATCGGTGGGTGTCCTTCAACGCAGTCTCAACGACATCAACCCGCTCATTCGTGCTATCGCCGTTTGGCTGCTGAGCAAGCACGCGAATCGATTTATGCTGCTGGGCATCGAAGACTCGCGCTTTGATTATTCGCCGATGGTGCGAAAAAGGGTAGCCAGGGCGCTGCGAAAACTGCAAGCTCGCGAGCTGTTGCAAGAGATGGCTGACGAGTATCCGGACGACGAAACCGTGCAGTGGTTTGCGATCTGGAAAGCAAATCCGAAGACTTATCAGCAGCGTCTGGAGAACTTCGTTAGCACGGTTGATCAAACCAATGCGGAACCCACATATCGCCCATCACGCATGCCGCTATGGTTCCGCGACGAGTACTGGTCGGGATCACCGCCCAAGAGCATCGAATACATGCGTACGTTGCTAAAACGCATTCAGGCGCTGGTGCACGGGTAGATTCGTGGTCACTCCCACTCAATCGTGGCGGGCGGCTTGGAGCTGATATCGTACACGACGCGGTTCACACCTTTCACTTCGTTAATCACGCGTGTGGAAATCTTCGCCAATAGCTCGTACGGCAAGTGACTCCAATCGGCGGTCATGAAATCGTCGGTGTTGACGCAACGCACCGCGAGCGCGTCGTCGTAGGTCCGGCTGTCGCCCATGACGCCGACGCTTTGCACTGGGAGCAACACGGCAAATGCTTGCGAGGTCTCGCGATACAGCCCGGCAGCCTTGATTTCGCCAACGACGATCGCATCGGCCGCCCGCAACGTATCGAGTCGCGACTTGGTGACTTCGCCCAAGCAACGGACCGCCAAACCCGGCCCCGGGAACGGATGCCGCCAGACGATGTCCTCTGGCAGACCTAGCTGCAAGCCCAGCCTGCGAACTTCATCCTTGAACAGGTCACGAAGCGGTTCGATCAGTTCAAAGCCGAGTTCCTCAGGCAAGCCGCCAACGTTGTGGTGCAGCTTAATTGTGTCGGCCGGCCCATCGACGGCGGCGCCGCTTTCGACGACGTCGGGGTAGAGAGTTCCCTGTGCCAAGTACTTTACGCCCTCGATCTTGTCGGCTTCTTCCTTAAAGCACTCGATAAAGGTATGGCCGATCCGACGACGCTTTTCTTGCGGGTCGGTAATGCCGGCCAATTGGGCGAGAAAGCGCTCTTCGGCCTTCACTACGTGGAGATCCGTCTTGAAGTGATCGCTGAACTCCTGAATCACTGACTGCTCTTCGTCCAAACGCAGCAGACCGTTGTCGACTAAGATGCACGAAAGCTGCGGACCAATCGCTTCGGCCAACAGCGCCGCCACAACCGACGAGTCAACGCCGCCAGACAGACCACAGATCACACGATTGTCGCCCACTTGCTCACGAATCGCGGCAATGGACTCGGTCGCAAAATCACCCAACTTCCAGGTGCCAGTCGTGCCGCAAATCTGATGCAGGAAATTGGCCAACACCGTGCCGCCCTCGGGCGTGTGCGTCACCTCGGGGTGAAACTGCAGTCCGTAGATCGGTAGCTGTTTGTGTTTGACTGCGGCGAAGGGGCACGTGCTCGTGCTCGCCAGTGGCTCAAACGTGTCGGCGATGTTAGCGACCTGATCACCGTGACTCATCCACACTTGCGTGTTGGCGTTCACGCCATCGAAGAGCGTGCCGCTTGCGCCAATCTGGCACTCGGCTCGGCCATATTCGCGCGAAGGTGTATTATCGACCGTCCCGCCAAGTGCTTGGCACGCCAGCTGCATGCCGTAACAGATACCCAAGATCGGTAGACCGAGTTCGAACAAGCCGGGATCACACTGCGGCGCACCAGGCTCGTAAACGCTATTGGGTCCACCGGAGAGAATGATCCCGAGCGGGGCCAACTCACGGACGC
>JANQQA010000173.1 GCA_028285205.1 Bythopirellula sp. | reverse complement strand
TCGATGCTGGGGCAAACTTACCGAAAAACAGTGCTGGCGAGCCTTCCCTCCCGACTTTTTGCTTGCCATACTAGTTGAAGGCGGATAGACTTCGTCGGCCTTCTTTTTGTTGATCCCACCTTGAGTTTGCAAAGCAATCAATGAAGTTTGACGCCCGGACTACTAGTTTGGGCCGTCTGCGATGTGTCGTTTGTTTTGCTCCCCAATCCTTAAATACACCAACGACCGCAATCCGTTCGGATGCGTCGTTAATTTTGCTACCTACCTTCGGTGCCTCCAGTGCAGCGAACCCCCAACTCCTTTTCCCTCTCCGGAGCCTAGTTTCATGTCCGAGACCAGCAACCGCGGCCCGCGGCAAGGTCGTTCCAACTCGCATCAGAAGGGCCCTCACCAGCGCGGGCGACGATCGTTCAACCGCGATTCGAGCGTCGAGCCGGACAATCCTCGCCTCGCTGAACTCGATCGCGAGGAGCCGCTGTCGATCGCTGAAGAACTCGACAAAGCCGCCGAGCGTGTTCGCCGCGTGGGCAAGTCGATCGAGCGCACCGACAAGCCCGACCCGAACATTCATATCGCGGCTCTGCAAAAGATGCAGATGCCCGAGCTCATTGAAATCGCGGAATCTGAAGGCGTTGAGGAAGCCGCTGGGCTTAAGAAGCAAGACCTGATTTTCCGCATTCTCAAGCAGCGCGTGAAGCTCGATGGCATGATGTCAGGCGAGGGAGCGTTGGAGATCCTGCCCGATGGATTCGGCTTTTTGCGGAGTCCCGACTATCACTACTTGTCGTGCCCAGACGACATTTACGTCTCGCCCAGCCAGATTCGCCGCTTCGGACTGCGGACCGGCGCGACCGTGAAGGGCACAATTCGCCCGCCGAAGGAAAACGAGCGCTACTTCGCTCTGCTCCGCATCGAAGAAATCAACGGCGAAGATCCAAATATGCTGTCGAAGAAGGTGTTCTTCGACAATCTCACGCCCATGCATCCGGATGAGCGCATCCGTATGGAAACCACCGCCGATGACGTCTCGATGCGTGTGGTCGACATGATCGTGCCGATCGGCTTCGGTCAGCGGGGACTGATCGTTAGCCCGCCACGAGCGGGCAAGACGATCTTGATGCAGAACATGGCCAAGAGCGTGCTCAAGAACTACCCCGACGCACACGTGGTGATGCTGCTCATTGATGAGCGCCCCGAGGAAGTCACCGACATGGAGCGCGAGGTCAAGGGCCCCAACTGCGAGGTCATCAGCTCAACCTTCGATGAACCGGCCTCTCGTCACATTCAAGTGGCTGACATGGTCATTGAAAAGGCAAAACGCATGGTCGAATACGGCCGCGACGTCGTGATCTTCCTCGATTCGATCACCCGCCTGGCTCGGGCGTGGAACTCTGAGTGCCCGCACTCCGGAAAAGTACTTTCTGGCGGCATCGACGCCAACGCCATGCAGCGTCCGAAGCGTTTCTTCGGATCTGCCCGCAAGGTGGAGGAAGGCGGTTCGCTTACGATCATCGCCACGGCACTGATCGACACGGGCAGCCGGATGGACGAAGTGATCTTCGAGGAATTCAAAGGCACCGGCAACCAAGAAATCGTGCTCGATCGCGCCTTGGTCGACAAGCGTATTTGGCCAGCCATCGACATCAACCGCAGCGGCACGCGCCGTGAGGAGATGCTGATGGACCCCGAGGAATACCGTCGCATATGCCTGCTGCGTCGCGTGCTCAACGAGATGAATCCCCCCGACGCAATGGATCTGCTGACGACGCGTTTGCGGAAAACGCAATCGAATGCGGAATTCCTGATGAGCATCAAGGAGTGAAAGAGTGTCGCATCTCGGTCCGCAGATTGACATAAGCGGCATCTGCGAGCTGAGATCCGCATTCTGAGCAGTGTGGCAATGGAACTTGAAATCTCCCCGGTAGACGGCTCAGATCGCTTTGCGATCGTCGTGGCTGAGTGGAATCGCTCGATCACTGAGAAGTTGTTGGCGGGCGCGCTGGGAACCCTGCAGGCCAACAGCGTTTCCCCGGAAGCAGTCGACGTCGCCTGGGTACCCGGCGCATGGGAAATCCCGCTGGTTGCTCAGCGACTTGCCCAATCCCGGCAATATGCGGCTCTCATTACGCTTGGAGCCGTCATCCGTGGCGAGACCACACACGACGAGCACATCAATCGTGGGGTGAGTCTCGCACTAGTTGAAATTGCGCTGTCCAATGACTTGCCGGTGCTATTTGGCGTGCTCACTTGCAATTCCATGGAACAAGCCATCCACCGTTCTGGGGGCAATGTCGGCAACAAGGGCAGCGAGTGTGCCGAAGCGGCCCTCAAAATGGTCGGATTGCTCAAGAACATTGCCTGACGGTAAAATCAAGCAGTGTCCCACGGCGAAGCTGCCATGCGGACTTGATGCCCGTCCGGCATTCTTTCGTCATTCATCACTAATCCCGCAGGGATATCCGTGTCCACTCGTAGCCGTGCTCGCGAAGTCGCGCTTCAAGCGTTGTTTCAAGAGGACCTGAATCCCAGGGCCTCGCGTGATCAGCTTGCGCCGTTCGTGGAAGCGAGACTCAAGGACGGCGAATTGCGCGAGTTTGCCACGTCGCTCGTGTTGGGCGTGATGCGCAACCGAGCCGAGCTAGACGAGCTACTCGAGGCGAAGGCGGACAACTGGAGCCTGGCACGGATGGCGGCAACCGACCGCAATGTGCTGCGGTTGGGGGCCTTCGAAATCCGCTACGCCGACACACCTGACCGGGTTGCAATCAACGAGGCCGTCGAGCTGGCGAAGCGGTTTGGCAGCAAACAGTCCTCGCAATTCGTCAACGGCATTTTGGACAAGTTGCTCACCAACAAAGACAAAGGAGAGTCGTGACGCTTATGGCGAATTCCAAATGACGAACGGCGAATTCTCTCGTCAGCCAAGGTTCACTCGTCATTCCTTCATTCGTCATTCGTCATTCCGCAGCATGGGTTTCCTAGGCAAGTTCAAACAGGGTCTAAAAAAGACCAAAGATCTACTCAACACCGACGTCCGCGACCTATTTAAGAGCGAAGGTCGGCTGATCGACGAAGCGTTTCTCGAGGAAATGCGGGCGATCCTTTTCAAGACCGACATGGGGTACGACGCGGTTGAGGAAATCGTCGAAGAGGTTGCGACCACGATGCGTGGTCGCGTAGTTCAGCTAAACGAACTCGTCGCGACGTGGAAATCGAAACTCAAGGAGCTGATGGCTCAGGACAGTGATCCGATCAAGTTCGCCTCGTCGGGTCCAACAATCATCATGGTTTGCGGAGTCAACGGCGCCGGAAAAACAACATCGATCGCGAAGTTGGCCCATTTGCTAAAATCCGAAGGCAAATCGGTGGTACTCGGGGCTGGTGACACGTTTCGTGCAGCTGCCGTCCAGCAACTCACCGTTTGGTCAGAGCGTCTGGGCGTGAATATCGTCAAGGGTGCCGAGGGCGCTCACCCCGCAACGGTGGCCTACCAGGCCGTCGAGGAGTGCATCAAGACCGGTGCCGACGTCTGCATCGTCGACACAGCGGGCCGCCTGCAGACGCAGAAGAACCTGATGACCGAACTCACCAAAATCCAGGGGTCTATCCGCAAACAGATTCCTGAGGCGCCGCACGAAGTGCTGCTGGTGCTTGATGCCACGACGGGCCAGAACGGCATCAGCCAAGCCTCAAATTTCACGGACGCGGTCGACTGCACGGGCATTGTGCTGGCCAAACTCGACGGTACCGCCAAAGGTGGAGTGGTCGTCGCAATTCGCCAGCAAGTGGGCCTGCCCGTCAAATACGTAGGCGTTGGCGAGCAGCCCGAAGACTGGGCGCTGTTTAACTCTGACGAATTCGTCGACGCTCTGTTCGCCGAGGTCGAAGTCGACGATGCGTCGGGCGACGCGGCCTAGCGTCCCACCATCCCTACAGCCCGACCAATCGATCGAGCCCCCTCTCTTGCGCTGCCTAGCAGCGCATCAGGGCCTGATTAGCACGCAGGCACGATCGCTCTACGGCCCGCCTGGCGTGGCACAAACCGAGCCTTTGATAATCCCGTAAGTAATTACATTCAAAGCACTTACCGACTCTCCGTCGGTTTCAGCGCGCACCCTGGCACGGCGATTGCTTTCTCCAGCCGCGTCCAATTGGCGTGCTCAATCGCTGTTCACGGATTCGCACCGCGACTGAGCCGATTTGAACAGTTTTTCGGTGGCCATGTTTTGGTCGCTCGAGGATCTACCGAGGCGGAAATCTAGAAGGCGCGAGTAGATCCTCATCACATCCCAATCCTTCTGAATAAAAAAGGGCGAGTTAGATGAGTTTCATGATGAGTCGGAGCTATCGCTCCTTGTTGATCGCGATGATGATGTCGGTGGCTGCAGTCGCAGTAACTGGCGATCTGACTTTCGCACAAGAAGAAGCTGCCGAGGCAGCGGCAGAGGCAGTTGAGGCTGCCGAACCCGAGCCAGTCGACCTTGGTGTCGGTTACGCACTGGACAACGCATTCCTATTCATCGCAGCTGTGATGGTCTTCTTCATGCAAGCAGGCTTCGCGATGGTCGAGGCCGGTTTCAATTCTTCCAAGAACGCAGTGAACATCTTGTTCAAGAACTCGATGGATATCTGCGTTGGTGTGCTGCTGTTTTACTTCATTGGGTTTGGGCTGATGTATCCTGGTAGCTACGGGGTAGAAGAAGTCGAGACAAAATGGGTTGCATTCGGTGGCGTCGGTTTGGACGGCTATGCAGTCGCTGACGACCGCACCTTCAGCCCCGAAGTAGACTGGCTGTTTCAAGCTGTTTTCGCGGCCACTGCCGCAACGATCGTGTCCGGTGCCGTCGCTGGCCGCATGAAGGTCGCTGGCTATCTCATTTACAGCGCCGTGCTGACAGGCTTGGTCTACCCGATTAGTGGCATGTGGAAGTGGGGTGGAGGATTCCTGAACGAACAAGGTTTCTCTGACTTCGCGGGATCTGCTGTTGTACACGGCGTGGGTGGTTTTGCCGGGCTTGCCGGTGCAATCGTTCTTGGTCCGCGACTTGGTCGCTACGTCAACGGAAAAAGCGTTCCGATGCCTGGTCACAGTCTGCCGATTGCAGCACTGGGCGTCTTCATCCTCTGGTTTGGCTGGTACGGCTTCAACCCTGGTAGCCAGTTGGCATTCCAATCCACCTCCGATATCGATGCAACGATGCACGTTGCCGTCACGACAACTCTTGCCGCTGCTTCGGGCGGACTTGTTGCCACGCTGTTGAGCTGGCTCCTATTCGGTAAGCCAGACTTGTCGATGGGATTGAACGGCATTCTCGGTGGTCTCGTTGGGATTACTGCCTGCTGCGATGTCATGACCTACAACCAAGCAGCTCTGATTATCGGTCCTGTCGCCGGAGCGTTGATTATCGGGGGCGTATTGCTGCTCGATAAACTGAAAATCGACGATCCTGTGGGTGCATTCCCCGTGCACGGGTTGTGCGGTGTATGGGGCTGCCTGGCGATTGGCATCTTGCACGGCGATGTATCGTCCTTCGCAATCCAGCTCAAAGGCACTGTGCTGATCTGCGGTTGGGCCTTCGCCACCATGTTCGTGCTATTCGGTGCTCTGAAGGCTATGGGTGTACTGCGAGTCACCGAGGCCGAAGAGCAGAAGGGCTTGGACGTAAGCGAGCACGGCATGCAAGCTTACGGCGGCGCCGCAATGGCCGGGATGTAGAGAAGAGTAGAGAGTGATGATGACCGTCAGGACTACGAGGTGCGTCGGGAGTCCCTCCCCCCGACGCACTGGTCCTGCCGGAAAGATTTTGTAGGAGGACGACTTTTGCCTGGGTCGTTGACGATGTCCCAACCCGGCTCGATCGCGCTTTGCCGCCTAGGGTGCGATTGAGTCCGGGACATCGTCTAGCCCAGACAAAGTATTCGCGAAACACAGACTCTCACACATTTATCCTGTTCCGCTTCAGTCTGCAGCGGAGCTATTCGGTTAAAGATCGAATCTCGAGCAAGGAATGTGCAAGTGAGAAACTTCTTTCGGCACGCTTTCTCTCGCCGACGTTCATGTGACTAATCCAGAAGGATGCCCCAATGGCTTGGGCAGGTTTTCCGCCTATTCCTGCTCAGGCCGGGGTGTCCGCCCAGCAGTGGATCCGATTGCGGATTGCGGATTTGTGAATGCGGATTTAGGATAAACACTGTCGAAAACGCGTGACCCGACAGGCGCGAAGCGAGCAATCCGAATTCCGCATTCCAAAATCAAATGAAGCTTATCATTGCCATTATCCAGCCAAGCAAGCTGGAAGACGTCAAAGCAGCGCTCTCCAAGGTCGAAGTTGTGCGTCTGACGATCATGGACGTGCAGGGGTTTGGACGCCAGAAGGGCCAAACGGAAGTCTACCGGGGCCGCGAGATCACGGTCAATCTGCTCCGCAAGGTCCAGCTCCAAATTGCGGTGAACGAAGATTTCGTGGAGCCGACGATCAATGCCATCGTTGAGGGCGGGCGAACAGGCGATTCCGGCCAAATCGGCGATGGCAAGATCTTCGTGCTCCCAATGGACGATTGCATCCGCATCCGCACCGGGGAACGCGGTTCTGAAGCGATCTAGCATTAGACTAGGCCACTGTCGGAGTACCCGGCGGCTACGACTGGGTGAGTCTTGCTACAATAGGCCAAATGCATCTTCTTAAGCTTCATTGCTTGGCCGCTATTGCCTGCGTCATCGCCGCCAACAGCGCGACTCCGTGCTTGGCGCAGTCGGCGCAGCAGTGGTGGGCCAGATCACCGCAGTTTCGCACTCGCTACTACCATGTGAAGACCGACCTCAAACAGGCGGATGCTCGGCACCTGGCCGAACACATGGACATCACATTCCAAGCGTATGCCAAACTCTTCAGCGGCCTGAAAGCCCGAAGCCCGCGCAGCCTCGACCTGTATCTGTTTGCAAATCAGCGAGATTACAACGCCGTATTGCATGAGCGGTTTCGAGCCAACGGAGCTGGTTCCTGGGGCATGGCCATCACGCGCAGCGAAGAAACCTCGCTGGTCGCGTGGCAGGGTGAATTCTCGCGAAGCGAGATGGAATCGGTATTGCAACACGAAGGGTTCCACCAGTTCGCCCGCTATCTTTTTCCCAAGCTGCCGAGTTGGGCGAATGAGGGACTGGCGGAAGTGTTTCAGCGCGGCGTGGAAGTGGACGGGCAAATCGTACTGGGCGAGGTCTCTCCCCGCGATCTGATGATGCTCAAAAAGGCCACTGACGAGCGACAGTTCCGTCCGTTCGCGCAGTTCTTCACGATGGACCAGCGCGTCTGGAATCAGCATGTGCAGTTCGGCCAAGCAGATACGAACTACTTGCAGGCGTGGTGCCTGGTGCACTTCTTTCTGTACGCTGACGGTGCCAAGTATCAGCCGGCATTCCTGGAGTTTCTGGTCGGGCTGAATCGCGAACTACCGTGGAAAGACGCCTTTGTGCGTGCGTTTGGTACGCCCCAGTTTAAGGCGATGGAGGAGATATGGCTCGACTACGTAGGGCAACTACAGCCGTCCGACTATCGCGAAACGATCCGTCGGTTGGAGTTCTTGGCTGCTGGCATGCAGCAGTTGTACGAGCAGGAAGTCTATCCGTTTACCGTCTCGGAGTTGAAGAGTGAGCTGGTGCGGAGCAATTTTCAGCACGACAGTGATTTATTCGGCAAGCCCCGTGAGATGCTCGCCGATGACGAATCGCTGTATCGAGCTGCAGCCGGGAAGTCGCGTGCCGAGCAAGTTGTTTTTAGACTGGTCGACGGCAAAGGCCGGACGGTAAAGCGGCCAAAAGATGAAAAGGCGCTAACCAAGCTTCACCGACGGCTGGCAAAGCAACCACTCAGAATCGTGACGGACGGACTTAAACCGTCGGAGCTCGTTGTGCAGTGGAAACGGGCGGGCAAGAAGACTTTTCAGCCGCTGCTCACCACCGAGTGAGACGGGCCGCTACTTGGGCTTTCTCGCCATACGGATCTGTGCACGCGCCTGCGAAATCGTGCGATCGCGGATAGCGAGTTGCTCATCGCCCGTGGTGGTGGTGCTCAGCGCGGTCTTGAGTTGCTCCTCGGCAACCTCGGCATCGAGGGAATCAACCGCGAGCGAGCGATTAGTGAGTACGGAAACTACGTTATCCGCGACCTGTACAAAGCCGCCGTCCACGTAGTAGCGGCTAGTCTCGTCACCGTTGCGAATCCGCAACTCCCCGTAGCCCATCCGTCCGATCATCGGACTATGGTGCCTGCCGATACCAACTTCACCGTCAAACAAGGGCAGGGCGATGAACTCGGCAGTCGTATCGAGAACGGTTTCCTCGGGCGTCACGACGACGCAACGCAACGAATTCGGGATTGCTTCAGTACTAGCCATATCTTGCTCTCGTTCAAATGGCCAATGACACCCATGCGACATTTGTCATTGGGTTTTGGTCATCAGTCATTTAGTATCACTTTTGGCTTTTCTTCCACTGTTCTTCGGCTTGCTCGATCGCACCGACGTACATGAATGCGTCTTCGGATAGGTGATCCCACTTGCCGTCGCAGATTTCCTCGAAGCTGCGAATGGTATCTTCCAGCGGCGTGATCTCGCCCGGCTTACCGGTGAACACTTCCGCCACGAGGAACGGCTGCGACAGGAACCGCTCGATCCGGCGAGCACGGTGCACGACCAACTTGTCTTCTTCGGATAGTTCGTCCACGCCGAGAATCGCGATGATGTCCTGCAACTCGCGATACCGCTGCAATGTCGTTTGCACGCGACGGGCACAGTTGAAGTGCCGCTCGCCGACGTATTGTGGGTCGAGAATCCGGCTGGATGATGCCAACGGGTCGACCGCCGGGTAAATGCCCTTCTCGGAAATCGATCGCTCGAGATACAAGAACGCGTCCAACTGTCCGAACGCCGTCGCGGGTGCAGGGTCCGTCGGATCGTCCGCCGGCACATAGACCGCCTGGACCGATGTAATAGCACCGCCCGCCGTCGATGCAATCCGTTCTTGCAGAGCACCCATTTCACTCGCCAAGGTCGGCTGATAACCCACAGCGGATGGCATACGACCAAGCAACGCTGACACTTCGCTACCCGCTTGCGAGAAGCGGAAGATGTTGTCCACAAACAGCAGCGTATCGGCACCCGTCTTGTCGCGGAAATACTCGGCCATCGTCAGGGCCGACAACGCCACACGCAAGCGAGCACCGGGCGGCTCGTTCATCTGGCCAAAGACCATACACGTCTGATCGATCACGCTGCGGCCGGTATCACCAATTTTGGCTTCTTGCATTTCAAGCCACAGGTCGGTTCCCTCACGGGTGCGTTCGCCTACGCCTGCGAAGACCGAATAACCACCGTGGGCCGAAGCAATACGAGCGATCAGCTCGGTCAGGATAACGGTTTTGCCCAAACCTGCACCGCCGAACAAGCCAGCCTTACCACCACGCACGAAGGGCGTGAGCAGGTCGACGACTTTGATGCCGGTCTCAAATAACTCGGTCTTGGTGGAAAGACTATCGAGCTGCGGTGCATCGCGATGGATTGGCCACTGCTCGTCCGCTTTGACTTCGCCGCGCCCATCGACCGCATCCCCCAGCACGTTGAACACGCGACCGAGCGTTGCCTCACCAACCGGCACGGACACCGGTGCGCCGGTGTCGATGCACTCCTGTCCGCGGACGAGGCCATCGGTTGAGCCCAAGGCGACACAGCGAACCCGCCCACCGCCTAGTTGTTGCTGCACTTCGCCGGTCAGGTCGAGCTTCACGCCCTTGCGTTCCGATTGGATCTTCACCGCGTTGTATATCGCGGGGAGCTGATCCTCAGCGAACTCCACGTCGAACGTGGATCCAATCACTTGTGTAATGTGGCCAATGTTTTGAGTAGCGGTTGCCATGGGTCACCAATTTGAATTTGAAATCTGACTTCTGGAGTTATTTGATTGCTTCCACGCCGCCAATCAGGTCCATCAGTTCCGACGTGATACGGCCTTGGCGGGCGCGATTGTATTGCATGCTCAGGCTCTTAATCAGCTCGCCTGCGTTTTCGGTCGCACCTTTCATCGCCACCATCCGCGCGACCTGCTCGCTGACAGCTGAGTCGAGGAAGCACTTGAACAGCTTAACTTTGAAGCTAGTGGGAACGACCTCTTCGAGGATGCTCTCGGGGGAGGGGAGGAATTCGTACTGTATTTCGCCACCGGACGCGCTGTCCGCTGCAGCAGATTCGCTGACGGATTCAGCGAGCGAACCTAGCGGCAGCAGCGTTTCCACCGCGACCTCTTGGCGTGAAACGCTGTGAAACTTCATGTAGACCACGTCCAACCGATCGAGATTGCCGGTCACGTAGTCATCCAGGTAGCGGCCGGCGATTTCGTCGACTTCGTCGAACGCCGGCTTGTCTTCGAAGTGGGTGAACTCTTGATCTGGCTCATGCCCGCGAAACCTGAATCCGCCAATGCCGCGCTTTCCGGCGATTTCCAGCCGGCGATTCGGCGCGACGTGCTGCAGCTCGTCCCACCGCGCGAGTCCGGCACGAATGAGATTCCCGTTGAATCCACCACATAACCCGCGATTGGCGGTGAGCACCAACAGCGTCGCGTTTTCAGTCTCCTCACGCTGCTCCAGCAGCGGGTGGCTGACTTCCAGGCCAGTCTTGGTCAAGTCCGAAACCAGCTGCGTGATGCGATCGGTGTAGGCGGTTGCTGCTGAGGCTCGATCCATCGCTTTCTTGAATCGCGCCGTAGCGATCAATTCCATCGTTCGCGTGATCTTGCGAATGTTGCGAATCGACTTGCGACGTTTGTCGAGTTCTCTTGGATTGGCCATTGGGTAATTTGATTCGTGATTTCAAACTTAGCGAAGCTGACAACCAGCACGAGGACCGCAGACTACACTCCGGCGGCAGCTGCCTCGGGCTCCTCGGCGCCCTGGAACTGGGAACCAAACTCCTCGATGCAAGCTTTGATCTTGTCGGTCAGATCGTCGTCGAGATCCTGCTTCTCAGCCAGTTCGTTGCGGACTTCCGGCTTTTGGTCAGTCATGAAGGTAAGGAACTTCTCTTCCCAATCCTGCACCTGATCGACCGGCACATTGTCGAGGAACCCACGCGTACCGGCGAAGATCACCAACACCTCATCCACGACATTAAGCGGCTTGTACTGCCCCTGCTTGAGCAGTTCCACCATGCGATAACCGCGGTCGAGGCGTGCCTGGGTGGCGGGATCCAATTCAGTACCCAGCTGAGCGAAAGCTTCCAATTCACGGAATGCCGCCAAGTCGAGACGCAGACCGCCGGCGACTTTTTTCATCGCTTTGATCTGAGCAGCACCACCAACGCGCGACACTGAGATACCAGCGTTCATCGCCGGCTTGATACCTGCAAAGAACAAGTCCGGCTGCAGATAAATCTGCCCGTCGGTAATCGAAATCACGTTGGTCGGAATGTAGGCAGAAACCTCGCCCTCCAGAGTCTCGATAATCGGCAGCGAGGTAATCGAACCGCCGCCAAGTTCATCAGAGAGCTTCGAGGAGCGTTCCAACAAACGACTGTGGCAGTAGAAAACGTCTCCGGGGAACGCCTCGCGTCCGGGCGGACGACGCATTAGCAGCGAAAGTTCACGGTAGGCGACCGCCTGCTTGCTGAGATCGTCGTACACGATCAGGGCATGACCGCCGTTGAACATGTACTCTTCCGCCATCGCGGTACCGGAGTAAGGGGCGATGTATTGCATCGGCGAAGGATCGCTGGCACCCGAGACGATCACGGTGGTGTAGTCCATCGCACCCGCTTCGCGAAGCTTCTCGACCACGCCAGCGACGGTCGATTCCTTCTGTCCAACGGCTACGTAGAAGCACTTTACGCCGGATTCCTTCTGGTTGATGATCGCGTCAATCGCGATTGCTGTCTTGCCGGTCTTGCGGTCGCCGATGATCAATTC
>JANQQA010000159.1 GCA_028285205.1 Bythopirellula sp. | reverse complement strand
CCTTTGACACCGCCACGGCCGGTCAGCGAGGCGCATTCGCTGTAGATTTCAATCTCGCTTCGGTAGTCGTGGGCGGTGAGTTGTCCATCTCCTTCGATGACGTTAATCCCATCCTGGGCGGTGGCGGCACTTCCGCAAATTGGTTTGCATTCAGTCTCTCTAACAGCCAAGGGGGACTGGGCGGCGCGAACGTGAAGGTCAACGACGGAAACGTGCCAATTGGTGCCCTGGTCCGCGACAACGGTGACATTGTTACGTTTGGAGTTTCGAACACCGTGGCGGGAGCTACTTCGGGTGCCGGATCGCACGACCTCGACCTAAACCTCACGAACATCGTAGCCGACACCGATGGGACTGACGGTTCGTTTAGCTGGGAGATCTTGGTTAACGGCAACTCTGTGACAGGCCTAAGCGGTAATGTCGTTGGAGTCGACACTACGGACTTGTACCTGTCTTTAGAGACAACATCGTCTCCAAGTGAATTGGGGCAATTGACGATTACCACGGCAGTTCCCGAACCAAGTGCGTTCCTAGCTACGGGACTGGTAAGTTGTCTAGTGGCTTTGAGGTCACGTAACAAGCGAATGGCTAACTCCGAAGAAGCGTAAAGAGGGCAGCTTGAAGGGGCGGCTCACCCACGACAAATGTTTGGTTGGGTGAGGCGTTCCCTTTGATTCAAGCAAGTGGGCGTTTGAGTTTGAGTATCGTACAAGGGAATCCCATCGGACTGGAGTTCTTACTATGAAGAATACAAACCGAGCGTTCACACTCGTGGAACTGCTTGTCGTCATAGCGATCATTGGCGTGCTGGTTGCTCTACTACTTCCAGCAGTTCAAGCAGCACGCGAAGCCGCCAGGCGAGCACAATGTGTGAATCGCTTAAAGCAAGTGACCTTGGCTTCGCACAACTATGAAAGCACAAAGGGTAGCGTTCCCGCTGCACGGACAGGCTGTGATGGTTGGACTGATCCCTGCAACCATTTGCCAGCGTCCGGAGGTGTATCGGGCGTCGACTTGCGACAACAGGGAGCCAGTGTATTTGTTCAGCTCTTGCCGTTTATGGAACAACCTGCACTCTACGATCGGTTCGATCTGAGTAATTACACGATCTGGGGCGGCGCATCAGAGCGGGCCTTCCTCCGTAATCAACCAATTATGGAGGCGATCGCGACGGCGATGCCAGAATTGACATGTCCCAGCGATTCGACACGAGAAGAAATTGCGGAATACGCACATGGTTTGGATCCCCAGCAGTACCCTGCTGCTACTGGCAGTTACGCGGCAGTGGCTGGGGATGTTGGCCCGCCCAATGGCCTGGATCTGCTGTACCCACATCGTTCCAACGGCGGAGTGCCCTTTGATCTGAAATACAACAACACGGGTGTATTCTACTACGCGAAGAATATGGAGTTCCGAGAGATCACGGATGGGCTAAGTAACACGATGTTCTTCGGAGAGACGATCGATGGCCATTCAGAGTTGAATAGCAATATTTGGACCAATGGTAATCGATGCAATTCTTCGATGCGAACCACGTATACGGCACTCAACACAATACCTGGTACGACGAGCTTGACCGTCACGCCTGGTTCTCACTGTGGGTTTAATAGTCGTCATCCCGGCGGTGCGAACTTCGCGATGGGAGATGGACGTGTGACTTTCGTGCAAGATGAGGTCGATGAAGTAACCTACAGAGCCATGTCGACACGTCTCGCTGAAGCAGACAACTACGTGCTGCCAAGTGCACCACCCGATCGGAATTAGCCTGCTTTTTTGTACTGAGGTAGCACGGATGAAACGTCTAAAAACTGGAAGCAAGTCGATGATGAGCCGTTGTCACTGCCTGCAATTACAGGCCACCCTATGTTGCGTGCTTGCATTGGGCATAACTGGGTGTGGCGAAGAACATCCAGGAATCGTTCCGGTTTCAGGCGTGGTGATGATCGATGGTCAACCGCTTAAGGCGGGCCAAGTTCAGATCACACCGCAAGGGCACCGGGCGTCCGTTGGAAAGATCGAAAAAGATGGTAAGTTTCGGCTTTCCTGTTACGAACTGTACGACGGCGTGTTGGTTGGCACGCATGCCGCGACCGTCACGGCAGTTCAGCAAGTTGATGAGCGATCCAATCGCTGGTTCGCTCCCAAGAAATACGCCACGCGGGCGACAGCCGAATTGTGGGTGACCATTGATGGCCCCACTGACGATCTGCAACTCGAACTTACCTGGGAAGGCAGTAAGCACACCGAGCCATTTGTGGACCGGTTCTAGCTGTCAACCGTACACTATTCATTGGTGGCTTGCCATGCAATGCGGTGGCTTTCTCGGAACAGAAGGCAACAATGATTTTGCAGCTGAGAAAATGTGTCTGGTGTGTCGGGCTGGCTATTTCCGCGCATATTCTCTGTTGCGATCCATCGTTCTCGCAATTCAGTCCGCTCGATTTCGTCAGTAGCACGCCAATCACCGATAACAATCCGTTTACCAACGAAGTCGGTCGAGATCGCGCGTCGATCAATTCGACTTCGTTCAAGAACGAATCCTTGATTACCGAAGGCGATTACCAGTTCACGACGTATTATCGCGAAGACGGGAAACTCATGGTCGCCCGGCGCGATCATACGGCGGTGTCCAACCACTGGGACATCCGCGTAACCGAGTTCACCTCGTTCAACATCAATGACGCGCACAACGTTCCCGTAATTGGGATTGATGGCGATGGGTTTCTCCACCTTGCCTGGGGCACCCATGGCAATCCCCTCCTCTACACTCGCTCGACGACACCAGTGACTTCGGGGCAGGCTTTATCGTTCACTGGCGATACGATCGGAAACTCTGCCGCGATCAACACGATGACCGGTGCCCACGAGACAGGGACGACTTATCCGAACTTCATTCGCATTCCTAGTTCCGACGACTTATTGTTCAACTATCGTACTGGCGGCTCCGGAAACGGCGTTTATCGTATGTCTCGGTACGACGACGTGACGGACACTTGGTCTTGGACTAGTGAAGAATGGATCACAAACACCGATTCAAGTGGGCTAACTTATAACGCCTATCCACACAATATGAGCTACGACTCCAATGGCGGTTTGCACGCCAGTTGGACGTTTCGATACAACAGTAGCTCACCCACTGGGAATGTCGGCTTTCAAACCAATCACAACTTGATGTACGCTTATTCGCCCGACGATGGTGTGACCTGGTATCGAGACATTGGGGGAACAGACCCTTACGTCGTCGACATCGACGATCAGACTGCCGAAGTGATTGTGCCGATCCCAGAGGGGTCTTCGCTAATAAACACTGGAACCCAAGCGATCGACGTCCACAACCGGCCAGCGATCGCAACTTGGTGGGCACCGCGAGCCAACGATCCGCGACCTGACCACCGCCGCCAGTACATGTATGTTGGCCACAACGGCGACGGCTGGTTCACCTCTCAAATTACCCATCGGACTAGTGATGACCCCAATGCTTTGAACGGCATCAATGAGGCGTCCTTGGGCATCAATCCCACCCGCCGCCCTCAGATTGTGATTGATGACTACAATCGAGCCTATGTCCTCTTCAACCAGGGTGAAACCAACGGCAAACCAACTATCGCGTGGAGTCAGGCTGAGTCGCGCGACGACTGGGAGTTCATCGAACTCGATCCCGAAGACGTGCGAAATACCGAGTTAACTCTTGATCGAGCGCTGTGGGAGTCGTCGAAACAGATGCACATCTTCGTGCAGAAGCTCGACGGCAATTCTGCCAATGGCGGCACTCCGGCACGCATCCTAGAGTGGGACACCGCTGCAGCGATGGGGCGGGTCCTAAAGTGGACGGGAGATGCGACGCACCGGTTCGATACAACGGCTCTCAACTTTACTGACTTGGGTGCTGCGGACAACTTCGAGAGCTACGATCATGTGATCTTCGATGATAGTGGCCGAGAAAGGATTGTCGAGTTCACTGGCAATGTCGACGCCGGAAAGATTACCGTTGACACCAGCCAAGCCTACACATTCAACGGTGCGGGTGCACTGACCAGTGGTAGTTTGGCAGTCGTGGGTGGTGGCTCGCTGGAGCTGGCGACATCGGGTAACACGTACAGCGGGCAGACGCGCGTCTCCAACGCAACGCTGAGCATTACTGGCGACACCAATGCAATGACGAGCAAGATGATTGCCGCAGCAGGTGGTACGCTCATCATGGACGGAAGCGACGCCAGTTCGATGACCAGCGATTTTGAAGTTTGGCCAACCGGCACGCTGCAAATTGGCACAACGGGTTCGTCGGGAAATGTTTTTCCTAACAATCCGTCAAGCATTCTGAACGACGGTCTCATCCGGTTAGAGACAACCGAAACGCTACAGAACGTTACCGGCATCGGTACCATCGAAGTTGCCGCAGGCGCAACGACTCTGCAAGCCAATCCTACCTACGAAGGCGAACTATTGGTACGCGCTGGTGCGACCGCAATCGTTGCCGACCAAGATGGACTAGGCTCAGGGGATCTCAGAAAGGCTACTTTGGAAAGTGGTTCCGCACTCCAGCTCACGACCGATTACTCACTCAGCCCGCCTTTGGAGCTTAATGGCGGCGGTAGCGCGACGATTGACGTTGTCGCCGGTTCGACCACGACATTTGCCCAGTCGATTGATGGCGAGGCAGGGCTAACCAAGCAGGGTGATGGTACGCTTCAGCTTTCCGGCAACAATACGTACGCCGGCCCAACAGTCGTTGCGAATGGAACACTTGCGGCGGGAGGACAATTAAGCGGCGACTTGATCGCTTTGTCGGGAACAACTGTTCGCGTCATTCCAACGACGCCGCCTGCGTTTTCCTACAACATCATTGACGACTTCGAGACCGACACGGCGGACGACTACACGAAGTTTTTGGTGCTTGATACCGGAGCCGACTCAGATACGTCTGTCTCCGATAGCGTTTTCGGAGTTTCTGGCGGCACGGCAACTGTTACGACGACAGCGTTCGATGACATCGAACAGCAACTCTACGCACATAGCAGCGCGTCGATTGAGGTAGGAGAGGAACTCCAAGTCGACGTCGTATCGTTCTCGAACGCTTCGCGTGACATGGGACTTTTCGTCGGCAACGCCGCTACCTCGCTTGACAATGCTACGACCGCCGAGAACAACGTGCGTGCAGACTTCATGTACGTAACAGTCGGTTCTAATTTCTCTTCCAGCACCTTTGATTCTAGTGGAGCAACCGAGGGAACGGCCTTCTACGGCGGAATGGAGGAAGGCGATACACTATTTATCGCTTTGACCGATGTCGGTGTCGTTGAGTCTGGATTCTACAATGTTAGCAGTGGCAACGCCCGTGTAGTGGTGACCACTCGAGCCGATTTGGACGGGATCGACGGGACCGCTGTGGGATTCTGGGCTGATGTCCGCGACAACGGCACCATGAGCCAGTTCGATAATCTCCGCATTCAAGGTCCAGCAGGACCTGCGGACGGTTTTGGTACGTTGAGCATAGCGGGCGATTTCTCACTTGATCCTGGGTCCAACCTCGAATTGAATGTTTTCGACGTGAGTTCGTATGATTCCATGGACGTGGCGGGCTTGCTCAGCTTGGGAGGAGACTTGAGGGTCACTCTTGACGCGACCGCTCCAGCTCTCCAGTCAGGTGACTCTTTCGATATCCTCAATTTCGGATCGCTGACCGGGACGTTCGGCGCGCTCGATTTACCGCCGCTTGCTAACGGCCTCGGCTGGGACATCTCTGAATTATTGGTGAGTGGCATCCTCGAGGTCGTTGATAGTGCTGACTTCGACGGTGACGGCGATGTCGACGGCGCGGACTTCCTTGCGATTCAGCGCAGTTCGCCGACACTAATTCCGCTTTGGGAATTGCAATTCGGTGCGTCTCCCTCGGTTGCTGCTTCACATTACAGCGCATCTGTGCCAGAACCTAGAGCAGTCGCTTTATTCGCTGCGTCGATCATGTGCATTGCTGCGAACAGACGATGCGATGAGGTACGAATCTGATGTTGACCCGAATAGTGCAGTTGCAAGGACTAATTCTCACCGTCACGACCTTACTACTTGCCGGGTTGCATGCCGGCAGTAAGACCCTCGCGGACGACCCCTTGCGTGGATGGGCGGGTGAGGAATCGTCGAAGTTCGAGGCCATCAACGCCGGATGGTACTACGACTGGGGAATCGGCAAGACTCCGGGCAACTACGACACAAGTTTCTTGCCGATGTTTTGGGGATCTGGATCGGTAAACACTTCGAACATCAATACCGTGCTCGGTTACGGCGATACGACGCACGTGTTGGGGTTCAACGAGCCGGAACGATCAGACCAGGCCGGCGGCGTCCATCCGGGCGGAGTCATGCCCATCAGTACCGCCACTGCCAAATGGCAAGAGCTCCAGAACGGTTTGTCAGGATCAGGTATTAAGCTGATCAGCCCCGCGCCCTCCGACACTGCTGCAGGACAACAGTGGCTGATCGATTTCATGAACGCCGCCAATCAGCAAAGCCTACAAGTCGATGCAGTAGCGTTTCATTGGTACGGTGCCAGCAGCCCGAACAACCCGATTGGCGCAGGCAACAGTTTTTTGAGTCGCGTCGACTGGTACCACAACACGTTCAACAGGCCTGTTTGGATTACCGAATTCGGCATTGTCGATTGGGGCAACAATCACACGGACGCGGCAATGCAACAGGCCAATGCTGAGTTCCTCGACTATGTAATCCCTCGCTTGGAAAGCCGCAGCCATGTGGAAGGATATGCCCTTTACCAGTGGACCAATGACACGCAAATTATCGGCGGCAACCCACTCACACCGTCTGTCGTTGGCGATGCCTATGTCGGTACGCTCGAACCGGGAGAGTCTCTGGACCTCAACGGTCAGAGCCAAGGCGACGACCGGGTGTACATGAAAGGCGGGACGCTGACCAACACGGGTGCCGCCATCGCGGACGCGGTTAGCAGGCTCGACGTGATTAGCGGCTCGACCAACGAGCTGGCAGGAACAGGGGATTGGGGCTTTGACACGACGGGATGGATTACCATTCGCTCGGGTGCCACGCTAGCTATATCTGGCACAAACGAAGTGACGATTCCGGGCATGAGTGTATCTAACAACGGGTCACTAATTGTGGATTCTGGTTCGCTTAAGCTGGATGCGGGAAGTTCGTTTTCTGGGTCCGGCCAACTGACCGTCGATTCAGGTGGGACGTTATCCTTGGGTTCGCTTCCAGATCGAGATGGAATCGTGATCACTCAACCACTAGATCTGCAGGGCGGTGCAATTGTAGCCAACGACATCACCGATGGCATTCACATTGTCAGTGGACCGACGACTGTCCATAGCAATTCCACATTGGGAGGAGACGGAGTGCTTTATGTGGGAAGTCCACTGCAGGCGCCCGTTGGAGGCGGAGGTGGTGGAATCGTTAAAGCAGGGACAGGGATTACGATTCTCGATGCTACGAACACTTATGAAGGTCACACGGTCGTAGAGCAAGGAACGCTTCGTTTGACAGGTTCGGCCTCTGTCGCGGCCAGTTCGCAAATCGATGTCCGACCCGGAGCAACTCTAGATGTGTCGGGCCTAAGTAGCACGTTTACAGTGGTCAACGGTCAGACGCTCAATAACGACAGCAACACGACGGTCAGCGGAGATGTTTTGGGGAGCAGCGGGTCCACCGTCTCGGGGGCAGGCACTTTTGCCAATAACGTAACGATGCAGAGTGGCGGAATTCTGCAGGTCGGCAGCGCGAACCTGCCAACAACGCTTGGCCCTCCCACTTTTCAATTAATCGATGATTTCAGCTCGAATTCTGCAGGCGACTACACAAAGTTTATTGTCCTTGATAACGGTGGTGACGCAGATTCTAGTTCGTCCGACAGCACTTTTACCATTAGTGGCGGTACTGCCAAGGTAATCACGAGCTTCGCTGATGATGTAGAGCAACAACTTTACGTCCATTCGGGCACCACATTGAAAATTGGTGAGGAACTTCTTGTCGATGTTTCAAGTATCTCAACTGCAAATCGTGACGTGGGATTGTTCGTCGGCACCGCGTCAGATCTGGCAAATGCAACGTCAGCGACAACCAGTACGCGAAAGAACTTTATTTACGTGACGACTGGCTCCAATTCGAGTACCAATGGGTTCCTCGACGACGGTTCGAGCACCGGGACCGAGTTTGGACTCAGTGGGATCAGTGATGGCGACACGCTTTTCATTAAGCGGATTTCAACCGATGAATTCGAGGTGGGCCATTACGACAATGACAACAGCGGACCAGGCGGTCGAGTGATCAAAAAGACTTATACCGGACTGACAACCAACGACGCAACGGCTGTTGGGTTCTGGACGGATGTCCGCGCCGCAGGCACGCTAAGCCTGCTTGACGACTTCGGCTTCATTGGTCCTGGAGAGGGTTTGCCTTTCGGAGAAACGATGACCATCCTAGGGGATCTTGCACTTAGTTCAGGAAGTCTGTTGAAACTGAATCTCTTCGACACTACCGAGTCTGACAAGTTGGTGGTGGCAGGCGAATTGACTGCTGCTGGAACTCTGGCTGTTTCGCTCGATGATGAAGCGTCTGGTCCTGCGCTTGGCGAGAGCTTCACGATATTGGGTTTTGGATCAACTGTTGGTGCGTTTGACGAGTATGATCTACCGATGTTGACCGCTGGATCGGCTTGGGATGTGTCGGAGTTGTTGACAACGGGCAAACTTTCTGTGGTTGTTGACGTCGACACGGACAATGACGGCGATGTTGACGGAGCTGACCTCCTCGCACTGCAGCGTTTCGATCCAAGTCTGATCGCTGAATGGGAGATTCAGTACGGTAAGCACGGCATTGTGAACCCAGCTTCGATTATCGCGCCGCTTGCAGTGCCTGAACCAAGTGTCTGCGGACACATCGTCATTGGCCTGATGATCTTGTTGAGTCAGATGAGAGCAATACGACAATCCTCCATCCTAGCGATCCTACCTGTCTCGAGCCCATAGCCTTATGCAGCGCGTTACTCTATCGATCTTCTTGCTCCTGTCGTCAATCACACTGTCGGTCAATGCATCGCCGATTGATAGCGATCGCCTTGCTCCGCCTTCACAGCTGGCCTGCGAGCTACTGACCGCACCGCACAAGACCGTGATCTTCGATCCGAGGCCCGATTTCTCTTGGGCGTGTGACTCGCGAGAGAATGCATATTCGCAAACTGCTTATCAAATCGTCGTACAGCAGGTTTCAACTGAAGATATTGGTCGCTCTAGAATCATGTGGGACAGTGGCAAGGTGAATAGTCCACTATCGGCAAGTGTGGAGTTCAGCGGAAGGCCATTGGAACCAAACGGGCAGTACGAATGGCAGGTTCGCGTTTGGGACGGCCAGGATCAAGAGAGCTCTTGGTCCGAGAAACAGCGATTTCGAATGGCATCGAATTTGAGTTTAGCGAAGACGTCGAAATACGAGGTGGAGAAGATTGAGCAGACCGCAGAAAGCATCAAGCGACTGGACGGAGACCGTTTGCTCATCGATTTTGGCAGGGCAGCCTTTGGGTGCTTGAAACTACGGCTCCCGGCTGAGCAACAGCCGCGCGATCTGATTGTACACTTTGGCGAGAAGAAGTCGGGTGGGCTGATCGATCGCAAACCCGGTGGGACCATTCGCTACTATGTGATTCGTACGGAGGTTCCGGCTGGAACGACGGAGCTTGTCGTTCGACCACCAAGAGATAAAAGGAACACCACTGGTCAGGCAATACGCCTGCCCGATTCGATAGGCATAATTGCACCATTTCGATACGTGGAGGTCGAGGGTATTGCTAGCGACCTCGAAGCTGACGATATCATTCGCGTCGCGGTGCAGTATCCATTCGACAACTCTGCTTCTTTTTTTGAGAGCTCAGACCCTACTCTGAATGCCATTTGGGATTTATGCAAATACTCCATTGAGGCTACTACATTCTGTGGGATCTATGTTGACGGTGATCGCGAGCGAATACCTTACGAGGCCGACGCGTACATTAACCAACTGTCACACTACGGTGTCGATCGCGAATATGCTCTCGGACGATTTACCCACGAGTATCTTCTGGAAAACCCTACCTGGCCGACCGAGTGGAAACAACACTCCGTGCTCATGGCGTGGGAAGATTTCATGCATACTGGAGACCGTGAGTCTCTGAAGCAGCATTACAAGAAGCTTAAGGACGAAAAACTGCTCCTTGCGGCTGAACTACCCAGTGGACTTGTCGATACCTCGTCCGACGAGTACCGCGATATTGTCGATTGGCCGGCGGGCGAGCGCGACGAGTATGAGATGAGAGGTGTCAATACTGTTGTCAACGCGTTTCACTACGCAACGCTTTGTCGCATGGCAAAGATAGCGTCGGCTCTGGACTTTCAGCAGGACGCAAAACTATTTGATCAAAAGGCGAAAACGCTTAAGGATAGAATCAACGAAGCATTGTGGGATTCGAGTCGCTTGGCGTACGTGGATGGGCTCGGTTCCCAGCATTGCTCACTACATGCAAATTTGTTTCCGCTTGCATTCGGAATAGTGCCAAAGAATCGAATTGCCGACGCTGTTCATTTTGTAAAGTCACGAGGCATGAGGTGTAGCGTCTATGCTTCGCAATACTTATTAGAAGGGTTGTTTGAGCACGATCAGGATCCGTACGCGATATCGCTGCTCACTTCTCGGGAAGAGCGAAGTTGGTACAACATGCTCGGCAGTGGTTCGACGATCACATTGGAAGCCTGGGATCAAAAGTTCAAATCCAACCTTGACTGGAACCACGCTTGGGGAGCAGCGCCTGCAAACTTGATACCAAGATATCTCGTCGGCGTGAGGCCCAAAAAGCCCGGTTTTGAAAGAATCGTGATCCAGCCCCGGCCTGGATCGCTCGACTCATTCTCATCGCGTGTACCAAGTATTCGAGGTCCTATTGAGGTGGACTATCAGAATTCGACAAACGGCTGCAATCTAAAAATAGTAATTCCAAGCAATTGCAGTGCGGACGTAGGTTTGCCAATGCGAGATAGGGAGCAGCAGATCGTCGTCCTTTGTGAAGGCAATAGCGTGTCATTTCAGGTCATGGGGAAACATGCCTGGATAAAAAGTATTGGGCCGGGAATCCATGAGTTCTCCGTGTCACGTTCACCTGAATTAGCTCAAACCTTCAATTCCACATTACCAAGCAATAAAGATATCGAATCATCAAATGTACAGCAGAACCAATAGGGATCGATTCCTATTGAGTCTGTTCTGTTGGGTTGTTCCTAGGCGATTGTGAGTTCTTGCTAGCCTGACTAGACCTGACGCTAGTAGTTACTTGGACCTAAGCCGTTGATTAAATCCACTTCAAGACGCGATGCGCTACCTCTACCTTGCCTGCTTTTTGATCGTGTTTGGTCAAGTTGAACTCACTGCCCAAGAGCGGCAACCAGTTGAGTTCAACCGCGAAATTCGTCCGATGCTCGCGGCGAAGTGTTTTGCCTGTCATGGGCCTGACGAAAGTCACCGCGACGCCGATCTGCGGCTTGATGAACGTAAAGTCGCGATCGACTTTGGCGCGATTGTCCCCGGCGAGCCGGATGAGAGTGAACTCATCCGTCGAATCACGTCTGAAGATCCCGACGAGCGCATGCCACCGCCTGAAACTGGCGAGCCTTTGACATCACAACAGCAACGGCTCTTCCGCACCTGGATTCAAGAAGGCGCGGTCTACGAGAAACACTGGGCCTTCAGTCCACCGAAAAAACACCCGCTGCCTCCGATATCTGATACGAGTTGGCCAAGGAATGCGATTGATAATTTTGTCTTGTCGCCGCTAGAGACAGCTGGAATGAAACCGTCCAGCGAGGCAGATCCCTATACGCTGGTGCGACGAGTCCATCTAGATCTGATTGGCCTACCTCCAACGCCGGAAGAAGCGGATGCCTTCGTCGCAGACGATGACCCGCATGCTTACGAAAATCTCGTCGACCGACTGTTGCATTCCGAACGCTATGGTGAGCGATGGGCTCAGCCGTGGCTCGATCTTGCGCGATACGCCGATAGCAACGGCTACGAGAAGGACCGTGGAAGATCGATCTGGCCCTATCGCGACTGGGTCATTCGGGCACTTAACGCTGACATGCCCTTTGACCAATTTACTGTCGAGCAACTCGCGGGAGACATGCTGCCGGGCGCGACAATAGACCAGCTCCTGGCTACTGGCTTTCATCGCAATACGATGCTGAACGAGGAAGGCGGTATCGATCCGTTGGAGTTCCGACACTACGCGATGGTCGATCGAGTGGCGACTACAGGTACGGTTTGGCTGGGGTTGTCAGTTGGGTGTGCCCAGTGCCATACGCACAAGTACGACCCGATCACGCACACTGACTACTATCGATTGATGGCGTTGCTAAATAATGCCGACGAACCTGAGATTCTCGTCAAGCAGCCGGAGATTCAGTCAAAGCGTGACCAAATTGAGCAACAGATCGCCGAGTTGGAAGGTGGTCTCGTCAAGCGTTTTCCCCCAGCCGCTGGCGAAAGACCGATCGAAACACGAAGTCAGGAGAATTTCGAAACAGCTTACACGCAATGGTTGACTGACGCGCGAACGAAGGTACACAAGTGGGAGACAATGACCCCGTTCAGTTGGGAGACGAACCTACCACGCTTAGAATTGCTTGAAGACGGATCCGTGTTTTCCAGCGGCGACATTACCAAGCGTGATGTCTTCAGACTACGCTTTGATGTAGATGCGTCGATGCTACCGGTCTCCGCCGTCCGTTTGGAAGTGTTGCCTGACGAGCGACTGCCCGGCGGTGGTCCAGGCCGAACGTACTACGAAGGCCGGAAGGGCCATTTCTTTCTTAGTGAATTTGCGGCTACGCTCAACGACGAACCACTTGCCTTGAACGCGCCGCCGAGCGAAGGTAACGGCGGCGCAGCAGCATCGAATGCCACGAACGTGATTGACGGCAACGGTTCAACGGGATGGGGAGCGGATGACTTGGTTGGCAGGCCGCAGCAGCTTGTGTTGAACCTAGATACGCCGATATCCCAGCTAGGGGAATTGCAGATCGAGTTGTTGTTTGAGTCGCATTTTGCCGCGAGCTTGGGGCGATTTCGTTTTTCAGCCGTCTCCGCCAACGAGCTAGTAGTACCAAGCGGATTTCCGCCGGGCATAGAGAATTTGGTAACGCGGTTCGATGAGCTCGACGAGAAAGGCCATGAGCGGCTGCGGCAGTATTTTCTGTCGGTTACGCCGAAACTCGCCGAAGCTCGAATGCCGATCGACGAGTTAAGGCAGAAGATGCCGACGTTTCCAACAACGTTGGTCATGCAGGAGCGACCAGACGACAACCCGCGCCAGACGTTTCGACATCACCGCGGTGAGTATCTTAGCCCCAAAGAAGCAGTCGACCCCGGTGCGCCTGTCTTTCTGTCGTCCGACGGCAGCAACAATCCTAGCAATCGATTAGAGCTGGCCCAATGGCTCGTCAGCGATGCGAATCCGCTGATTGGTCGCGTGACAGTCAATCGCGTCTGGCAGGCAGTGTTTGGCGTCGGATTGCACCAAACCAGCGACGACTTTGGGACGCAGTCACCACCACCAACACATCCTAAACTGTTGGACTGGCTCGCCTGCGAATTCGTCGAGCAAGGCTGGTCGCTAAAGGAATTGCTGCGGCTAATCGTAACCAGCGCGACCTACCGCCAAAGCGCCGTGACTACCGCGGAACAGCTTCAATCGGACCCGGAAAACAATCGGTTAGCGCGTGGCCCGCGATTTCGAGTCGAGGCGGAAATGGTGCGTGACATCATGCTGCGGGCAAGCGGTCTGCTATCGACGGAGATGTACGGCCCAGGAGTTCGACCTCCGCAGCCAGCCAGTGTCACGGCTGTCGCCTACGGTAGCCCAAAGTGGAATGCTTCAGTTGGAGCGGATCGCTTTCGAAGGTCCATCTACACTTGGAAAAAAAGAACAGCGCCGTTTGCCGCCTATTCAGTATTTGACGCCCCCTCGGGCGAGAATTGCGTAGCTCGGCGCAATCGCAGCAATACACCATTGCAAGCGCTGACGCTATTGAACGACCAGATGTACATGGAACTCGCTCGCGGATTGGCGAAAGTAGCACTCTCTAACAGCGATGTCGAAGAAGAAACGATACGCTACATATTTCGCCGTCTATTGGTCCGACCACCGGAATCTGAGGAGCTCGTCGCAATTGAGCAGTACCATAAGAGGCAACTCGAGCGACTGCAACTGGGCGAACTCGCTGCATCCGATATCCTCGGAGAGGAGTCGGCGACAAATCAACAAGCGGCATGGGCGATGGTCGCTCGCGCGCTGATGAATCTCGACGAAGTCATTACGAAACCGTGATCCGTGGATCAGCAGATGATTAACCCGCAGCTCCAGCTAACTCGAAGACACTTTTTTCGCGACTGCGGGATTGGTGTTGGCAAGATCGCGCTGGCATCGCTCCTAGCCGACAACGCGCATGCAATTTCGAATGCCGCTGTGAGTCCATTCGCTCCACAAGAATCGCATTTCGAGGCTACGGCGAAACGCGTTATTTTCTTGTTCATGGCTGGCGCACCGAGCCAACTCGAATCCTTCGATTACAAGCCCAAACTCATTGAGTTGGCAGGCACACCGATCCCACCTTCCGTCATACAGGGGCAACGCTACGCTTTTATTCAGCCTGATGCCGCCGTGCTCAGTCCACGCTTTCGTTTCAGCAAACATGGCCAGTGCGGTGCTGAGGTTTCAGAAGTCATGCCGCGTCTGTCAGAGGTCGTCGATGATATAGCCATCGTGCGATCGATGCATACGGATTTGTTCAATCACGCGCCAGCCCAGCTCTTAGTGAATACGGGAAATGGCGTGCCAGGTAGGGCGTCCATGGGCTCTTGGCTGAGTTACGGGCTGGGCAGCGAAGCCAACGACTTGCCGTCTTTCGTGGTTCTGCGAAGTGGTGGTGGCCTGAGCGGCGGAGCGGCTATGTGGAGCGCGGGCTTCTTGCCGTCAGTACACCAAGGCGTCGCCTTTCGCGGTCAGGGAGAGCCGATCCTCCACGCTACGAACCCAGACGGTTTCGACACACTTGCTCAGCGAGACTCACTCGACCTAATTCGCTCGTTAAACCAGCGGCAACTTGGCCGAGTCGGTGACCCTGAAATTCAAACGCGGATAGACGCCTATGAGATGGCGTTCCGCATGCAATCGCGAGCACCAGAACTCATGGACTTCGCCCAAGAAAGAAAAGAGACTTTGGAACTCTACGGTGCGGAGTTAGGGAACGGAGAAAAGTCGTTTGCGAACAATTGCCTCCTCGCACGTCGGCTCGCCGAGCGGGGTGTTCGATTCATCCAGATCTACCATGCCGGTTGGGATCATCACAGCGACGTTGAGGGGGGGATGGTAAAACAGTGCAAACAGACCGACCAGGCATGCGCAGCCCTGATTCAGGACTTGAAGAATCGCGGTATGCTGGACGACACGCTCGTCGTGTGGGGTGGCGAATTTGGACGCACGCCGATGGTCGAGGCAAGCGTCGCGCTCGGACGAAGCCAAGGTCGCGACCATCATCCGCAAGCCTTCACAATGTGGCTGGCAGGCGGTGGTATCAAATCGGGAATTACTTACGGTGCGACAGACGAACTTGGTTTCCACGTTGTAGAGAATCCTGTCCATGTCCATGACATTCAAGCAACCATCCTCCATTGCTTGGGCCTCGACCATCGCAAGCTGTCGTATCGCGTGAGCGGCCTCGATATGCGTCTGACAGGTGTTGAGGAGCATCATCCGGTCGAGGCACTGCTCGCGTAGACGTGCGAGAACCTCAATTGAAAGCCCTTTAGAATGGACCAATTCGTCGCAATCATTCGCTACCGAACGAGATTAGCTCTGCTAATTGTGGCCAGTTTGTTCCATCAGTCGGCCTTTGCAATTGACTTTCGAAGAGAAGTCTTGCCAGTTCTGTCGGACAAGTGCTTTTTATGTCATGGCCCTGACGAGCAGTCTCGCCAGGCAGAATTGAGGCTCGACTTGCGGGAATCGGCCATCGAGCACGGTGCAATCGTAGCAGGCGAGCCAGATTCGAGCGTTCTCGTCGATCGCATCTTTGCAGAGGACGATAGCATGATGCCCCCGCCGCATGCGAACAAGCAACTCTCACAGCAAGAGAAGGATACCATTCGTCAATGGATCGCCGAAGGGGCCGAATACGAGAAGCACTGGGCGTATGAGCCGATTCAGAAGCCCATACCCCCGACTGTCGATGAGGGCTGGCCGCGTAGCGAAATCGACCGAATAGTGTTTGCACAATTGCAATCTAGGGGGCTACAACCATCTCCAGAGGTGCCGCGTGAAGTGCTTTTGCGCAGAGTAACGCAAGATCTGACCGGGTTGCCACCGACAATTGAAGAACTCAATAGCTTTCTCTCTGATCTCTCTCCAAATGCGTACGAAAGAGCAGTCGATCGTTTGCTGCACAGCGTGGACTACGCCGAACGAATGGCCACGATCTGGCTGGATAATGCTCGTTACGCTGACAGCAACGGTTATCAATTCGACAACGTACGTCAGATGTGGCCCTGGCGAGATTGGGTAATCCGAGCGTTTCAAGCGAATATGCCCTTCGATCAGTTCGTCAAGGAGCAGCTGGCTGGCGATTTGCTTCCTGACGCCACGCGCGACCAGAGGATTGCAACCGGCTTTAACCGCAACCACGGCACTACGATCGAAGGGGGTGTTATCGACGAAGAGTACCGCGTGATGTACATCAACGACGAAACTACGACCGCTGGTACTCTGTTTCTTGGCCTGACACTGGAGTGCTGTCGTTGTCATGATCACAAATACGATCCGATCTCTATGAAGGAGTACTATTCGCTCTACGCGTTTTTCAACAGCAACGCTGAAATCGGAATCGGAGAAAAAGGAAAGCCGATTGCTCCTCGCATAAACGTGGCGGGAGGATATGTGATGGTAATGCAGGAGACGCCACGATCTACACACGTCCTCATCGGGGGTCAGTTCGATCAACCAGGCGAGGAAGTCTTTCCTGATACACCTGCAGTCTTGCCTGCTTTTGGTGATCGCCCGCGCAATCGGCTTGGGCTCGCCGACTGGCTGACGCATGCCGAGAATCCACTCTTGGCACGCGTTACAGTCAATCGCGTATGGCAACAGCTGTTCGGAGTTGGTCTAGTCAAGACGGTTGACAACTTTGGCGTACAAGGAGAGATACCTATATACGGAGAACTTATCGACTGGTTGGCAGCAGATTTTCGCGACAGTGGCTGGGACATGCATCACTTGATGCGCACCATCGTTCTATCCGCCACTTATCGTCAATCTTCAGGACATCGATCAGAGTTGCATGATCCAGAAAACAGGCTACTCGCTCGCGGTCCGTCATTTCGTTTGCCTGCCGAATTGATACGGGATCAGGCACTGGCGGTGAGCGGATTGCTCGTGCGAAAAGTTGGTGGACCAAGTGTCAGACCGTATCAACCCCCTGGCATCTGGGAAGACCTCAATGCACCAGATACTCACGCGGAGGTCTACGCTCGGGGAACCGGAGACGACCTGTATCGCAAGAGCATGTACACATTTTGGCGACGGGCGGCGCTACACCCAACCATGGCCGTCTTCGACGCGCCGAATCGAGACCTCTGTACGGTAGAACGCTCGACAACCAACACGCCATTACAGGCGCTCGCGCTCTCGCATGACCCCATGTTTATTGAAGCCGCGCGGAAACTGGCCGAGCGTGCAATCAACCAACACTCGGAGCATGACGCGAACGCACATATCGCGTTTGCAATTCGCGCGACTCTCTCTCGCCATGTCACTGATTACGAATCGAAGCTGCTCGGTGAGTTGCATCGCGCGCGTCTTGCGTACTACCAGTCCCACCCAAAATCAGTCGAAAGGCTTCTATCTATCG
>JANQQA010000129.1 GCA_028285205.1 Bythopirellula sp. | reverse complement strand
GATCGGTGGTAATCAGCACTGCCAAGAAGCCGGCCGACACGGCCATCGCCTGCGGACGGGAGAACAGTTGCTGGATGAATTCCTGCGGCAGGTTGGATTTGCGCGTGCTACGCGTGACGAGCAAGCCGGCGGCGAGCGAAATTAAGAACGCAGGTACTTGGCTGACGAGTCCGTCGCCGATAGTCAGTTGCGTGAAGATCTTTCCGGCATCGGTCAGTGACATGCCATACTCAGTCATGCCAATGATCAGCCCGCCGACGATATTGATTACGGTGATCACAATGCCGGCAATCGCGTCCCCACGGACGAACTTGCTAGCACCATCCATCGCCCCGTAGAAATCGGCTTGCTGCGTGATTTCCTCACGTCGTCGCTGTGCCTCGTTTTCGTCGATGATACCGGCGTTGAGATCGGCGTCGATCGCCATCTGCTTGCCTGGCATTCCGTCGAGCGCAAAGCGTGCGGTGACTTCACTGATACGCGTGGCACCCTTGGTAATCACCACGAATTGGATAACGACGATGATAACAAAGATGATCAATCCGACGACGATACTGCTGTCGCCCGCGACAAAATCGGCGAATGCAGTAATTACCCCACCAGCCGCCTGGTCGCCTTTCGAACCGGCGCCAGTAAGTATCAGTCGCGTTGTGGCTACGTTTAGCACCAATCGCGCGAGCGTTGTCGCTAGCAGCAGCGTTGGGAAAATGCTGAAGTCGAGCGGCGTCCGTACGTAAATCGTAGTGAGCAGGACGATGATCGCGATCGTGATGTTGCCGGCTAGCAGCACATCCATCAGCGCCGGCGGCAGCGGTACTAGAATCACTAGCACGCTGGCGATAATCGCGATCGGCAGGATGAGATCCTGGGCGCGATGGGCAATGCCCACACCGCCCGATGAATCACTGTCCATCGACGGACTCCACAATCAACGTAGAAAGAAAAGGGGTAGAAGAGTGGGCGGGATGTTATGGAAACAGTCCGTGTCTGTCCAGACCGCTCTGATAGGTCGCCTGACTAGTGAAGTGCCGTCACTCGGAAGGACGATACCAGGGAATATCGAGTGTCGAACAAGGAAGCTCGAATGACGACGTGGGTGCTCGGACCCTAATTCTTAAGTTTCCATTTTCTTGTTCAGAATTCGAGATTCCTGTCCGCCCCCCCGCCAACAATGACATCATCGCATGCCCAATCCTCTAGGTGCCGTCTGCGCCACGCTCCTTTGCATCGTGCTAGCTTGTTTGGGTTGCCAGCAAACCGCCAGCGATGCTGTCACCTCGATTGAGGGCGTTGATCCACAACTGCTTGTCCAACGCGGTGGACTGCGTTTCGTCGCCGATTGTCAGGTCGGACTGCAGCTTGCACACGCCCAGGGTTCGCCGTGTTTGTTGTTCTTCACCGCCGAGTGGTGCACTTTCTGCCAGCAGATGGAGGAGATGTCGTTCACCGATCCCGCGATTCAACAGCTCGCTGAGCAGTTTGTCTGCGTGCTGGTCGATGCCGACCTGGATCGCGAAGTCTGCAGGCAGTTCGCCGTGCGCGGTTACCCAACCGTACAGTTTCTCGACGCCCATGGGCGAAAGCTGCACAGCTTGGTTGGACGCCAGTCTCCGACTCAACTTGAGTTGGGAATGCGAGCCGCCTTGCAGCGACTGGCGTGGTTAGATAAAGGGACAACCACGCAACGTTGAGTACTGGATGGTCGCGGCGCCTCGTGCCTCACGCCGAGAAGACAGATCGGTTTCGGCAACGAGGTGGATGAGCGAGAGCGCTTACACGGTATGATTGTGGCTAAGCTCAGCGAGTCGACCACTTTCGGCAATCGCTTCATCAGGCAAGCCAACGTTGTTGAGCACCGTCCGATGCAAGTCGGCCATCGGCGTAGGCTTGTCGAAAACGACGTGCCGACCGCCACGCAACTGCCCTGCACCGCCGCCGGCCAAAAGCACCGGTAGATTCGTATGATCGTGGGCATCACCATCGCCCATTCCGCTGCCGAACATCAGTAACGAATGATCGAGCAGCGTTCCCTCGCCTTCTGGAATCGATGCGAGCTTTTCCAGGAAACCCGCGAAGAGTGACACGTGGAATCGATTCACCTTGGCGACCTGAGCCAGCTTTTCGGCGTTGTTGCCATGATGTGTGATGGTGTGATGGGGCTCGGGGACGCCAATTTCCGGATACGCGCGTGTGCTCGCCTCGCGGGCGAGTTGGAACGTCGTGATCCTGGTGATATCGCCTTGGAAGGCGAGTGCCTGCAAATCGAACATCAACCGCGCGTGATCGGCGTAGTCGACCGGCGCGCCCACGGGTCGATCAAGATCAGGCAGTACGTTTCTCGGCGCATTCACTTCGCCTCGCTGTATCCGGCGTTCCACCTCGCGAATACAACTCAGATATTCGTCGACCCGATTGCGATCGGCTGCCCCGAGCCTCAACCGTAACCGAGACGTTTCCTCTACGATTGAATCCAGTAGACTTGCCCGCTGCGTGAGAAACGGTGCTGGTCGCAGCACTCGTGCACCAGCATCGCCGAACAGTCTTTCGAATATCACTCGCGGTTGCGCTTCAGAAGGCAGTGGTAACGTGGGTGAAGCCCAGGAAAGCGCGCTTTGGTCGGCGTAGGCGTAGCCGTTGTCGCACTGTCCGATGATGTTGAGTTGGTCCATTGCTAACTGGAGCGACGGCAGCCGCGTCTGCTGGCCGATGTGTCTGGCAGCGATTTGATCGACCGTTGGCCCAAGGCGGAAGTTGCAACGCTGAGTATGGGAGGTGCTGAGGAAGGCGCTGTTGCAGGCGGCATGAGAACCCGGGTACGGGGTCCGCACTTCCATGCCAGTAATCACGGTGACATGCTCTTTGACTGCTTCGAGCGAATGCAGGCTCGACGGCAACTTATCGAGTGCCGCCTCGCCTCGCGCTGGTCGAACAGGCGTCCACTCCGTGGGGTTGAACCCCATTGGCATGTAGACGTAGCTCAGCCGTCGGACACGGTCGGGTGCCGCTGGCGTGCTGGCGACTGCCGACATGGCAGGGAGCATCGCGTCGAGCAGCGGCAGCGCGATCGCAGCGCCGCCACCTTTGAGGAGAGTCCTGCGCGACAAACTGCGTTTCAAGCCGATCATCCTGCCGTCCTCATTTTCGCCAGACCTGAACCGATGGTTTCGAACTATGATCTCACGTCCCAAGGATAGATTAGCAGCTAGTCTGCCATCGTGCCAACGAACACGTCCGGACGCGAGTCTACAACGGGAGCGGTAACTTGCGTCAACTTGTCAGCGCGTGCGTCTGCACGTGCCACTCAATCTCAGCAAGATGTCGATGCGAGCAACGAAGAGGCCTCAGGCGAGGAGAAGTGTGATGTCTGCATTGGGCCAAGCGGTTGCTTCGCTAGGCGATACCCAGTGCCAGGAGTCAGAGCAGATCAAGAATTGCCCAGTTTGCAGGATTCCTATCATCAGGCGCTCGCTAAGCGAAATCTCGTTACAATGGAAGCAAGACGTCGCAGGTAGCTGGCAGGCATGTGTACACTGCCAATAGAGGCCATCTGATGAAACTATATCAACTATCGCTGATCAGCGGAGTATTTCTTGCGCTGCTGGTGACTCCGATCACTGCCGTTGGGGAAGTCGAACCCGCGTCGGTTGCGCGTCGAGCGCTAATGGTTCAACGTATTGATGATTCGCTTCGCCAGAATTGGGAGGACGCCGGTGTTCAACCTGCAGGCCTTGCCACCGATGGTGAGTTTTTGCGGCGTGCGTCACTCGACATTACCGGCGTGATCCCGCGCGTCTCACAGGTGCGCAGTTTCCTGATGGACGAGCGTCCCGACAAACGCCTACGGCTGGTTGAGCAGTTGCTTAACTCACCACGCTGCGCGACGCACTTGGCAACCGTATGGCACAATCGCATTTTGCCAGCGGGCACCGAAGAGATGCACCCGGTTGAGTCGCTAGGTCTGCAGAAGTGGCTTCGGACACGTTTCGCCAGCAACGTGCGCTACGATAATCTGGTTGCGGGAATGCTGCTTGCCACCGGTGCAGAGGAACTTGGTCCGGCGCTCTACTTTCAGGCGAACGACGTGGCACCGGAGAAGATCGCGGCGAGTGTGTCGAATCTGTTCTTGGGTGTGAAGCTGCAATGTGCTCAGTGTCACGATCATCCGTATTCGGAATACACGCAGCGCGACTTTTGGGGCTTGGCAGCCTTCTTCGCGCAAGTCCGTGCTCCCGAGCAAAGCGGGATGAACATGAGCTACCGCCTCGTGGATGAAAATCGTGGTGAGGTACGATTGCCCGATTCCGACGAAGTCGTGCCGCCGCGCTACTTACGCGTTAACAAGGAAGTCGACGAAAGCTTTGGATCGCGGCGTGCAAGTTTGGTGCTCTGGCTCACGTCGCGCGACAATCGCAACTTCACGCGTGCCGGGGTGAACTGGGCGTGGGCACACTTTTTCGGTCACGGCTTGGTCGAATCACCTGCCGACGTCTCTGCGGAGCACAACACTGCAAATCATCAGTTGCTCGACGAACTCGCTGACTACTTCGTCGAATCGGGATTCGATCTACGCGAACTCCTGCTGACGATAGCCAGCACGCAGGCGTATCAGCTCGCCGGTTGGACGCGCGACGCGGAGCAACCCGCTCCAGAACTATTTGCCGCGATGCCTCCCAAACCGCTCACGCCAGAGCAACTGTACGACAGCTTCCTATTGTTGGCTCCAAGGATGCAACAGCGCGAGCAAGTGTACGATTTGCCGGTCAATCCCGCCGCCAACATGACTGCCGATCCAATTCGAATTCAGTTTGTCCGCCGCATGCGCGAGCCTCCTGGCAGCCCCACCGAATACCGAGCGGGGACTCTCCAGGCGCTGATGTTGATGAATGGGATGACCACGACAGAGCTAACCGATCGTCAGCGGAGCCGACTGCTTGGTGCGTTGGCAGCTCCGTTCATGGACGCTGAAGATCGGGTTGAGGCGTTATTTCTGGCGACCCTCTGCCGTCAGCCGGAGATCGAAGAAAGATCGATGGCAAGCGAATTGCTAGAGGGTGCAGAGTCCACCGTAGAACGCAATCGTGTGTTGAGCGACCTGTTGTGGGCGCTAGTCAACAGCACCGAATTCGCGTTCAATCGCTAATCAGTTGGAAGGCTTTGGCCATGTCGACTCAATTTCGTTCGCTCGATCGTCGCACGATGCTGCAGCATCTTGGCTTGAGTGTGTTAGGCGCCAGTTGCTCGGGCTGGCTGCCTGGCTTCGCTGCGAATCTGGCAGCTGACCCCCAACGCCGCCGACATTGCATTCTGTTGTGGATGAATGGTGGACCGAGCCAAACTGACACGTTCGACATGAAGCCCGACCATAACAACGGCGGGGAGTTCAAGGAGATTTCCACCAGCGTGCCAGGCTTGAGATTTAGCGAGCACCTGCCGAAACTTGCCGAGCACGCAGATCGGCTGGCGATCGTCCGCTCGTTGAGCACGAAGGAAGGCGATCACGCGCGCGGCACGCATTTGGTGCGTACCGGTCATGCTCCGATGGGCGACGTTGCACATCCCTCGATTGCTTGTTCGCTGTCGAAAGAGATTTCCCGCGCCGACGCGATTCTGCCGAGCTATGTGAGCGTTGTACCGCGGCCAGAGATCAGCCCCGCGTCGTTTGGGCCCGGTTTTCTCGGACAGCGCTACGCACCGGCAATTGTGGCTGCGAATCGAAACGCCGATCCTTCGTCGGCGACGGTGTCAGGTTCGCCGCTGGCTGATCTCAGACTGGAGAATATCCAGTTGCCCGACGGCGTCGACGCCCGACAGGCAGAGCGGCGGATGCGCATGTGGCAGCAGCTGGAGCAGAGTTTCTTGAAGAACCGTCGGACCAACTCACTGCATGCACATCACGATTTGTATCAGAAGGCAGCTGGTTTGATGACTCCAGAGGTTCGCGACGCGTTTGATTTGTCGAAGGAGCCTGACAAGGTCCGCCAACGCTACGGGCCAGGTCTGTTCGGCCAAGGGTGCTTGCTCGCGCGGCGGTTGGTGCAGCGAGGTGTACCGTTTGTGGAAGTGGCGCTGGGCGATGGCTTGGCGTGGGATACGCACGACGACAATTTCAATAAGGTGCGCGAGCTGTCGGCGCAGCTCGACGCGGGTTGGGCGACGCTGATGACGGAACTCGCGGAGCATGGGTTGCTCGATTCGACGACGATTCTGTGGATGGGTGAATTCGGCCGCACGCCGACGATCAACTCCAGCGGCGGACGTGACCATTTTCCAGCGGCTTGGTCGTGTGTGTTCGGTGGCGGTGGCATTGCTGGAGGCCAAGCCTATGGGCGAACTAGCGCCAGCGGCAGCGTTGTAGAGGAGAACAAGGTAGCGATTGGTGATGTCCTGGCAACCCTCTGCTCTGCGCTAGGAGTTTCACCAGACCATGAGAACATGACAAGTTCGCACCGACCAATCAGACTCGCGGAAGGCACGCCTATCGACGAGATCCTGGTGTGACTGGTCTGCGAGGTGATCGCATGTGGCGGCTCAAGATTCTGTTGTCCGTGTTTCTCTTGGTGCTAGCGCTGGGAGGCTGCGGAGAAACGACACCCCCCCGGCAGCAGGCCGAGCGGCAACCCAAGCCGAGTGTGCAGACACTCGAGCACGCGAAGGATTCGCTGCCCGCACCGCCTCCAGTTATTGAGGAAGGGCCCGATCCGGATCCGGACGAGAGCGAGGCTGCAGAGAACTCAGCCGACGTCACTCCGTCGCCTGAGCGAATTTTGCTGCTCGCGAGAGGTGGGCCGTTGTTGGTTGACGTGTGGCTGACGATCGATGGCCAGCCGATCGGCGAAGGTCTTGAGACGCTGATCGACCAAGTCATCCGCGCCGGCGACACTGACGGCGATGGACGTGCGACTTGGTCTGAGTGGCGCGAGAACGACCAATTCTTGACGGGCGATTTGGCAGCGATGGATGCGATTCGTCAGCGCACATTGAATGACTGGATTGAACGCTACGATGAGAACGAAGACGACCGGATTCAGCGTGGCGAGGCGGCCGCGTGGCTAGGCCGCGACGGAGGACGCAGTGCAACGCCGCTGCGGATCCGCAGTCGGCGATCGTACTTGGCGGGAACAGAAGCGTCACGGCTCTGGCAGATCCTCGATCACGACGGTGATGGTCGTCTAGCCGGTGAGGAAATTGAATTCGCGCCGCAGCGGCTCTTGCTGCTCGACACGAGCGACGACCGCATGGTCGATGCTGCCGAGTTAGCGACTCTGCGTGACCAGCTCAGTACACAGACGGGGCAGCAATCTCGCTTCCAGCGTCAGTCGCGTCGCGACGCCGCGATTCATCTCCGTGACGGGGATGATGCCCGCGAACTCGACTACCTACTGAGCGACCTGTATGCGCCACGACAAGAGATCGGACCGAGCAGTTTTGCTCAACGGCAGGAGTTGTTCTTGGCACTCGACGCGGACGGGGATCAGGCCTTAGACGCGCAGGAACTATCGGCAATGGCCTCGATAGATCCGCACCTTAAGCTAGCCATCGACTTCGGTGCAGAGTCTGCTTCCGATTCGCGAGCAAATCAGGTCAAAGTGCTCGAACAAACTGACGAGCTTGATCTGCTTTCGGAGTCCTCAGCGGGTCGTGTTGTTATTGGATGCGCTGACACACGACTTGCCATATCTGCCCTGGATCTAGGTGGTAGTGAAACCCAAACACAAAGTGTGCAGGCGAATCAGGTCAGCTTGATGGTCCATGATCAAAGCGACAGATTGTTTGAGTACTTGGACGTCGATTCGAATGGCGTACTAGGCGAGCGAGAAATTGTCGAGGCAACTTCTTGGATGCGCGCGGCCGATACCAACACCGATGGGCAACTGGTCAGCGAAGAGCTGCCGTATTCGCTGGTGGTCGCGTTTCTGCGCGCGGAAAGCCCAAGTGAGAGATCGTTCTATGTCCCCAAAGTTGGCGAATCGTCGGCGTCTCGCAGCGGCGCCCCCGCGTGGTTTCTGCAAGCGGATCTGAATGGCGACGGAGATATCAGCCTGACGGAGTTTCTAGGCTCCCAGAATCAATTCGAGATGCTCGATGCCGATCGCGATGGCTTTATTACTGCCGCAGAAGCTGCCGCGCTCACGTCACCGAGCACTGAGCCGCGGCCGTGAGCAGCGGCACTGCCGCGGATCTCGTCCTTCACTTGCGCAGGTTTCCAGCGACGCTAGCATCGAGGTCTACACCGGTAGTTTACGCTCGAGTGGCGATTAGTCACATGTACTCGCGGCGTTCTGGGTGGTTTGGGTAATTACTGCTGGCTGCCGGCAGCCGCTTAAATTACCTAGCAGGAACGACCCGATCGTTAGGTGTAGCTTATGCGACCGGTCGGTTTTCGTTGACTGTTGCAATGCGAACGTGAGCAACCCGTGCTGATGAAGTCTTCTCACGCCGAATTGCAATACCGCGCAGGCGCGGCGATCACACGCACCGCCGGTTAGAGACAAACAAAAGGACCCAGTTCAATCTTTGCGGCTTCATGCCGCGCAAACACCCGGGGGGGAATCATGTTGAGATCAAGAATGAGGTGGGGTATGTGTACCGCTATTGCGGCATGCCTCTACTTGCTAGGCGGCGCGATGTCCACTGTGCGCGCTGATGACGGAGTCGTGATGATTACGGACGAGTCGTACCGTCTTGACTCCGCGAAGAAGCGAATCGATCTTGGTGTGCGGCGGTCCAACTGTGAGTCGGGCTTTTGCGATACCGGTTGCTGTGACTCCGACTGCTGTGGATTGGGCTGTTGTGACACCGGTTGTTGCGACGATTGCTGTGGAGACTGCTGCTGTGGCGACGCCTGTTGCTGTCCTCCTTGGTGGGCACACATGTCGGGATTTGCTGGTGAGTTCTTGTATCTGCATACAACCGACGCGGACGTTGCTTATGCCCAACAACAGAACGGCATCGGCGGCGCCGGCACCGTTCCATTTGGTCGAATCGGAAGCCTGGGTCCACACCACGAACCAGGTTTTCGCGCGGCCGTGACGAAGGCCTTTTCACCATGCTCTAGCCTGGTCCTGTCCTATTCGTTCTTTGAGAGCGACTCGGTTGATGGACTTGCTCCGCCAAACATCATTGGTGGCGGTGGTGCGGTGAGCTCACTTGTCCATCATCCGGGCGCCCTGATCACCAGTTCAGTTGGTCCGGTCAATGCTGCGTACGATGTTGATTTTCAGTTGGCCGACTTTGCCTATCGATCGCTGTGGAAGGCAACTGAAACTTACGCAATCAACTGGAGCGTGGGCGGACGTTACGGTAGTCTGACGCAGGATTTTCGCTCGATCGGCAACTTTGCCGGTGGCTCGGCGGGTGTGATCGATACGCGATCGAACATCGATTTCGACGGTGGTGGCCTGACGTTGGGATTAGACGCCGAGCGTCGTTTCGGCTGCAGTGGTTGGTCGATCTACAGCAAAGGTACCGTAGGCACTCTGTCGGGACGTTTTCACGCAGACTACTACTTGAACAACGCCACGGTAAATCCCGTCCCGCCGAATACGGCTCCTTCGTTGGCGCTGGCGGATTGGGAAGACGATCGCGTTATCACGACGCTTGACTTGGAGGTCGGGCTGCACTGGGCCAGCAAGTGCCGAAAGTGGCGATTGTCGGCAGGATATCTGTCTTCGTACTGGTTCAACACGCTGACAACCTCGCAGTTCATCAACTCGGTGCAAGCGAACAACTACACCAGTGCTGATGACACGATCATGTTCGAAGGATTGACTGCTCGCATCGAGCGGCGATGGTAGAAATCCAGCACCAGACTGGTCATTCCCAGCCGGTGCAAAGGTAAACGAGTGAAAAACTCAGCGGCGTGACTTGTTCGGGGGGACGAGTCACGCCGTATTTTCATGCGCACCGGCGGAATCTAGAACCGTCGAGATTCTCGCAAGTTCAATCAGGGCAACGCATTCGAGCGATTTCTTTAGCGACCACAAGGATGTTGCCCGCCGCGATATTCGGGGCAAGTCTCAATCTTCGCTTGTTCATCACGAATTACTTGTGTTCCCTCTCCTTCCCATTTTATAATCAGTGGCGAAATCTCAGCCGGGCGAAAGGATAAACAGGTTCTTTCGCACTGGAAAGATAGGGAGGGTTCTTCCTGGGGCGCACATCATGGGGGCGCTCTCAGTGCGCCCAACTCTCGCAAGGTCTGCGAATACATATGTGCACTCCGCCTCTTGGTCGGCGTGCCACTCGCTGTCATAGCTCGCTTCATATCCGACACCTAAGTTTTTCTCGCCAGAGGGCACTGTCATGTTTTCTCGTCGTCGTTCAATTTTTGAGTACTCGCGCAATCGCCTTGGCAAAGCTCCTCGTCGCAACAAACAGCAACGCGCTAGGAAACTCGCGAACGGGCCTCGTGGACCATTGCTAAGTGTCGAGCATCTGGAAGCGCGTCATATGCTGACGACACCGACGGTCGTGAGTGTCACGCCGAGCGATACGTTGATCACCGACGGCGACGTCGGTGCCAGTAGCTTCTCGATTGCCGTTGAGTTCAACGAGGCGATGACCGCAGATGGGACTTCTGATCCGACGCTGGTGTTTGATCCGAATGTAGCCAGTACGCTTTCCTTCGCATCCGATAGTTGGTCGCCCGACATGCTGACGTATACGGCAGTGTTTAACGTTGCCGACGCGGGGGTTGATATTCCGGGAGTTGACGTAAATGTCAGTGGCGGGCGCGACGCCGCGGGAGACCTGCAAGCTCCGAGCGATGCATTTGACATTTTTGACATCAACACGCAAGCCGACGTACTGAGTATTGCCGTCAACGATACGCTAATTACTGATGCGGATGTCGGCGCAGGTAGTTTTACGGTCACCGTCGAGTACGACGAGGCGATGGTCAGCGATGGCTCGCAAAACCCGACTTTGGCGTTCATCCCGAATGTGTCCTCTACGCTCACCTTCGCAAGTGGCAGTTGGTCGGCAGGCGATACGACCTACACGGCAACTTACAACGTTGCTGACGCAAGTGTCGAAGTCGACAATATCGACATCGAGGTCTCAGGTGGCCAAGATCTTGGCGGCAACGCTCCAGCCGGTGCGACCGAGGTCGATGCATTCAGCATCGATACGGAAAACCCTACGGTTTTCAGTGTCACCCCAAGTGACCTCGTCGTTAGCGATGCCACTGTTGGTAACAATGCATTCAGCATTGATGTTGTCTTCAGCGAAGATATGACAACCGATGGCAGTGCGGATCCGACGCTTGCCTTTAATCCAGCGGTGGCCAGTACACTCACTCTGGATGCGGCTGCCTCGAGTTGGCTGAATGCAACGACTTATCGCGCCGTGTACGACGTTGCTGATGCCGGTGTGGCGGTAACGGGAGTCGATGTCGATGTCAGCGGAGCTCGCGATGCGGTCGGCAATCTCCAGACGGTTAGTGCCAACGCGGATGTGTTCGACATCGATACGGACAACCCCAATGCCTTGAGCATCACACCGAGTGATACGGTCGTAACTGACGCAGATGTTGGCAGTCCGTTCACTGTCGTAGTGGTCTACGACGAGGCAATGACGTCGGATGGTTCCGCGAACCCCACGATTAGCTTCGATCCGGCAGTGGCTAGCACGCTGACGTTCGTGTCGGGGGCTTGGTCGGCAGGCGACACGGCCTACACGGCGACCTATGGCGTTGCAGATGCGGGCGTAACCGTGAACGGGATCGACATTACCGCGAGTGGTGCTCAAGATGTGGCAGGGAATCTGCAGGCCAATCGCACTGAAGTCGATCAGTTCATCATCGACACGGAGAACCCAACGGTCCTGAGCGTGACACCGAGCGATCTGTTGATTTCTGACGTAGATGTTGCGAACCCATTCACGATCGCAGTGCTGTTTAGCGAACCGATGACCGACGACGGGTCTGCGGATCCGACGCTTACCTTTGCTCCGGATGTGGCGAGCACCCTGAGCCTGGCATCAGGCAGCTGGTCAGCCGACGGGCGAACCTTCACCGCGACGTACGACGTTTCCGACGCCAACGTCGAAGTATTTGACATCGGTGTCATGGTTGCCGGTGGCCTTGACGCGAATGGCAACCTACAAGTGCCTGCAAATTTCGCCAATGTTTTTGAAATCGATACGCTAGAACTCACCGTCGCTGGCTCGGCTCCTTACGTGATCTTCAACGATTTCGCGACCATCAATGTTGGCGATATCGACTTCTTTCAATACACGGCGCATCACACGGGCAAGCTCATCGTCAACTTGTTCTTTGATGATATTAATGGCGATCTTGATTTGGAGGTCCGCGACTCGGCGGGTAACCTAATAGTCGATTCAACGAGCGTCACAGACAACGAAGAGGTCGTGCTTCCTGTTGTTTCTCAAGAGACTTATACAATTCGTGTGTTAGGCAAAGCGCCTGCAGACATCAATCAGTACGACCTGGAGATCGAGAACTTCGCCGCTCCGGCACCTGCGTTCGTCGACCTGGTATCAGCAAGTGATACCGGCGCCAGTGATACCGACAACGTGACCAGCGACACAACGCCTACGTTCCTAGTGCAGGCGGATCTGGTGGACTTCCGCGACATGGGAATCACCCTGCTGAATCAAGCGACGATCGACCCCAACAACGACGGCAATGCGGCCGACGCGACGGACGATGGGGCCGGCGTATTCGTGACACTAGTGAATCTCGGCGACGGCACCGTCACCGAGGGTTTTGCCAATCAGGTAGGAGCGAGTGGCTTTCTGTGGATGTTCACTCCCAGCGCCGCGCTGGCCGATGGTGAGTATTTCGTTACGTCAGCTGTGCAGATGGTTGACGGACAGCAGGATCCGAATCGAGAAACCGCTCGTGCTCAATTGTCAGACCCACTTTTCATCACGATCCTAGACGATACCCCCGTGGACAACGTGATTTCGGCGGACCTGAACGCGTCGAGCGACACGGGAATGTTCGCTACGGATAATGTCACCAACATCCGAGCCTTGGCGTTCCAGGGGATTGCTCCCGCTAGTTCCACGGTGCGGATTTTTGCCAATGGCAATCCGGTTGGTCAAACGATCGTCGGATCCGATGCGTCCGACGTCGGCGTCGGCGCAATCGGTGGCATCGGTGGCGCGAACAACGATGGACTTGGTCTATGGGAAATTACGACGGAACCGCTCGCTGATGGCACTTACGATATCACGCTGGAAGTTGAAGACGCTGCGGGCACGGTCACCAACTTCGATGTGGATCTTGACGGCAACGCGGCAACCGTCGTTGATGTGGTGGTCGACGTGTTGGCGCCCAATACGCCTCTGCTGGATCTCATTGATGATACGGGAGAGAACTTGTCGGATGAGATAACAAGTAATCCGATGCCGCAGTTCTTTATGACCACGACCGACCCCAACATCGCGTTGTCGCAAACACTTTTCACGGACAACTTAAAGTTCCGAATCTTTGATCGTTTCAACAGCAATCCTGAGACACTGATTTACGACTCCGCTATAGACGCGGCTGCCGACAACGTGACGACTGCCGGTGACATGTTCACCTCGCTAACCGCACTAACACGCGCACTCAATCTGGCCGACGGCACTCACAATCTTAAGCTCGAAGTTGAAGACCGGGCAGGCAACATCAGTGACGACTTCCTGCTGGAGGTATTCGTCGATTCGGCAGCGCCGGCGGCGGTGATGCCGAACTTGCTTGATTCAAGTGACTCGGGCATGGACAACACAGATAATGTCACCAACAAGTGGCAGCCTGCGTTTGATGGTGTGGCGGAAATCAACAACAAGGTGTTCGTCTACGCGACGCGAGTGAATCCCGCCAATGGCGCGAACATCGGGGGGCCGGTACTCATCGGAGAAGGTCTGGTTGGCAGCGAGAATTCGAACGACGTTGCCGACGATGGGCTGGGAGCATGGGAGGTCACGGTCGAGCCGCTGGTTGATGGCGTCTATGACATCACTGTGAGATTTGAAGACTGGGCTGGAAACTTTACTCCGCTGGATGCCGCCACCGCCAACGCACTGCGAATCGTGATCGATAAGGTGCAGCCCAACACGCCGTTGCTGGACCTAGTCAACGACACGGGCGAGAATCTCAGCGATGAGATTACGATGGACAACACTCCCGATGTCTCGATGACGACCTCGGACCCCAATATTCAATTGGCTCAGGTGCTGTTCCAGGACAATCTCAAGTTCCGAATCTATGACCGATTCATTGATCCGAACGGCACCGCGCTGGCGGAATTCCTGTTGTACGATTCAGCTCTCGACGCGGCTGTCGATGCGAATAACGTGGCTGGTGATATGTTCACCGCGCAGACGCTGATCTTGGAGACGCTCGCTGCTCAATTTGGTGGCGGCAACGAGGCCGTGGTCGCTGGTCAACTTGCTGATGGCACGCATAACCTAAAGCTCGAGGTTGAAGATCGTGCTGGCAACATTAGCGAAGACTTCTTGCTTGAAGTTTACGTCGACACAGTGGCACCGGCGGCAGTGACGCCGAATCTGCTCGATTCGAGCGATTCGGGAATGTTGAACGACGATGACGTGACGAACAAATGGGAGCCGGCGTTCGACGGTGTCGCGGAGATCAACAACAAGGTATTCGTTTACGCGACCTTGGTCATGGACGCGTCGGGCAATGCGGTGGTCGGAGCGAATCCCATCCTGGTGGGTTCCGGCTTAGTAGGTAGTGAGTTGTCGAACAACATCGACGGCGATGGACTCGGCGCCTGGGAAGTGACGGTCGAACCGATGGTCGAGGGTGTCTACGACATGACCGTGCGGTTCGAGGACTGGGCCGGTAATTTCACTCCACTGGCCGACGCGAATGCAAACGCGTTGCGGATCGTCATCGACAAGACGGCGCCAAATACGCCCTATTTGGATCTGATCACGAACTCCGTAACTGGGGATACTGGCCGTAGCGATGTTGATAATGTCACCAAACAGAATCAACCAATCGTGACGATGACTTCGGAAGATCCAAATGTCTTCTTGGCTCAAGTGTTGTTTAGCGATAACTACAAGTTCCGCATTTACGATCGCTACGAGAGTTTTGGTGCTCCAAACAACGAACCCGAATTCTTGCTCTACGATTCCACGCAAGATGCAGCGGTTGATGCGGTGAACGTCGCTGCCGATATGTTCACGGCACTGACGCTGATTCAAGAGCGTCTGCCCGACCAATACTTTGCGACCGTCGGTGTGAACAATGCAGTTCTTGCTGGCGGTGTGCTGGCAGACGGAGTGCACAACCTCAAACTGGAGGTCGAAGATCGTGCAGGCAACGTCAGTAGCGACTTCTTGCTCGAACTAATCGTCGACACAGTGACGCCAGCTGTATCGTTCGGTCTACCAAACGGCATAGTACCCGACGACGGGCTAGCCGCTGATAGCGATAGCGGCGTCACCACCGACCCGGCCACGTTCGGGGACCGCGTGACCAACGACACGACGCCACGACTGTGGGGACGGGCGGAAGCCAACACCGTCGTCCGCGTTTACAACGATCGCGACGGGGACGGTGTTATTGATCTAGCGACCGATGACTTCCTCGGTCAGACGGTTGCCGTGCCGTTCGACGGTAACGACGCGTTCGTCGACGACAATGGAGATCCGCTAGGGTACTGGGAAATCGTTTCCGTGCTCGACCTCAACGAGATTGTTGGATTGCCGAAAGACGGACTGCGCCGTTTGTTGGTGACGGCGGAAGATGTCGCCGGCAATCCGATGCCGATGGGGGGTGAGATTGCCGACAACGTCGACACTTTGAACATCTTCATCGACACGCAAGGCCCGCAGGTCTACGATCCTGTTGGCGCCACGCAAGCTGTGCATCCGACGGCGGATCCAACGTACAACCTTTTCGATCCGAAGCCCTCGGTAAACGGTTTCACGCCGCTCACGAACTCGATCACGATTCATGTGCGTGATCTTCCGCTGCGGTCGAATGTCGATCCGAACTTCACCTATTTTGCATTGCAGCAAGAGATAGCAGAAACCGTTGGCAATTACACGTTGGTCGGCGACCACGTCGGGCCGATTGGTATTACCAACGTCACGGTGTTGCAATTTGCTGTCGCCAACCAGCAAGCAACTTCGACGATCCAGTTGGATTTCGCAGACTTCCTGCCGGACGATCGCTATACGTTGACTGTCTCTGACAACTTGGTTGATCCGGCGAATAACAATTTGGATGGCGAATCGAACGCAACTGGTCCGCTCGCCAATCCGACCTTCCCAAGTGGCGATGGTGTTCCGGGAGGTGATTTTGTCGGACGGTTCACGATCGACAGTGTGCCAGAAATTGGCACCTACGTCTCGCAGAATATCGACATCGACATCAATGGCAACTTCGTTTGGGATCCGTCGAACGGCCAGATTGGCAACGACGCGACGAACGTTGACATCTCCTTCACGATGGATGCCTTCCTCAACGGCGCGGCGATTTCTGGTAACCAGAGTCCGCATGATCTGCTAACGGCTGGTCGCTTCACGCCGATCGGCACCAACATGCCGGGGCAACGCTTCTTCGATCAATTTGCCAATTACGGAAACTACAATGGCATCTTCCAGTGGCTGATCGACTTTGATAGTGACGGTGTCGTTTACGGCAACGGCGATCCTGATGGCGTGAATGATCTGATCGTCACGCAGGCTCCGATTCCCGGCTTCGCGGATATCGCTGGGGCATTGCCGATTGCCGGAAACTTTGACGCCAACGCGAACAACGGCGATGAGATTGGGCTGTACTACGCCGGCCAATGGGCCCTTGATACAAACCATGACTACATCATCGACACGGTCGTCAACACCAACCTGTTCGGGCATCCGATTGTCGGTGACTTTGATGGCGACGGAATCGATGATGCTGGTGTGTACAACAACAACGTCTTCACATTCGACCTGGCGATCAATGGATTCAATGGTGCGGATGCGAACATCATCTGGGGCTTCCCAGGAGTTCTCGATCGACCGGTCGCTACGGATATGGATCAGGACGGTATCGACGATATCGGCCTGTGGGTCCCCAGAAACAGTGCGCAATCTGATCGCCCGATTTCTGAATGGTACTTCCTGATTTCCGACGACGTGAATCCGGCCGATGGCGTCAATGATCGGATCTTTGGCACGGTGAATACCCTTAATCATCCGTTCACGCCAGTGCCATTTGGTGCCGATCTCTATGCAGAATTTGGCGATGAACTGGCGCTGCCGATTGTGGGCAACTTTGATCCTCCGGTGGTCGCGGGTAATACGATTGATCCCAGCACGAATGATACCGGCGACTTCGACCAGGACGGTGACACCGATGGTATGGACTTCTTGGCACTCCAGCGCGGGTACAACATGAGCGGCACGCCAAGCATGGCCGACGGTGACGGCAATTCCGATGGAGTGGTCAATAGTCTCGATATGCAATTGTGGCAGAACGCTTATCGGTCCTCGTCGAATGCCACGAGTCCAGGAGGTAACGAGCGGTTCGGTAGTGGTACCGCGTTCCTTGAGTGGCAGCGTAGTGTCTCAAGTTCGGCTGTCGCGGCGGCGTTGGCTCCTGCGAGTGAGTTGGCCGCAGCCGCCTACGCCGGTCGGCCGGCATACGCACCCCCTGCACGCGAGGCAGCCTTTGAAGCTATGGACGACGACTACTTCGAGTCAGCTAGCCAGTCGGCAGCGGTCGGAGCGGCGCTCGCGGCAAGCAGTGAGGACTCGCAGTTGGACGAAGAGCCGAACGAAAGTGACGCCCGCGAGCTGTACTTCAGTCTCGACGAGGAATCCCTGGAAGGTCTGTTCTAAGCGGCATTTCTGAGGCACACAGGCAACACACCGGCACATGGCGGACTCTGCGCCGCCGTTTGCCGCGCGCGATAATCATGCCTCGTTGAGCGCTATCGCGGGGCGGCCGATAGAAGCTGCGAAGTCCGGCAGTAAAAAAGCGATGGTATCTCCACGCGCCATCACCGACGCAAGACCCAAAACTTTCCGCCCTGAGAGGATTTGCACGCTATCGAGTCGTGATTCTTTTCAGCCGTACAGCTGAGCCGCGAAGATGCGCGCCGTTGCGACGATTCACGCCAAGTAAGCCAACAGGACGGGTGTGTCCGTCGCCAGGCGGAAGAGTGAAGTTGGGAATCGTGAAAGCCTGATTCGCCGTGCACCGCGCAGTTGTCCAGGTAAACGATGCGTGCTATTCTCGACCTGGGCAAACTGGCAAAGCGCCGCTGATTCCGCCCGAGCCCGCATTCGCGATTGCCGCTCACTGATCGATTCCAAGGACTCTTCATGTCAGACGACGCACGGATTGAAGCCGATCGACAGCTACTTCTGGCTGCCGAAGAAAAGGGTGGACTCGCAAAGTGGCTCACCTACGTCAAACTCTCCGGGCCCGGCTGGCTGCAAAGTGCGATCACCTTGGGCGGCGGCTCACTCAGCAGTAGCCTCTATCTGGGTATCATCGCGGGCGTGAGCATGGTCTGGGTGCAACCTTTCGCCATGATCATGGGCGTGATCATGCTCAGTGCGATCAGCTACGTAACACTATCGACGGGCGAGCGTCCTTTTCGAGCAATCAACAAGCACATCAATCCGGTGTTGGGGTGGTCGTGGCTGATCGCTTCGTTGATGGCGACCATGGTGTGGGCTATGCCGCAGTATTCGCTGTGCTACGGCGTTCTGGAGCAAAACCTACTGCCAGGGTTGTTCAGCGGCGAAGGGGCGTTGGCACCGGGGCCGGAAGGAAGCAACGCTGGTAAATGGGTCGTATCGTTCGTCATCCTGTGCATCTGCCTACCCGTGACTTGGAGCTACGGCTCCGGGAGCGTGACGGTCAAGATTTACGAAACTGTGCTAAAGATTGTCGTTGCGGCAATCGTATTATGCTTTTTTGGTGTGGTCATTCGGATTTCCCTCGTCGGCGACGGAATCGATTGGTCGGCACTCGGCGCCGGGTTGATACCGAAGTGGCGCAATCTCATTGAACCTTCAGACACGCTCAAACCGCTTATCGATGCGATTACCGATCCTGGTGCGCGGCAATACTGGACCGACAAGATCGTCAACCAGCAACGCGACATTGTGCTGGCTGCAGGTGCGACTGCCGTCGGCATCAACATGACCTTTCTGTTGCCCTACAATCTGCTGGCCAGCGGATGGAATAGAGACTTCCGAGGTTTGTCGATCTTCGACATGGCGACCGGCATGTTCATTCCGTTCGTGCTAGCCACGGGTTGCGTGGTGATTGCCGCCGCCAGCCAATTTCATGGTCGGCTGCCCGACGGTTCGGTCGTCGAAGGCAATGTTGTGCAGGTCCCGGAACGATTTGCAGGGCAGTACGCAGACCTGATCGACGCGCGGAATACCGCCCAAGCGTCCGGAACTTACGACATGTCGAGCGATCTCTCCGCGGGCGAATCGAATCTCGCCGCGATGCTCGTGAAACGCGACACGGGCGATCTGGCGAAATCGTTGCAAGAGTTGTTTGCCAGCGAGGACTCCGACGGGCGATTCTTTTCCAACGTGATCTTCGGCTTCGGCGTGGTTGGCATGACCCTTTCCACGATCTCGGTGATGCTGCTGATTTCGGGATTCACGTTCTGCGAGATTTTCGATGCGCCACTCGGTGGCAAGGTATTTCGTCTGGGCTGCCTTGCCGCAGCTTCCGGTGCTCTCTGGCCAATCATCTGGGAGGGCGAAGCGAAGGCTTATCTCGCGATTCCGACGAGTGTCTTCGGGCTCGTGCTGCTGCCAATTGCCTATTTCACGTTCTATCTGATGATGAACCAAGAAGCGATTCTCGGCGAGCATCGACCGCGCGGGCGAAGTCGCGTGATCTGGAACGTAGCAATGGGCATCGCGGTCGTGGCTGCGGTAGTCGGAGCGATCACTTCGGTCTATTCGAAGGCAGGCAACACCGGGTTGATCTTTGTCGGTTGCTACATTGCTGTTGTCGTTATGGTCCAGATAATGAGACAACCTAGCGAAACTTCCTAAGTCTCACAGCGGCGGAATAGAGAAGAGAATCTGATGCCACAATCCGCGTACTGTCGACTGTCGGCTTTTGAACTGTTCGAATCGCAGATGTCGTCGCTCGATACGAGCGACGGTCTGTTCCGCGCCGCGTTTGCGGTTGCCTTGCACGAACGGCCTGAAGCCAGCCTCGCCGAGGTCGAGACAATTGTCGAAAACTTGGCCGACACGGTGAAACGTCGAGTGCAGTCACGCTCGAAGACCGCTTTGCTCGCGCATCTACACGACGTGCTGTTCGATGTGTTTGGTTTGCGTGGCAATACCGACGACTACTACAGCCCTGGCAACAGCTATCTCCCCGACGTGCTCCGCACCCGCCAAGGCTTGCCGATCGTGCTGGTGCTGGTCTACAAACGCGTGGCCGAGCCGCTGGGTCTGGTGGTCCACGGCGTGAACGCTCCCGGGCATTTCCTGGCCGAGGTAGAAGATGCGGAACGGTCTGGCGAATCGATCTACATCGATCCGTTTGGCGGTGGTGATCTACTCGGTAAGCAGGAAATTGTCGAGCGAATCCGCGACTCGACCGGTCTCAATGTGCAGTTTACTCCTGAGCTGCTGACTCGCGCGACCCACCGGCAGTGGCTGACGCGGATGCTGAACAATCTGCAGGCTGCGTTTGCCGCTTTGGGCCAAGAGCGGGACGTCTGCGCGATGCAGGAACTGCAGTCGCTGCTGTGAGTGGAGGGCCAGCGGTCTGATGGCGAATGCTCGCCCAAATCGTGCTCCTCGACTAAGATAAGAGCTACCCACCGGACCACCCTCGCCCCTGCAAGAGTCTCAAACTTGCCTGACGTATTTCGCTTCAGTGTTGTCTTGTTTTTTCTGGTGACGGTCCAAGCCACTCAGGCCAAGGTGGTCGTGCTGGCCAATCGCACGCTCAAGTCCATCACGATTGAGCTGGATCGCCAGAACGGTCGGACAGAAACCATGACCATCGCGTCCGGCGAATCGCTCCCGGCGTACTTTCAAAGGCAGTTGAGCGTCGTATTCGGTGAGGGGTTGCAACGTCAACGTTACTTTCTGCAGCCCTCCAGCGCCTATTTCTTTTCCTATTTGCCGGATGGCAAACGACTGCACCTAGAGCAGATTGGATTGGGTGAGCAGCCTAACCCGGAGCCCACGGCAGATCTGGAGCGTAGTCTGGGGCCTCCGCCCGAGACGGTGACGATCAACGTCAAAGTTCTTGCCGACGAAAACGAGCCGACCCATCGCAGAATCTGGGAACCAAAGCTCCGTAAGCGAATCGCTGAGGCTTCCAAAATCCTGGAAAAGCAAAGTGGCATTCGTCTCAATATTGTCGAAGTGACCACTTGGGACTCCGACGAAAACCAGAAACACTTTGTTCACACCCTGCGTGAGTTCGAACGAGAAGTCAAACCTCAACCCGCGGAAGTGGTCATCGGCTTCAGTAGCCAGTACGAAGCATCGCGCGGCAGGTCCCATTTAGGTGTGACTCGTTGGCCGATGCATACGCATATTTTGATTCGCGAGCGATCACGGAATCTGCTCGAGGCAGAAAGACTTGAGCTGCTTGTCCACGAGCTCGGCCACTATCTGGGGGCGTCGCACAGTCCCGAGCCGCAAAGTGTCATGCGTCCACAGCTCACACGCGGACTACAGCGAACGGTGGGATCGCGAATCACGTTCGATCCGGTGAACGCACTGATTATTGCGATCATGGGCGAAGAGATCCGCACGCACGGAACTCGCGACATCCGCAGGATCTCGCAGCCGACCAGAAATCGGCTCAATGAGATTTATGGTGTGCTCGTGCAAGCGATGCCGGAAGACCCCGCAGCCAGGCAGTACGTGCAGATCCTGAAGCTGAATCCGGTCCCCGCTGCAGCCGTCGCGGTGCGCCGGCCGAGGACGACTCCAATCACGCGAGATACGAAAAAGATTCTCGAAGAGTTGGTTGCTTTGGCAGAGAATCGCAGTTCGCAGCAAGACAACGTTGATGGAGAAGCCGATTCGATTTCCGGTGACGAATTGACCAACTTGTACGTACGACACGCCGCGCGCGCAGCGAAGCAACTCCGCTCGACCAATGCGAAGCGCGCGATGTTGCTCGCGCTGGGTATCTTCGTCGACGATACGGTCGCTCTGCGGCAACTTCCTGGCACCGGCAAATTCGTCAAGGAAGTGGAGCCGGACGCAGCGCGAACGAAGCGGCTACAGGTGCTTGGCTCGCCAACGATGCGCGAGCGGGCCGACTTGACGAAGCATTTCTTCGTGTCCGCTCACCTTCACGTCGCAATTGGAAAACCCGCGACCGTCAGCGCCGGGCTGGCAAAGGAGATGCGAGACTCGCAGGGCGGTACCGGCTTTAGCTTCGTCGATATGGCTGCCAACCGCGCAGGTATTGTGTTCGCAGAGCAATTGTTGGCCGACAAGCTTTCGCTCGAAAGGTTGGCCGAGGAATTCTACGTCGACGATTATCTGCCCACGCTGCGCGGCCTGGAAGAGGGGCTGACGGCCGAACAGCTCAAAGAACAGTACGAAGTCGATGGGCAGACGACGATTCCCGCGCAGCTGGAAGAAATCGAACAGCGCGTGCTGAGCTTGCCGGTCTACGACCAGCTCTAGAGTTCGGCAATCGAGTATTCGATGACCGTAGGCTTTTCGCCGTCGAGACCTGGGATCACCAGGTTGAACTTTTCACCAAGTTTCACGCTACGCACGAGCCGCTGCGACACGGTGTTATTCATCACCGCCTGAGTGTTGCGCTCGCCGACGGCAACCTCGACGGGTTCCGCAAGACGCGTGAACGCGAACGTCGCATCGAGTTGCACGTGCTCTTGGTCGAGCGATTTAATCGTTACCTCGACCGAGTTGCCATGTTCTAGTGCGGTAAGAACCGGTTGATACGAGGCTTCGCCGGCCGTCGTTTTCTGTTCGACTTCAAGCGCCCCGGTGACAAACGGGCGTTGGCTCAATTGCTCTACCTTCGCAGGCTTGTCTTCGATCGCGATGATTTTTTGAGATTTTGGCTTGTTAACGTTAAGCGCATCCAGCAGTTCGTTCTGCTTTTGTTCGATGGAGCATTGGAAGACAAACTGACGCTTGGCCGTTTTTGTTTCTCCTCCCGCCTTTGCCGCCAAGATCGTCTGCCATGCGGGTGACGTGTGCTGTAGTTCCACCTGCCCCGACGGATTCAGCTGAAGCTGGGCGGTTGCAGGCAGTGACACCAACAAGACAATCGCCATTGCGGCGAAGAGAGCAGAATTTCGCATCGCGAACCTCGAAAGGGTGAACGGGAGCCGACGTAAATAGATGTTCCCCCCTGCCCAGTCAAGAGAAGTTCACTTGCTAGCGTCGGGCAGCCAACCCTCATGGAGACCGATAGGCAAGTTCTACTGCTAGATACAGAATCGCAACACCAGCAATCAGCGACTGATCAGTATCTTTGGGTTCCTTTGTTCCAGCTGCTTAATCCAGTGATCCGTCGGGATATTGCAGCCACTCACATCCAGGATTCGCAACTTCTTTAGATCGAATAAGTAGACTAGCCCCGATGTCGTGATCGGCGTGTTGCTTAGGTAAAGGTTCTCAAGGCTCGTTAGTTTACCGAGTGGCTCCAGGTCAGCATCAGTGATGTTGACCCTTCTCAAGTCGAGCGTTCGTAGTTCTTGCATGTTGGTTAAATGCTTGAGGCCCTGACCGGAATGGACCTCTCCGCAGAGGCTCAAGTAGGTTAGTTTCGTTAGATTCTTTAGGTGCCTCATTCCGTCATCAGAGATTCCGGTGGCGTACAAATCCAGAGCTTCAAGTTGTGTCAGTTTGCCAACGTACGCAAATCGTTCTTGCGAGATAGTTGTCGAGTATAGAGCGAGTTGTTCGAGTTTCGTCAAATGCTGAAGTTGCAAGAGGTCTTCGTCTCGGATTTCAATTCCGGATAGTTCGAGTGTACGCAGTTCCGTTAATGCGAGGATGGCGGGAATCGCGCTGGTGTAACTCGACCGTGATCGCAAGGGCGAGATGGGGGGACCAGTTGCCAGTTCTTTAGGCCAGGGAATACCCGAGCTCGCATTCCCTCCCAAACGGAGACGAACCGCAGCCACCGAATCGAAGAAGTCGATGCCCATCTGCGAGCGGATCCAGCTTGGCCCTGGCGGATCTAACGGCGACGTAGGCACCAGAAAACCTTCGGCGTCTTCCTCGAGCTCATAGGAGTAGTGAACTTCACCACCAAGGGTCTTGATAAGCTCGACCGTGCTTTTCTGCCGACGAGTCTGTTGCATCCAAGTGCCTAGTGCAACTGCCGCTAGAGTAACTGCGATCAATAGGAATCGCAGGTTGAAGCGCAGGCACCGCCTGAGGATGGCATAGCCGCGGCGTGACTTAGTCTGCGCAACCATGAAATGCTCCAGCCCGAACAGATGGGCGACCATCCTGATGGGTGTCATGACGCGCGAAGACTTCGCTGTGTTCAGACTCTTCGCTGATGCCGAAGGCGTTCGCCAACGGATCGTTTGCCGCGGGAGGGAGGGCGACAGCTACCACCAGTTCCGCATCAGTTGGGAGTGAGAGCGGGTGGCGACGCGGCCACCGTATACCACTCTGGAAGATCGCGTTGTAGCTCGTCCCCATGGCCTCGACACCGGAGGATCATCGGAGTAGATCGGTGTGGAGCCATTGTACCGTGCCGCAGTGGATTGAGCGACATCCTCGCCCTCGCTTCGGAAACTAGCGTTGCACGCGGGCTGTTCCGCCTTCGGCGAGCGCTTCCACTTCTGACAAGGTTGCCATCGACACGTCACCGGTGAACGTGGTCATCAGTCCGCCGTGTGCCCAGCCCAATCGCAGCGCTTGTTCCGGCTTTTCGCCCGCCAGCATGCCGTAAATCAGCCCTGATGCAAAACCATCGCCGCCGCCGATGCGGTCGATGACGTCGAGTTCAAGCGTCGGGGCAGTGAAGCGTTCCCCCTCGAGCCACAGCACGGCACTCCAACTGTGGCGGCTGGTGGAGTGCACTTCGCGCAGCGTCGTCGCGACCATCTTCACGTTTGGAAATTCTGCCTTCACCTTTTCGATCATGCCAAAGAACGCCTCCGGATCGAGCTTGGAAGACTTCTCGACGTCTTGGCCCTCGAGACCCAGGCCCTTCTGCAGGTCTTCCTCGTTGCCAATCAGCGCGTCGAGGTTGGCGGCAATCTCGCGATTCATGTCGATGCCTTTGGTCTCGCCACCGGGCAACGTCTTCCACAGTTTCGCGCGATAGTTCAAGTCGAACGAGGCAATCGCACCATTCGCCTTGGCTGCTTTCATGCCCTCGACAATCAAGTCGGACGTCTGTTCGCCGAGTGCCGCGTAGATACCGCCCGAGTGAAACCAGCGCACGCCGTTGTCATGAATCGCCTGCCAATCGATGTCGCCCGGCTTGAGCATCGCACCGGCTTCGTTGGCCCGATTGTAGAACACGACCGGCGCCCGCACGCCGTGCCCACGATCGCTGTACACGGTAGCGATGTTGGGACCGCGCACCCCGTCGTGCTCAAAGTGCTTGTAAAAAGGCCGCACGCCCATCTCACGGACACGCGCCTGCACGAGTTCGCCAATGCCGTAGTTCACCATCGCCGTGGCGATGCCGGTCTTCAGCCCAAAGCAACTCGCCAGATTGGCCGCGCAGTTGTACTCACCGCCCGAGACATGAACCTCGAAGGACCGCGCTCGACGGAACGGAATCGTCCCCGGATCAAGCCGATTGACGAGCGATCCCAGCGCCAAAAAATCGAGTTCGCAGTTGTCCTGTTTGATGTCGAGGCCGGCCATCGTCTTCTCACTTGTTGGCGTGCTGGTGTGTGTAAACCTGTGATGATAGTCAAATAAAACCTGTTGTCCACTGAGCTGCGGTCCATCGCGTTAATGACGGGATGAAATTTCACAAAGCTGGAGATCAGTGCTGATTTATCGGTACTTCGCACTGCGCAACTCGCGACCGTTCCGCTCGAGCCATTGACCCCGCGACGCTGGCGGGGGATGATCTTGGGTTTACCAACCGAATGCTTTGGCTCGTACTCTGGCTGAGCCCTTTTTTCTTTCTGCGAGGTAGTTGTGAGCGACTGTGACTTTGGTTTGATCGGTCTGGCCGTGATGGGCGAGAACTTGGCTTTGAACGTGGAGAGCCGAGGCTACAAAGTGGCGGTCAACAACCGCACGACCAGCGTCGTCGACAACTTCATCGCCGGCCGCGCGGCGGGCAAGCAGTTTGTTGGTTGTCACACGATCGAAGAACTCGTCAAGAATCTGGCCCGCCCACGCAAGGTGATGATGCTCGTGAAGGCTGGCCCCGCCGTCGATTCGATCATCGACACGCTCATCCCGCTACTCGACAAGGGCGACATCATCATCGACGGCGGCAACACGTACTACGCCGACACCGAACGCCGCACCAAACACGTCGAAGATGCCGGTCTGTTGTACTGCGGCACAGGCGTTTCCGGCGGCGAAGAGGGTGCGCTCAAGGGCCCCAGTATGATGCCTGGCGGCAGCCCCGAGTCGTGGGAGCACGTCAAGCCGATTTTCCAAGCGATCGCCGCCAAGGTCGGACCGAACAACGACATTCCCTGTTGCGAGTGGGTCGGTCCGCGCGGTGCTGGGCACTACGTCAAAATGGTGCACAACGGCATCGAGTATGGCGACATGCAACTCATCTGCGAGGCCTACTTCCTGATGAAGGAAGCGCTTGGCCTCACCAACGATGAACTGTACGACGTGTTCGCCGAGTGGAACGAAGGCGACCTCGACAGCTATCTTATCGAAATCACCCGTGACATCTTCAGTGTCAAAGACTCCGACGGCACGTACATGGTCGACAAGGTGCTCGATCGTGCTGGCGCAAAGGGAACCGGCAAATGGATGAGCCAGCTGGCGCTCGATTTGGGCGTGCCTAGCACGCTAGTGACCGAAGCCGTCTACGCACGCGGTCTTTCGGCGCTGAAGGACGAACGCGTCCGCGCTAGCGAGGTGCTCAGTGGTCCCTCCGCGAAATATGACGGCGATCGAAGCGAATTCATCGAGCAAATCCGTCAGGCACTCTACGCGTCCAAAATCGTCAGCTATGCGCAGGGCTTCGTCCAATTGCAGGCGGCTGCCGCTGAACACGATTGGCCGCTCAACTACGGCGACTGTGCCCTGCTCTGGCGTGGTGGCTGTATCATCCGCGCCGTCTTCCTCGACACGATCAAGGAGGCCTTCGACAAAGAGCCCAACCTGGAGAATCTGCTGCTCGCCCCCTACTTCCAACAGGCGATCAACGAGTCCCAAGACGCCTGGCGCCACGTCGTCGCGACGGCCGCCACGCTAGGCATCCCGGTGCCGGCGTTCGCCACCGCGCTCGCGTATTATGACGGCTACCGCCGCGCGAATCTCCCGGCGAACCTCCTGCAAGCCCAACGCGATTACTTCGGCGCGCACACCTACGAACGCACCGACAAACCCCGCGGCGAGATGTTTCATACAGAGTGGCTGAAGGAACGAAAGAGTCCAACTTAGTGTCGTTGAAAGTGTCGAAGTGACTGAAAGTGAAATTGAAAGCGTTGAAGATGAGATAGGTCCGTTCCCGGAGTACTTTCGTGCATGGCTGCTTTCGCTCCCGAGTAAGAGTGAAGTCAGCGATGAAACTGCATCCGAACTGTGGCGAAAATTTGGTCACATTTTCTTCACGACCGAAATGTTTCTTCAAGCCAATTTGGTATTGGCTGATTCCAAGGAATGGTTCATAGAGACAGAGTGGTCTGAGTTCGAGCCGGGAGACTATATGGCCATCGGTGGAGACGGCTGTGGGAATTACTACATTGTGGACCCAGATGACGAAGAGTCGCCAGTGCATCTCTTGTCCCATGATCCCGTCGGCATAGAAGAAGGATATGAAACGGTTCAGCAATACTGCGAGGCGGTCAGTCGAACTATCAACGGTGATGATTAAATCGAATTCGTGGAATCAAGCATGTCCTACCTAGAAAAACTATTCAGTTTCGACGGCCAGGTGGCTGTTGTCATTGGCGGCACGGGCGTCCTTTGCGGTGAGATGGCCGAGGGTCTCGCGCAGAGAGTGAATGAACCATGACTTTGCATCCCTACGATGACGCTGTTGAGTGGATTAAGCAACAAAATGACGTGGTAGATGCTGAAGAGTGGCTGAAGGAGCAAAGAGATTCTTTGGTAGCGGATTGAACTGTTAGTAGCTAAGATCAATACCGAGTTGCGGGGATGAGAGAGCCTGGTGCTTCAACGTGGCGTAAGGAGTTGCTGATTATCACGACAATTGCGTTGTTGATATCTGCCTTCTGTGGAACATTGTCATTCTTTCTCCTCAGAACAATGCCAAGAGCCCCAAACGTTCCAGATTGGCTAGAAGTGTTGATGGCATTTGGTTGGGTAACCGGCGGCATTCTGTCATTATCGGCTCTAGGGTTGAAACCGATCATTGAGTCCATTTGCTCGGAACGAACTGCGGGACGAATTGCAATGGCCCATGCCATTCAATTGCCGTTTGTCTTTTGTGGTGTAGGGACGTGGGTAGTACTAAAAGTGCTCGGTCGGCTATAGAGAGTGGGAAACTTCATTCGTTACAGCATTGAGCGCAGTAGGTACAATTTTCACCTTCACAGCTATCCTCCAAGAACTTTGAATTATCCACCACAGAGGACACAGAGTAGCACGGAGGTATGCTACTAGTTCTCTGTGTTCCTTCGTGTCCTCCGTGGTGAAATCTAATGTCTTACCTAGAGAAACTATTCAACTTTAATGGCCAGGTGGCCGTGGTTATTGGCGGTACGGGCGTCCTCTGCGGTGAGATGGCCGAGGGCCTCGCGCAGGCGGGGGCGCACGTGGTGATTGCGGGGCGGAGCGAGGAACGCGGCAATGCGCGCGTCGCGTCGATTGAAGCGAAGGGCGGCAAGGCGTCGTTTGCTGCCGTCGATGCGATGAGCAAGCAATCGATCCAGGAGCTGTGCGACAAGACCCTCGTGGAGCACGGACGTGTCGACGCGGTGATCAACGGCGCAGGCGTCAACTCAGCCACTCCCTACTTCGACATCGAAGAGGACGAGTTCAACAAGATCATCCAATCGAACCTCAACGGCACGCACTACGCCTGTCAGGTGTTTGGCAAGGCGATGATCGACGCGGGGGGCGGAGCGATTCTCAACATCGGCAGCGTGACCAGCTTCCTGCCGCTCTCAAAAGTCTTCACCTACGCCGCCAGCAAGGCGGCCATTTTGAATCTCACCAAAAACGTAGCCCGTGAGTTCGCCACTCAGGGCGTCCGCGTGAATTGTCTCTGCCCCGGCTTCTTCCCCGCCGAGCAGAATCGCAAGATCCTCAGCGAAGAGCGCATCGCCGACATCATGCGTCACACCCCGATGGATCGTTTCGGAGAAGCTGAGGAACTCATCGGCGCCACGCTGCTGCTGCTCTCCAAAACCGCCGGCAGTTTCATCACCGGCGAAGCGATCTACGTCGACGGCGGGTTCACGTCGATGACGATATGATGAAACGATGAAGGATGAACGATAAGCCCTGAGCAATTAACGTGGGGCAAGATTCCTTCAGCCGTACCTGTCCATCGTTCAACGGCCGGCGGTGGAATGACGCGGAACACCATTTATAGTTCCTCGTTTATCGTTTATAGTTCCTTGCATGTCCCCCACCATCGTCATCTTCGGCGCTTCCGGCGATCTCACCAGCCGCAAGCTGATTCCCGCCCTGTATCAACTGTTTCGTAAGGGGCGATTCAAGAACCCGCCGCGAATCGTTGGATTTTCGCGCAGTAAGTTCTCGCACGACCAGTGGCGGGACTCGCTGGCCGAGACGACCGCCAAGTTTGTCGGCGAACGCTTCGAACAGAAGATCTGGGACGAATTCAGAGAGCTGATCTACTACCACGCCGGCGACATTGGCAAGTCTGAGGACTTTGATTCGCTCCGCGAATTCCTCCAGCAGCTCGAAGGCGACGAACAGTGCGAGCGGCTGTACTATCTTTCGACGGCGCCGCGATTCTACAAGCCGGCGATCGAGCATCTCGGCAAAGCGGGCCTCGCCGACGAGTGCGACAACTGCCGCCGCGTCGTGATAGAAAAACCGTTCGGCACCGATCTGGCCTCGGCGCAGGAACTCAATCACTTCGTCCACGAGTTCTTCGACGAGCATCAGGTCTACCGCATCGATCACTACCTCGGCAAAGAGACCGTGCAGAACTTGCTCGTCCTACGGTTTGCCAACACGATTTTCGAACCGATCTGGAATCGCAACTACATCGACCACGTGCAGATTACCGTGGCCGAGGAGGTCGTGGTCGGTAGCCGCGCAGGCTACTACGATTCGGCAGGCGTGATGCGCGACATGATACAAAACCATCTGCTGCAGCTGCTGATGATCACCGCGATGGAAGCGCCGGTGCGGTACGAGGCCGACGCGATCCGCAACGAAAAAGTGAAGGTGCTGCACGCGATTCGTCCGTTCGACGACGAGTCTCTCAAACGCGACACTTTCCGCGGTCAGTACCGCGGGTACACCGCGTCCGAGGGCGTCGAGCCCACCAGCCGCACCGCGACGTTCGCGGCGCTGAAACTTGCGATCGACAACTGGCGTTGGCAGGGCGTGCCGTTCTATTTGCGGAGCGGCAAAGGCATGTCGTGTCGCACCACGCAGATTGTGATTCAGTTCAAAACGCCACCGCACCGACTATTCGACGACAGCCCCAGCGACTTGGGCGAGGCGGATCGCCTGGTGGTTCAAGTGCAACCGGCCGAAGGAATCCAACTCCACTTTCAGACGAAGGTGCCCGACGCAGGGATGAAGATGCGTCAGACCGACCTCAATTTCAATTACCAGCAGGAGTTTCGTGGCAGCATGCCTGAAGCCTACGAACGCTTGCTACTCGATGCGCTCGAGGGCGACGCGAGCCTGTTCGCCCGCGCCGACGAAGTGGAAGCCGCCTGGCGCATCTGCGACCCCGTCCTAAACGCCTGGCAATCGTCCGACCGCCCGACTCTTTTCATGTACGACCCCGGCTTCTGGGGCCCCAACGAGTGCCGCGAATGGATGCTCCAGCAAGGGCGCGAGTGGTTTGATACGTGTCCAGTGCTGGGGTGAATTTTGCCCGCGGATTACCGCGGACGTCGGGTGTGATGCAGCGTACTGTCAGTCTGAGTTACGAGGACCATCGTCGGAGTACATCGTTATGGGGGCGATTGGCAACGAAATCTGGGCTGTTCCTGCGTATTTGCCGTACGTTCAACCTGAACTTACCGACGATGCGATCGCTGAAGCTGAAGAAGCAATAGGCTTTAGACTACCGCGGGAGTACATTGACCTCCTTCGCATCCAAAATGGTGGATACATTCGATTGACTTTGCCGGATTCAGTTCATGACACGATAGCTGGCATAGGTCCGCACTTTCCTTCGCTGACAGACATCGATTGGGAAGAGTGTCAAGAATATGTCAGCCATCCGTTGACTGGACTCGTTCCGTTTGACGGAGACGGACATTGGTACCTGTGCTTTGATTACCGAAAGAACAAGTCTGCGCCGTCGATCACATACGTCGATGTCGAGTGCGACAGCCAGGAACCGATCGCACCAACCTTTCAGCAGTACTTATCCCTGCTCAAGTTGGAAGTCGAAGACGAACTAGTCGTGTTCTCAGTTGGCAATATTGAGTCACTTAAGTCACAACTGTCCTCACTGCTTCTCGCAAGATTTGATTCAACAGATGATTGGGATCACGGGTATACTGAACATTTCGCTATGCTCGGAGGTAGCAAAGACCATCAATGGCTGAGGTTGAGCGCAAACATTGTTCCTCGAGGTTTTGCTAGGACTTATGAGCCGAGATACGAAGAGCTGAAGGATAGAATGCCAGGTGAGGCACTGCAATATCCTGAACTTCCTCCCAATGCGTACATTCTGACGATGGCAGAAGACGCACGCGAAAGAGTCTTGGATGCGTGTACAAGATGTCGGTTGACTGTGAAGCGCTTAGATGAATGCTTGGGCGTGACTTGACCATCGCGAAACTCTGCGTATTCCGCGCCTCCGCATAAGACCTCCCCTCGGCCAAAAATCGTTGCTGAATCGTCTTTGCAGATCGGTTAGAGTGCTTATCGGTGTGCTGTGCGCTACGGGTAGCCGGCAAAGCGGATGGCGATTTTTCGGACAACTTGGAAACGTCGATGCTGCGGCGCAAGTGGTTTGCGGGCAATGATTTGGGGTTTTTCTTGCAGTTTGGTTTTCGAACACTTTGGGGGTCGATTTTCCGAAAATGAATGACTTCGGCGAGCAATATGCGCTTTATTTTGCGGGTGAAGAGCCAGGAGCGGAGCCGAGTTTTCGGACACGAGTCGCGTTTTCAACTGCGTGTTGCAGAGTCCGAATATGAACTTGAGAGCACTTTGGCTCCTCTTCTCCGCGGGGGAGAGCTGGGTGAGGGGTCGGGAAGCGGCTGCGTGTTTCACACTCACCCCAGCCCTCTCCCTGAGGGAGAGGGAGCCCGACGGGGAGCGCTGGCGGTTGATTGAATTCTCGTTACGTGAGAACCGCGCGGAACGTGACGTTGCCGTGCGTATTTACTGCGCACTTAGCTGGACGAGTTCAGGATAGTTTTCGTCGGCATCGCCGACTTTTTCCTTGAGCTGCTTCAGTTCGGCCTTCAGCTGCGCCACCACGTCGGCGTAGCTGGGGTCGGCGTAGACGTTGTTCATCTCGTGGGGATCTTTCTTCAGGTCGTACAACTCCCAGTGCGGCTCGGTCGGCGTGGGTCGTGCTCCCACGGCATCGAGCGGTAGGCCGTAGAAAAAGATCAACTTGAAGTCCTTTGTGCGGATCCCGTAGTGTGCCGGATTTTGGTGATGGGCCATGTGCATCCAATAACGATAGTAGGTCGACGTCGGCCAATCCCCCGGGGTACGGCCTTCCATATTCGCGACGAAGCTGCGTCCCTGCCACGATTCGACACTGGGATCGCCGCCCGCCAATTCAAGCAACGTCGGTGCAAAGTCGACATTGTTGACAATATCGTCGTTGACGGTGCCGGCGGGGAATCGCTTGGGGTAGCGGATAATCCACGGCATGCGGAGCGACTCCTCGTACATCCACCGCTTGTCGATGTAGTCGTGCTCGCCGAGCATGAACCCCTGATCCGCGTTGTAGATCACAATGGTGTTGTCCAACTCGCCCGTGTCTTCCAGGTGCTTCAGCAGCCGGCCGATGTTGTCGTCCACGCCTTTGACGCAGCGCAGAAACTTCTTCAGGTAGCGCTGGTAGCTGGTCGTGGTGTATTGTTCCTCGCCGAGCGACTGGGGCACGAACATGTGATGCCCCATATTTCGAATCTGGTTGCGCCCCGATACCGAAGTGCCGTACAACGCGCGCCCGACCGGTCCGTGGTTGCCGCGTTTGCGGAGGCTTTCCGGCTCAGGAATATCGACGTCCTCGTACAGCCAATCGTAGCGTTCGGCGTTCTCGAAGTTGTCGTGGGGCGCTTTGAACTGATGCATCAGGAAGAACGGTTTGTCCGTCTGTTTTCTGTCCTTGAGCCACTTCAGCGAGAGGTTGGTAATCACGTCCGAAGAGTGCATCGAGTTGTACTTGGTAGGACGCAGCTCGTTTTGCGGCCACGGCTTGGGGCCGCGGACGCGAAAGACGGGATTGAAGTAATTGCCTTGCCCCTGCAGCACACAGTAGTGATCGAAGGTGGAAGGTTCGGCTTTGAGATGCCACTTGCCAATAATCGCCGTTTCGTAGCCAGCTTGCTTCATTTCCTTCGAGAGCGATTGTTCAGCTGCTGGCAACTCGTATCGCAGCGTCTTGACACCATTGACGTGGCTGTACTGGCCGGTCAAGATCGTCGCGCGCGAGGGAACGCAGATCGAGTTGGTGCAAAAACAGTTGGTCATGCGCACGCCCTCGCGTGCCAGGCGGTCGATGTTGGGCGTGGGGTTGAGCTCGGCCAGACGGCCCCCGTAGGCGCCGATCGCGTGGGCGGCGTGATCGTCGGAGAAGATGAACAGGATATTCGGCTTCTCCGCCGCCTGTGTGCCGGCGAATTGCGCGATCGTGAAAGCGACACCCAGCGCGAAAGTAAGCCAGGTCGGATGTGGGGGCATATCTACCTCGGAGTTGGTGTTGTCGCAAAGTTGATCAGGAGTAGCTGCTTTGTAACAACTCTGAGCCGCATGGGAAGCGTTAGCGGCTGGCGATCGCGGTCGTCGTTCGCTCGCCCACTGGATTCAGCGTGCTGGCGTGGGCAGCAAATCACAAAATATGCCGATTATTCAGGCAAAAAATTATCTTGCATTGAGTACTGAACACCTATATACTATTCGTGCGTACAGTAGTTCATGGTGTCGCCAATCCCGCTCATCCGAGCCAGGTCGGCGGCTTGCAAGCATCTTCAAACTGTTGGATAAAGGGTCAAACTTATGGTAGCGACTGTCTCCTCGAATGCTGGCTCCAAGAGTGCTGGCACGAAAAGAACCGGCACCAAGAATTCCACCGAGAAGAACGGCGCAGCCAAAAACGCGGCGAATTCGAACGCCACGAAAACCAACTCCACCGAGAGATCGACCACCATGGCCAAAAAGGGCAAGAGTAAAGCTGGCAGCGATAAGGCCGGCAAAGCGGCGAAGGGATCGCCCGCCGAGCAAATGCTGCAAAACAGCGATGAGCTACGTCACACTGTCGCGGCAATCGAAAAGCAGTTCGGCGAGGGCTCGATCATGCCCTTGGGCTCCGACCATGCCAAACGCATCGAAGGCATCCCCACTGGCAGCCTCTCGCTAGATATCGCGCTCGGCGGTCAAGGCATCCCCAAAGGTCGCATCATCGAGATCTACGGCCCAGAATCAAGTGGTAAGACCACGCTGGCCCTCCATGTGGTTGCTCAAGCGCAAAAGGAAGGTGGCATCGCCGCGTTCATCGATGCCGAGCACGCGCTCGACCCGAGCTGGGCCAAGAAGCTGGGCGTCGACCTGGAAACGCTGCTGGTTAGCCAACCAAGTCACGGCGAAGAGGCGATGCACATCACCGAGATGCTGGTCAAATCCAACGCGGTCGACATCATCGTCGTCGACTCGGTTGCGGCCTTAGTACCCAAAAAGGAACTCGACGGTGAAATCGGCGACTCCCACGTCGGTCTGCAGGCCCGGCTGATGAGCCAATCCATGCGAAAGCTGACCGGTGCGATCGCCAAGAGCAAGACCTCGGTGATCTTCATCAACCAGATCCGCGAGAAAATCGGCGTGATGTTCGGCAGCCCCGAAACGACTCCCGGCGGACGCGCACTGAAGTTCTACTGCTCTTGCCGCATCGACGTCCGTCGCATTGGTCAGCTGAAAGATGGCGAAGAAGTCGTCGGCCAGCGTGTGCGTACCAAAATCGTCAAGAACAAGGTCGCCCCGCCGTTCCGCGTCGCGGAGTTTGACATGATGCACAAAGACGGCATCAGCTACGAAGGCGATGTCCTCGACTTGGGCGCCGAGCAAAAGATCGTTGCGCGCTCAGGCGCGTGGTTCCGCTACGGTGACATGCAACTGGGGCAAGGCAAGGAAAAGGCTCGCCTGTTCCTTAAAGAGAATCCCGACATCGCCGAAGAAATCAAACAGAAAATCTTCGCCGCTGGCGGCTTCGACGACCTCATGACTGCGCCGATCGGTAGCGGCGCGGAAGCTGAAGACGAGGAAGACGGCTCGCTGTAATCGACAGCCAGCTCCTCGCAAAGCGAGGTAAACTGCTCTTTTCCCCGCGGGGAAAGGCTGGGCGAAGGGGCAAAGCATCTCCCAACCGAACTAAACCGGGTGACAACGGTCTAGAATACCGGCAAGGCGAAGAGCCTTGTCGGTATTTTTGTTGGAGAGCAGAACCAGCTGCATGCAAAGGTTTCATCAAATTCTGTTTGCAATGTCGACCTTGGCCCTATGCTGGCTGCTCATGCAAGCGGTCCATGAGTTGGGACATGTCGTCGGCGCATGGGCGACGGGCGGCAAAGTGGAGAGAGTGGTGATTCACCCGCAGCGCATATCGCGGACCGATGTATCACCGAATCCACATCCCGGAATGGTTGTCTGGCTGGGCCCTCTCCTTGGGTGCCTGTTGCCACTTGGGTTCTTGGCGCTAATGCCACGCGACAAAACTCTGCTGAAGAACCTGGCACAATTCTTCGCGGGGTCTTGCCTGATTGCAAACGGCACCTACATTTCCATCGGATCTTTTGCGAACATTGGTGATTGTGGCGAAATGCTTCGAACTGGCACGCCCATCTGGGTAATGTTGGCGTTTGGCGTGGTAACCATTCCCTTGGGCCTGCTGCTCTGGCACCGACTGGGCAGCGTAGAGGAGTTTATTCGCGATCCCAACGTCGTCAGCAAGAACGCTGCGCGACTTACCTTTGCCGTCTTGATTATGTTTTTCGGTGTGACAATCATTCTTTCTTCGCACTAGTCTCTGGGAGCTACTGATGGACTTTGATCCCGCAGAATACCTCGCTTCGTGCTCAGCGATCGACGTGACGCACCCATCGATCCAAGCTAAAGCTGAGGAACTTGCGACTGGTGACCCGAAGGCGACGGCCAAGCGTTGCTTCGAGTTCGTCCGCGACGAGATTAGGCATAGCTCGGACTATCAGCTCAATCCGGTCACCTGTGCTGCCTCGGAAGTGCTGCAGCACGGCACCGGCTACTGTTATGCCAAGAGCCATCTGCTGTGCGCATTGCTCCGTGCCAATGAAATCCCCGCAGGGCTCTGCTATCAACGGCTGAGCATCGATGGCTGCGGAGCGCCATTCTGCGTGCACGGAATGACGGTCGTCTATCTCAATGAACTGGGCTGGTATCGCATCGATCCTCGCGGCAATCGCGAAGACGTGCAGGCGGAATTCGATCCGCCCACCGAGCGACTGGCCTTTTCAACGGATTTGCCCGGTGAGTACGATCTACCGGGGATTCATGTTTCGCCAATGCCAGCAGTCGTGTCAGCGCTGACCGACCACGATACCTGGGATGCGGTGCTTCAGCACCTTCCCGACGTGCCGAGCGCGGCCAAGACTTAGGCAGAATCTTCCAACTCGAACTGCTTAAGCTCAGATTCTTCATTGGTCTGCCAAACGTTGCCGGTTTCAGGTTCTAGCGCCGTCAGCCAACGTCCACCGTTGCAATAGGTATCGATGCAAACTAGGTGACCTTCGTTAACGACCTCGCCCCGCTTGTTCGCCGTATGCCCCAACACGGCTATCTTGCCCGACACATGCGGGCCCGGGAAAAACTGCTTGAGCGATCGCCACCGCATCTCCTCCCACGGCTGACTGGAAAGTTTCTTGTGCGGTAGATAGTTCCCATGAGCGAAGAAATGCGTATCCGTCTCGTGGTAGTCGCCCCACGACCGCACGAAATCCACGTGCGGAATCGGTATCTCCATCAGCGCCGCACCGTGGCCGTACGAATCGAGCGTCTCGGCGCCTCCGTGCATCAGCCAGTCTTGCAGGGCGATCCTCCCATGTATCGCATCGAGCAGCATTTGCTCGTGGTTGCCCAAGATCGGCACCAACTGACATTCCTCGCCAAGCGCCATAAGGTGCTCGATCACCTCGCGACTGTCGGGACCGCGATCAATCGCGTCGCCCAGCGTCACGACGGTGTCTTCGGCGGTTAATTCCAATGCCGCCAGCAGCGTCCGCAGCGCCGTCGCACAGCCATGGATGTCGCCGATCGCAATTGTCCGTCCCGCCACAGGCCGCAGTCCTCTCGCATTCAAGTCTTGAATTTGGTGAATATTTGGAGATTGTCGCGGTTGGAAGGACTTCAGGCAATGGGTGGCGTTTTGGTTGTCGCGCCCGCCTGAGACGCCTAAACTGAAGTGGCCTACCCAGTTCGAGCCGCATCGCCCTACCTGCGGTGTCCGGTCCGGCGAGTTGTCATGTTTCTACCTGTCGCGAAGATTCAACAACTCAATTCGAGTGCTTTCCGCATGCTTCGTCCACTCGCATTAGCTTTGGCGTACCTCGCATCGAGCCACCTGGTTGCGTTCGCTACCGAGACAGCGGATCCCGACCGTGGCTTGGACCTGCTGCTCAACAAGCCCTACATCCCCGTCGCCTTCGATCAAGAGACATTCGACGATGTCTGGCGCAGCTGGGAAGAACCGCTCCGCTCGCAAGCTCGGGACGCCAACGCTGACGAGCGGCGTCGTATGGCATTCGAACGTTACGGTCTGATCGAACGTGAGAACGATCCCCAGCACCGACCGGTGCAGTACGTCGTCGACAAAGCGGGCGATTGGTCGATGAACTGCCTCGCCTGTCACCAGGGAAGCGTCGCGGGGAAACTCGTTCCGGGCGTGGGCAATTCGCAATTCGCATTGGAGACCCTCACCCACGACATTCGTAATGCGAAGCTACGATTGGGCAAACGGATGACCGATCTGGACATCGGCTCCATGGTGATGCCGCTGGGCACGACGGTCGGTACCACGAACGCTGTGATGTTCGGTGTGGCGCTGATGCACTACCGCGACAACGACATGAATCTGCTCTCCAAGCGGTTGCCGCCGCCCATGACGCACCACGACCACGACGCCCCCCCGTGGTGGAACGTCACACGCAAGCAACGACTTTACAGCGACAACTTCGCGCCGCGTGGACATCGGGGGTTGATGCAGTTTCTAGCCTCCAAGGAAAATGGTCCGGAAAAGTTCCGGCAGTGGGAAGATGATTTTCGACATATCGAGGCGTACATCGAGTCACTCGAATCGCCGGCGTACCCGTTTGAAATTGACCGTGCGCTTGCACAGCAAGGTCGCGTCGTTTTCGAGCAGAGTTGTGCCGAATGCCACGGTACTTATGGTGCGGATGGCGGCTACCCCGAGCGGATTGTCCCGATCGATGTGGTTGGCACCGATCCGGTGCGACTGAGCGCACTCACACCGAAACACCGACTCAGTTACCAGACGAATTGGATCAACGAATACGGTGAACGCGGCGACGTGATAGCAGACCCGGGTGGTTATCTCGCGCCGCCGCTTAATGGCATCTGGGCCTCGGCGCCCTACTTTCACAACGGCAGCGTGCCGACTCTCTGGCACGTTCTGCACCCAGAAGAACGACCCGCCGTATGGATGCGTGAGAGCAACGATGGGTACGACAAGCGACGCGTCGGAGTACCTATTCAGATCACAGATGCGGTGCCTGCTGCGGTCAATGCGGCTTCCCGACGCCGCTACTTCGACACTCGGAAATTCGGCAAGAGTGCCGCTGGGCACGACTTCCCCGCGGCGCTGTCTGGGTCCGAGCGCGCCGCTGTGTTGGAGTACCTCAAAACGCTCTAGAATCATCCATCGCGTTGATTGACAAGCTGTCTGCGAGAGCGATAGGATGAGCTTTTCGAAGGAAACGAATGACCAATTCCCACTGACCTTGCGTTGCGACGTTCACTAGTCTTTGGGGCTTGGTCATTGCTCGTTTGTACGAGTATTCATGCACAGTATTTAGACGGAGTTTCTTGGCTCATGCCGACACCAATCACTCAGCTCGAACATGCCCGCGCCGGATCGATCACCCCAGAGATGGAGTTCGTTGCCAAACGAGAAAACCTCACACCCGAGAAGATTCGCGAAGAAGTCGCGACGGGTAAAATGGTGATCCCCGCGAACCGAGTTCACTTGGAAGGCAAGCTGGAACCCATGTGCATTGGCAGTGCCGCCGTCTGTAAAGTCAATGCCAACATTGGCAACTCGGCGGTGACCAGCGACGAAGAGGGTGAGTTGGAAAAGCTCCACACCGCGGTTCATTACGGCGCAGACACGGTGATGGATTTGTCCACCGGCAACGACATCGACACGATCCGCAAGTCAATTATTGAAGCGTCGACAGTGCCAATCGGCACGGTCCCAATTTACCAGATGCTCGAAGAGTTGGGCGGCGAGATCGAAGAAATGCGGCCACAGCACTTTCTCGACATGGTCGAGCACCAAGCGAAGCAGGGCGTCGACTACATGACGGTTCACTGCGGCGTGAAGTACGAGCACTTACATCTTACGATGGACCGAGTTACGGGCATCGTCAGCCGCGGCGGCTCGTTGATCGCCAAGTGGATGATGACGCACCAGAAACAGAATCCGCTGTACGATGCATTTGACGATCTGTGCGACATCATGCGTCAATACGACGTGACTTGGAGTCTCGGCGATGGGCTCCGCCCGGGATCACTCGCCGACGCGAGCGACGACGCACAGTTCGCCGAACTCGATGTGCTCGGCGAGCTTACCGCACGCGGCCAGGAACGCGGCACGCAAGTGATGGTCGAAGGGCCGGGTCACATTCCTATGGACCAGATCAAAATGAATGTGGACCGGCAGATCGAAGTATGCAACGGTGCGCCTTTTTACTTGCTTGGCCCGCTGGTCACCGACTTTGCCCCTGGCTACGACCACATCACCAGCTGCATCGGTGCCTCGATCGCAGGCTGGGCTGGTGCGGCCATGCTGTGCTACGTGACCCCCAAGGAACACCTTGGTCTGCCCGAGCGAGAAGACGTCAAACAGGGCCTAATCGCCTACAAAATAGCGGCTCACTCGGCGGATATCGCCCGTCAGCGCCCTGGTGCCCGCGACGTCGACGATGCGCTTTCGCGAGCACGATTCGCGTTTGATTGGAACGAGCAATTCCGTCTGGCATTGGACCCGGAGACGGCCAAAGCTTATCATGATGAGACACTGCCGCAGGAGACTTTCAAAAGTGCTCATTTCTGCAGCATGTGTGGTCCCAAGTATTGTTCCATGAAGATCACGGAGGACATTCGCGAGATGGCGGCCAAGGGCGAGTTGGTCGCTCTTAGCGAGTTGGAAGCAAAAACCAGTTGATCCCTCGGTGGCCTCGGCCACCTCCCGAAATCCCACCCCATTTCCTTGCATTAGGAACCCACCGATGAGAACACTGACCCTGATTGCGCTGAGCGCATTGATCGTTACCGGCTGCCAATCCGAACAGGCTCCTCAAAATGTCGTCGAAACCGAGTCTGCTGTGGAAGCGACGCCCGTTGCGTTCAACGTTGCAGGTGCTCCAACCGCCGAACTCGAAGTTCCCGACATGGACTGCGAGTTCGGTTGTGCCGCGAAGGTGAAAGAAGTACTCGCCGCGCAAGAAGGCGTTGAGGACGTCAAAGTCGACTTCGAAGCGCGGAAGGCAATCGTCGCGATCGACAAGCAGGCGTTCGACCCGGATGCAGCCGTTGCGGCGTTGGTCGACTACGACTTTGGGAATACCAAGCTGGTCGTGACAGAATAGTCCGACCAATTCGCATCGAACTGAAGCACCGCCCCTAGCATCTGTTGGGGGCTTTTTTTACGCGCCTGCCCCTAAGACTCAAGCATCTCGTTCTTCGGATGGTAGAGCAGTAGAACGGGCACCATCAACGACCCAATCAGCGCAAACATGATGCTACGCGACCATTGCTGACTCTCGATCATGCTGCTGAACCAGTTATACAATACACCCGAGATCGCAATGCCCACCCAGTTTGCTTGATTCATCACTGCGATCATGCGACCCTTCTTGTCGTCGGGTGGCCTGGTTTGCATGAACACCTGGAGCGGGACAGCGAAGAAGCCAGTGAACATGCCGGTGAGAACGAGAATAATCACACTCGCCTGGTAACCAAGCCACTGGGAACTCTCCCCGATCCCCGGTAGGCGTTGCATCGCGCCCTCTTCATCCTGCAGCAGAGTGATGTCGCCGTCGGCGGGAACTGCCATGATGCCCAGACAGACGATCATGCCTAACGCTCCAACCCGCAAGACGCGAAAGTCAACGCGGCCGCCGGAAATGAAACCACCGAGCATGCACCCCAAGGCAATGCCGATGCTGACGACGCCGTTGAGCATGCTCGTCGACTTGTCATCCGCCAGAAAGACGATCTTGCCTAGCGAATTAATCGCGTTGGGGAACATTCCAGCGAGCAGCCAAAATAAGCTCGATACGCCCACAGCGCTCAACAGCGGCTTGTCATCTCGTAGCATGCGAAGCATGTCCGGTGGTACCGCAAACGATGAGGGGCGGAGTTGTAGGTCGGGATTGGCAGGCGGCACCTTACGAACAAGCAGCGACGACATGGTGCCGATGACTGCGATTACTACGCATGCGATCGACCCGACCCAGGGGCGCTTGGGATAGTAGTCCAACAGTATTCCTGCAAACACTGTTCCGAGGATTATCGCGACAAACGTCGTCATCAGTATGAAACCGTTCGCGCGCGGCAGGTCACTCGCTCTAAGCATCTCGGGTAGAACGCCGTATTTGGCCGGACCAAAAAAACCGCTTTGGGCACCCATCAGAAATAGCACGCAGTAAAGTAGGGTCAGGCTCTCAGACTGCGAATAGTAGGCGAAGGCCAATCCGCCCAGTGCCATCACGGCGATTTCAGCTACCTTGCACGATACGATGATCCCTCGCTTCCCCAACCGGTCTGAGAGGTAACCGGCAATTCCCGTAACGACCAAGAACGGCAAGGAAAATATTAGTGTGGCAGTGCCCTGCGAATCGACGGAAGTGCCATCTACCGCGACGGTGATGGAGAGCAACAGTATCAGTTGCTTGAAAAGGTTGTCGTTAAACGCTCCAAAGAACTGCGTGACCGTCATGCCCCAAAAACTGGAATCGGCATACAGCGTTGGCAGGGTCGTGGAGTCGGAAGGCGCAGCGGGCGAGGCGGTCGAATCGGTGGACATGCGGCGATTATCGGGGCCGCGGCATCGAGCGACAAGGCTAATTGAACCTAATTGATCCCCGGAGATCTGCGCCTCAGCGATTCAATCACTTCTGGCAGCGGGTATTCGACGATCGGCAGTTCCAAGTCGGCAACCTCGTTAAGCCTTCGCCATCCACGCGTGAGCAGCGTTTCTTGCTCACGCACAAAATCGGCATCCAACGTGCGTTTGTCGAACGGCCCATCGACGGTCACCGGCTGAAAATCATCCGCGACGATGTATTGCGCGAGCGACGGATTGCAGCGTATGTGGAGTTCCGGAGTCGTGTGCAGCACTTCCGGATCGAGCATGCCGACGATGTAACGCAGATAGAGATCGCTGTCCGTTAGATTCGCGACATCAGCGCCGCACACGTCACAGAGATAGCCTTCATCGCACTTGGCCATCGAGCCTAGAGCCCCAGCACATCGTTCATGTTGTATAGCGCTGCCGGTTTGCCCTGAATCCACTCGGCTGCCAACAGAGCCCCCTGGGCGTAGCAGTCTCGGTTGCTTGCCGCCACGCGCAATTCGATCGTTTCGCCCAACATGCCAAACACGATTGTATGCTCTCCTGGGTTGTCACCGGTGCGGAGTGCATGGTAACCGATCTCATTGCGGGGCCTCTCGCCGGGGCGTCCCGACCGTCCGTGCGTGTGCGCGTCCTGACCCATCGCTTCAGCGACGATTTGACCAAACCGCAGCGCTGTGCCACTCGGTGCGTCCTCTTTGAACCGATGGTGACGTTCGACGATCTCCACATCGACGCCGGAGGGCAGGTCCTTCAGCGCGCCGCCGGCGATCTCCGTCAGTTTCATCACCAGGTTCACGGCCGTACTCATGCTGGGTGCCCAGACGATCGGAATCTTCTCGGCCGTTTTGCGAATGTAGGCTTCTTGCTCCTCGTCGAAACCGGTAGTTGCGATGACCAGCGGCTTGTTAAATTCTAGACAGTGCGTCACCGCTGCCACGGCTGCATCGGGCACGGAAAAATCGATGACCACGTCGGCCTCCGATTCACCAACGACCGCAAGTGGCACACCGATCTCGCCAATCCCAGCTAACATCCCTGCATCTTGCCCGAGCGCGGGATGCGTGGCCGCTTCGAGTGCCGCAACGATCCGCATTCCTTTTTGGGCGTGACCAAGCGCAATCAGACGTTGGCCCATGCGCCCAGCGGCACCATGAATAGCGATTTTTAGATCCATCTACATCGAGTCCGACGAAAGTATTGCCCTTAGTCACCGAATCCGTTTCTGGATGCCACTCTGCGTACGCTTAGCCGCTCGACATCACCAGTCGCAACGGCTCGAACGGCTTCGCCCCCAATGCGATTGCGAAAAACCCGAACAGTCTCGACTCCCCTCGTCAGCTGTTCAACTGGATCGCCTGCACGATTTGGTCCAAATCGTTTGGCACAGCGACCGCGCGATTGGCGAACTCAGCTCGTTGGACACCGCGACTGGCCAGCACTCGATTGAACTCGTCCTGGTCGGCTGTGTGGTACGCGACCGTGGCCGTTGGATCCTTCAGCTGGTGGCCCGTTAGGACGCAGACGACGCGATCGGACGGAGCGATTACGCCTTCCTCCCTTAGCTTTTTCGCGCCTGCGACACTGGCACCGCTGGCCGGCTCGCAGCCGAAACCGTTGGCTCCAACTTGCGACTTCGCGTCCAGGATCTCCTGGTCGGTCACTTCGCGTACGACGCCGTCACACACGGCGAGCGCGCGGAGGCATTTCTCGTAGTTGACTGGGCGATTGATTTCGATCGCGCTGGCAATCGTCGATGCTCGGCGATTGTGTTTGTCCATGTCGTCGAAGAAAGCGGAGGTCGTCTGCTGATCAATCTGGCCGTCGTTCCACCGCTGCCCATGCACCTCGTATAGCTCGTGCAGCGTGTCCGCCCCCGTGGCGTTGATGACCGCCAGACGTGGGGCGCGGTCGATCAGCCCCAACTCCAGCATCTCCATGAATGCCTTGCCAAAGGAACTGCTGTTGCCCAGATTGCCACCGGGTACGACGATCCAGTCTGGCACCTCCCAATTGAGGCTTTCCAGAACGCGATACATGATCGTCTTTTGCCCTTCCAGTCGGAAAGGATTAACGCTGTTCACCAGATAGATGCCCAGCTGCTCGCTCACCTGACGCACACGCTGCATGGCATCGTCGAAATCGCCCGCGATCTGGATCGTCAGAGCACCGTAGTCCAGCGCCTGCGACAGCTTGCCGTATGAAATTTTCCCCGAGCCGATGAAGATCACGCCCTTCATCAATTTGCTGACTCCGCAGTAGAGTGCCAGCGAGGCACTCGTATTGCCGGTCGAAGCGCATGCGGCACGCTTCGCGCCAATCGTGTGGGCGTGCGTGAAAGCGGCAGTCATGCCGTTATCTTTGAAGCTTCCCGACGGGTTGAGCCCTTCATACTCCAGATAGAGTCCACCAGCATTGAGCCCCACATACTTGGCCACGCCGTCCGACGGGCTGAGCAGCGTCTGACCCTCGCCAATCGTGACGACCTTCTCGGCGGGAGCGAACGGCAACATCTCATGGAACCGCCACACGCCGCTCCGACAGAGAGGCTCGTTTCGACGGGCCCATTTCTTCTCAAACCAGCGTAACGAGTCTGGCACGTTGATCCGGTCCCAGTCGTACGACACATCCAGTAAGCCGCCACATTCCCCGCAAGACGTACGAACTTCGCCAACGTCATAGGTCGCGCCGCAATCGGGAGCGAGACATCGTTGAAACGCCTGATCGGTATTTGTATGCACGGCCGTCGCCACAGAGACTCTCCGCAGATCTAAAAAATGAAGGTAAGCACAGCTGAGAAAACAACTTATAGCTAGTCTACTTTGCTCTGACGGTAGCCGCAACCAACGTCGCTCGCGCTGGATTCTGGCCGAACGCATTGCGGTACGCCTGAGCCCGCGCAGGACGACTCGAGGCGGGGCAGCGCACGGCTCTGCCGTCCTATGAGAGCGTCATCCTCGCGGTTCCTTCACACGAGTTGATTAGGATGAAACTGATCCCGCGATCGGCAACCGCGTGGCGTCGGAATTGGTCAGCATTGGCTCTGAATGCGATGCCTTCGAGAAACCTTTCGACTTCAATTGACAACGCACAAATCCAGGTGGGCAAAGGACTTAGCAACTATCGCCGCAGTCTCCAGACGTTTGACGGTTGCAGCTGCCCGTAATACAATGGCTAGTCTGGCCTTTGCACAGCGTCACAGCTAGAGCAGGTCTGGACCATTGACGATGCGAGGAAGACGATGAAAAAAGCAGATCTGAAAGTTTATCGGCAGAGGTTGCTCGACCTTCGAGCCCGGCTGCGGGGAGACGTTACCTCGATGGCCGAGTCAGCCCTGGGTGAGAGTTCTGAAGCTTCCAGTATGCCGATTCACATGGCCGAGTTAGGCAGTGAGAACTTCGAGCAAGAATTCACGTTGAGCCTTATGGCCTCTGAAGAAGACACTTTGGAGATGATCGAGCTCGCGCTGCAACGGATCGAAGATGGCACCTACGGCCAATGCTTGGAATGCGAGGGCGTAATTCCCAAAACTCGCCTCAACGCCTTGCCTTACACGCCCGTGTGTGTGAAGTGCGCTTCTTTACGTGACGGGCAGATGGCTGGCTAGCCGGGCTCGCCTGTGGAATGCGAGGTTTGCCGTTCTGCAGCGGATCTTGACGCTAGCGGACCAGTTGCCCGGCATATAGCTTCAAATCGCCGCAAATTGGGTTGGGCAGATGTGGTCCCGCGCTGTACAGTACGCGCAAATTGCCTAGTCTGCTGCACACAAGAGCCTCGGTTATGATTGCTGGTCAACCCGTGCCAACAAGTCGATTGGTCTGGTTCTGCGCGCTTGCGGCAGCAGGCTGTGCCACAGACTTGGTGACGAAGCACTTGGTTTTTCGTCACGCCGAACTCTTCCGCGGTAACGAGTGGTGGCTGTGGAAAGGCCATATCGGCATCCAAAAGAGCCTCAACGAAGGCGCCTTGTTTGGCATGGGGCAAGGGAAAGTCTGGCTATTTGCCTTGTTCTCGGTCGCAGCGCTGGCGGCCATTCCGATCTGGCTGTTCTGGTTCCGCGCCGCGCACGATCGCTGGCTCAACTTCGCCCTGGGATGTGTCACAGGTGGCATTTTGGGCAACCTCTACGACCGGGTTGGGCTGCCCGGGCTGACTTGGGACGCGTTCGTACCCGCACGAGAGGGTGAACGAGTCTACGCTGTGCGTGACTGGATTCTACTGCAGTGGAATCAGCAGTGGGTCTGGCCCAACTTTAACGTCGCCGACATGCTCCTAGTGGGGGGGGCGTGCCTGCTGATGATTCAAGCGTTCTTCTTTGCTCAACCGCTTGAAAACGCGGAATAGCGCGATCCAATCGCAATGGCATGGCCATTCAATGTCATCATGCCCAAATTGAACATGCGCAAGTGACGGAGTATTCCGTCGTACGTCGAGAGTGGTGTGGGTGCTGCGTGGCTAACAGCGGATAGCGAAGCTTACGATTAGGGTGACCACATCAATAATCCGAAGAAACTAAAGCGACGAATCAGTGCACGTTTGCTGCTACGCCCGCGGTTGTGGACGTCCCCTTACGACTTCACTTACCCGCAATACTTGTGCCCTATCGTTCTACGCAGTGCTCGCTTTACTTCAAGTCACGTCAAATTATCTTGACAGATGGGTAGCCGTCGGTGGACACTGCAGACTCTTCTCAGCACGACCTCTGTTGATCTTTTCATAGTTTTTTCGTTTCGTTCCGTTCTGAAGCAGAGTTCAGCGCCCCAACTGAATTCTCGCAACAGCGCGAACCTAAGACATGGCTTGCCCAAGAACGGGGTTAGTTGCTCAGACGACGTGCGGCTGCATGGTGACAGATCTTACGATCGCTATTCTGTACCGCGTCAGTTGAGCAGGAAGTGAGTTCGCTGTGCGAATGTCGCGGTCCACAGCCTACGCTGTGCGGGCGGTATTGCAGTTGGGCAATGCGCCCTTCGGCCAACCGATTCCGTGCAGCTTCTTGGCGAAAACTGGCGAGATGCCAGAGAGATTCTTGTTGCAGATTCTGCGCAACTTGGTCAATCACGGCCTGTTGAAGTCGACGCGTGGCGTGGATGGCGGCTATTCTCTGACGCGTCCGCTGTCGGAGATTACACTCTTGCAGATATTTGAGGCAACCGACGGGCCACTGACGCCTTCATTGCCGCCGCTAGACAATCTGCCTGCCAAGTCACAAGAACAATTGCTGCTGGTGCTCACCGACATCACCGCAGCCGCCTGCAAGAAACTCGGACAGGTCAAGATGTCTGAGCTGTTCGTACCCAAGCCGATGCAATGGCCGCCAAAGCCGCCGGAGCAAAAGCACGAACAGAAGCAACATCCGAAGTGATGTAGCGATCTTTCCCCGCATTGAGCCTGGAAATGTTCGCAAACGCTGAAGTGCTCTCGAAGGTTATTGCGCCTTCGCTTCTCTTCCCAGGGGCGATGCGGAGATTGGCTTGCCCAGTGGCAGGTTGTAGACCGCCGCAGCCAAGTCCAACTCCGAGAGCAGCTTCCGCAAGACGCGAAAATCATCGAAGCTATCGCTGTACACCCAGACGACCACTGCTGAACTCTGCTTGCGAGCCGTTCGCAGAATGCTTCTGAGCTTCGAATTGGCCAGCAATGCTTGGTCGATCGGCTCGCCCAACTCGTTGGAATCGGCCAAGAAGTAGTAGGTTGGCAGGAACCTCTCACCGGTGGATAGATTGCCCACCAGCGGTCCCGTCACGGCTCGATCACTTCTGATCCGTTCCGTTTTCATGCGCAACCGAAATCCGTCAATCGGCCCGACCACACGATTCACTTGGCCGTGCGTGCTCAGCTCACGCCTGATTGACGGCAACTCGTATTCCAGTTCATCCATCAACTCGTAGAACGGAACGCGGCAAACCGAGCCGCCCAGCAATCGAATGTGTGTGGCCTTATCCTCGACCCTTCGTGCCACTGGAGTCGGCTCGACTTCGATCTCTTCCACAACGCCCGGTGAGGAAATCAGCGCGAGCTGCTCCTGGGACAGGTCTTCGAGCTCAAGCTTGGCCTCGAAGATTTGATTTTGCACGTCGTACTCTTTCTGCTCCTGAGTCGTTAGGGCCTCTCGACGCTGTTGAATCTTCTCTTCCATCTCCGATCGCAACATTGCCAACTCCATGCGATGCTGCTCTTGCAGGGCTGACTGACGCATGAGCGCGATGATTCGCGATTTCGACTTCAGTAGCCCTCTTTCCATGAATCCGGCATGTTGAATTGTCTTTTCGATTTCCGCAGTCAGTTCCTCTGAGGAGGCGGCGATCGTAGATTCCTGCGGATGTGGATCACTTTCCGCTTCGGTCAGTTCGGTAACACGCGCTTCAGTTGTAACGCTTTGTGTCGCGCGTATTCCGATCAGCATGACCAGGATCACTAGCACGCCAACAACATTGGCGACCACATCCAGAAAGGAGTCTTGGCCGAAATCGCTCTCGGGCGCATTATCGCGGCGCATTGGCTTTGCCTCCCCTGCTCATTCGAGGGTTATCGGGCAGCTTTACGCCGATCCCACTAGGGGCGAGCATCTTCTTAAGCCATTGTGCTGACTCCCAGCCGTCTGGGCCGACCTTCAGATTCAGTACGGGTTTCCAATACAGTCCGCTACCCGCGATGCCCCAATCCTTGACATGGTCGCGAATCGCGACGCTGAGTTCAGCGCCAATTTGCTTGGCAGACTGATTGAGCGAGATCGTGACTCCTGGCGCGGATTGACTGTTCGATTCCTGTCGATTCGGCAACAAGGCGATCTGGTCTTTTCGCACGATTACCGGAATCGGTCGCTGAATTGGGACAGCGTTCCGCTTACGTTTGGTGATGCTTTCGGGAGCTTGATTCGCTTCGCCCGACTCCGCTCGACCGCTACCGTTGAATTCGCTCGATATGTTGAAGTCGTTTTGATTATTGCCGGGGTTCGCAGCGTCTGCGTTCTGCCCAGCGTTCATCGACAAACCGGCCTGCGAACTGCTGGCCAGCCCACTGGCTTGCCCTGCCGCAGCGGCAGCGGAGGCGCTACTCTCGGAACCACCAGCACCCGCAGCAGCGACTCCTTGGCCTCCGGGATCGGATCCTCCGTCTACTGAGTCGCCTGCCGCGAAGGCATTACCGCCGGTCGGAGTAGAACTGCCCACGTCGCTTGAGCCTCCGTAGCGCTGTTCTTGCGATTCCGATCCAACTCCCCCGTGCGCCCAAGTTCCTCCCTGATCCGGACCGCCTTCGCCGCTTACACTTCCTTCACCACCTCCGAGGCCGGGCGACGGTGAGGATCCGTCCGCTGCCAACTGCCGCAACACCGCCGCCTTGACGGCACTTGCGCCCATGCCAACTGCTCCGGCACTCACGGCGAGACTCTCAAGTTTTGCCTTGTAACGTCGAGGTGCCGAGTTGATCTTCATGCGGAGATGCTGCCGCGAAATCATCAGCGCCTGATGCTGCGTATCTGCCAGCGCGGGATCCAAGGCGACGGGGTACGTTAGCTTTTGATCCCCCCCGACATAGTCGAAGCCGTAGTGGATTTCGGCGCCCTCGAGTGCATCCCTTGCGACTTCGAGTGCTTCAATTCCGTCGGGCCTGACAATCATGAGCGGCATGGCTAGTGGTGGGTCCGGATCTCCCGCAGCCTGAGCCTTCATTCTGAGATGCTGCTGCGTTGCCCGCACAACTTGAGCCAACGGATTGCCAGCCCACGCAGTGTCGAGGAAATCAATCCTCGTGAAGCGCGTGCCTTCTGGCTTGACAATCACCCCTTCTGCGCAGCACTCGATGTAAATGCGCGGGACCGCCGTCCCGTCCTGGCCGAGAAAGGGGATGATCGCGAACGTACGCTTGCCTTTCGCCTCTTCACGCAACTCCTCGATCAGTGTCTCCTTCTCAGCGATCAATTCAGTCAGCCGCTCTAGCTCACGTTCCGCTTGGACCTGGT
>JANQQA010000096.1 GCA_028285205.1 Bythopirellula sp. | reverse complement strand
GGACACGTACGTATTTTCGGTGCGCGCGGAAGTGTTGCAAAAAACCCAGTCGGGGGGGGGAAGGAGGGCGAAGAGTAGAAACAACCGCGTGGCGCGAGTGGGGACAATAACCAAGTGCCGGCGGCGTGCGCGATGACTTATGCCGGAAGTGAAGCCACGTCGCTAGCGATACATCGTTGCGTTATCCGACTCGTTGAACTGCAGTTCTCCCGCGACGTTGCGTTTAGCCATGCGGGCGCGTTGTCCGTGTGGGCTGGAATAGCGGCCGCCGATGTAGTTGCCATAGCAATCGCACGGATCGCAATCGCACGGCGGGCAGTCCGTCCACTCGCTGCAGTAGGCGCGGCCGCCACAACCGGAGTTGCAACAACCGTGCAGAGCGCGACGTATTCGTTGTAGCAGCGGGCAGTTCCCCATGACGGGCGAGCCACAGCCAACGCCGCAGCCGCAACTGCTATCCGGGCAACCACAGGCAGGATCGGGGCAACAGCACGACGGCTCGGGACAGCAGCAAGCGGGCTCGGGACAACAGCATGACGCCTCGGGGCAGCCGCAACTTGCGCAGTCGGCCACTCCGCAGCTGGCACAACAACCATCATAGACTTGACCACCCATGCCACAGCCGCAACCAAATTGGTTCATGCAGCAACAACCCAATTGGCCGGCGGTGCAGAAAACAACGATTAGGGCAAGAACGTGTCGAGTGGACATGATTTCGTTAGCTCCGGAGTGACTCATGCAAATGCATCGGACCTACAACGCTTCTCGGCGCAGGTACTCGACCAGATTTATCGGCGCGGCGGTTCGCAGCCGACCACAAAATCGTTAAAATTGATGCAGATTAACAACGGCCGCAGCTAGCAGCTAGCGTCCGTGGCAAGGACACACAATGCCGTCACCCAACAGCTCTACCTATCGCCTCGAGCCTGGACCAACCCCCAGTTTGCAGCCAGGGCATTTCAATCACATCGCTTTGCCAACCGCCGATGCGGAGCGGGGAGCACGGTTTTATTGCGAGGTGCTTGGCTTTCGATTGGTACCTCGTCCTGCGTTTTCGTTCGACGGGCGGTGGTTGTATCGCGCGGAAGCGGGCGTGATGGTTCATCTGATTCATGACGAAAACCATCAGCCAAGCACCGAGCCGATCAATACACGCTGGCATCATTTCGCGATGCAATCCGCTGATATCGACGCAGACCTAGCACTGCTTGCGAAGCACGGCGTCGAGACCGTCGAGCGCTTGTTGCCCGACTACGAACGTAGTCCGACAGGTTACCGACAGGTGTTTTTCCGCGACCCTGATGGCAACGTCATCGAGATCGGCGAATGGCCGGCAGTGGCCGACATGGTCATTGCCGATTAGCTCGGTTCGCAAAACAGCCGCAGCAATGTCGCTGCTGCTAAAGTTCACAAATCAAAGGATGAAACAAGATGGAAGCTGCCGCAAAACAGTTCTTTCAGCAGATTCTCGAAACGCCGAGCCCATCAGGTTACGAGCAACCGGTCCAGGAACTGGTGCGACAGTACGTCGGCGAGTTCGCCGACGAAGTGCGAACGGATCTTCACGGCAACGTGATTGCCTGTTGCAATCCAGGGTGTGATGTGCGCGTGATGTTTGCCGGGCACGCTGATCAAATTGGGTTGCTCGTCACGCACATCAGCGAAGATGGTTTCATCTACACCAACACGATTGGTGGCTGGGACCCGCAGCAACTGATCGGGCAGCGCATGACGATCTACACGGAAGACGGTCCGATTCCCGCGGTGATCGCACGCAAGGCAATTCATTTGCTTGATCAAGATGAGCGTAAGCAAGTCGTCAAAGCAAAAGACTTATGGCTAGACATCGGGGCCAAAGACAAGGACGAAGCCAGTAAGGCTGTGCGCATCGGCGATCCAGTGACGTTGGAACTCGGCTATCAGGAAATGCGGAATGGCATGGCGAATTCGCCTGGCATGGATGACAAGACGGGACTCTGGGTGTGCATCGAAGCCTTGCGTCGGGCGAAGGCGAAAGGTTTGCAGGTATCGCTCTATGCGGTCGCGACCGTCCAGGAGGAAATCGGACTGCGCGGCGCCCATACCAGCGCCTTTGGCGTCGACCCGCACGTCGGCATCGCGGTCGACGTGACCCACGCGACCGACTGCCCTACGATCGACAAGAATCAGGAAGGCGATATTAAACTGGGCGGCGGGCCGGTGGTGTATCGTGGACCGAATATGAACCCAATCGTGGTCGAACGACTGCGAAACGCGGCGGACGAGGCCGATCTTCCGTGCCAATGGGGTGCAATCGGTCGCGGAACCGGCACCGATGCCAATGCGATCCAACTCACGCGCGCGGGTGTCGCGGCTGGATTGGTGAGCGTACCAAACCGCTACATGCACAGTGCCGTCGAGATGATCTCGCTGCACGACATAGACATGTGTGCCGACCTACTGTCGACTTTCGCCTCGCAGCTGGAGACGACGGTCGATTTCACGCCGCGATAATACGCAGAACGACGTGAGATGTTCTCATGCGTCGTCGCCGGCGTGGATTTGCAGGTAGCTCTCGTAGCGCCGCACGTCGATGTAGCCGTCAGCCACTGCGTCCTTCACGGCGCATGGCTCCTCGTGCGTGTGCGTGCAGTCGGGGTAGCGGCAGTGGCTAACATAGGGGCGAAGCTCGCGGAAGTAGCCAGCGACTTCTTCGGGAATGACATCCCAAAGTTGAAACTGTCGGATGCCGGGCGTGTCGACGACAAACCCACCGCCGGAAAGCGGTATGAGTTCCGCAGTTGTGGTCGTGTGGCGACCTTTCTCAGATTCGCTACTGACCGTCTGAACACGGAGTTCAAGGCCCGGCTCAATGGCGTTGAGCAAACTCGACTTACCAACACCGCTCTGTCCGGTGACGGCGGTCTCGCGACCTTTGAGTAGACGTTGCACCTCGGCGATTCCCCAGCCTTCGTGAACGGAGATCATTAACACACGATAGCCCAATTGGCTGTAAACACCGACCAGCAGCTGAACGTCTGCCGGATCGACCAAGTCGACCTTGTTGATGCAGACAATCGGTTGGATCCCCGCCTTCTCCGCAGTTACCAAATAGCGATCGAGCAGATTGGGCTTGAGCCGCGGTTCAGCGGCGCTCGTGACGATCAGCACCTGATCGAGGTTTGTGACAAGCACGTGCTGACGCTTGCGGCTGGTACGGCACAGCACTCCGTGTCGCGGTTCGACGCGTTCGATGATTCCTTCCTCTTCCCCCTCAGGGCGAAACCAAACTCGGTCGCCCGCCGCAACGACGTGCCGCTGATCGGTGCTTAGCGTCTTGAGCAACCGCCGCGTGGCGCATTGACGTAGTTTGCCGTCCTCCTGCTGCACGATGCTGACCAGCCCCTGCACCCGCAGCACGCGACCTTGACGACATACCGCTGGATCGATTGCTGGCAGGACGATCTCTCCAGTGGCGTCCTCTACAACCTCGGCACCGGCAACGGTGCGCTTCCGAGTGAGTGCCCCCTTGCCAGTTACACTCTGGCCGCTTTCGAGATCGTGGGCGGCCTCGCGATCGCGGTCAAAGGATCGCGTCAGATCGTTGTCGCGAGTGCGAATGTTGCGGTTCTTGCGGAAGTTGGCTCGCAGCTTACGTTTCTTCTTTGCCATCGCACGGTCAACTGCTAGCTGGTCAACAAAAAAGGGAGCAAACGCGATGAACGTTTGCTCCCAGTTGAATGGGCATCGTTGAGTGGCGGTGTAGCCGAAAGTGATCGGGCCGATGGTGCCGGTCAATCATTTTCGACTGAGGACTCAAACGGGTTTGTCGGGCGAGTCGATCTGGCCGGCACTGTTGTCCAAAATATCGTATCGGCGGAATCCGCTGTCGTTGCGCTTGTCACGCTTTGGTGGCAGTTTCTTCTCCCCAGCTTTGCTCGAACGCAACCCGGCTCGCGACAGAAGTGACTCGGTCATGATCTCTGCAGGCAGATCCTCCGGTGGCGGAGGGCCGACAGCTCCGAGATCAGCAGGTGAGTACTCCAGCGAGTAGTTGTGCTTCGAAACCGACACTTTGTCGCCGGGGCCGATGCGTTTCTCTTGCACGCGGATGCCGTTGACCTTCACGCCATTGCGGCTCTGCATATCGCGAACGTACCAGTAACCGCCGTTCACAAAGAGTTGGCAATGGTGGGCAGAGACGTTGGCAAAGCGGAGGACAATGTCGCAACTTTCGCGACGTCCTACGAGCAGCTGTTTCTTCAGGAGAGGGATTGGATCTCCACCTCCTTGTGGAATAAGTTCACCGAACATGTGAGTTGACTCTTGCGAAGATAGAACTTTGCCCCAGAATGAAAAAAATGATTGCCGCGTAAGTAAAACGACCAAATGATGGGGGCTGACGCAAGTCTGGCCATGTCGAGCGACCTCCCCTGGCCAACTGTCCACTCTACGCAAATAGCTCTGTGTCGTCAACTAACTACCTATCTGATAGAGGTTTAGAGCCAGCTTGGCGGACGGCCGGGCTGCGCTATTTTGCCTACAATTTCGCCCTCAGGCAGCAATTTGGGCGTCGAATCCAGAAAGTCAGCGTCGATGCGGGTTTTACCTGCCCCAACGTGGACGGTACGGTCGCCAAGGGCGGCTGCACGTTCTGTGACAATCGCAGCTTTAGCCCCAGCCGGCGCCTGCCCCGCGCCGGAATTATAGGGCAAATCGACCAGAGTATCGCGCGGATGCGCTTGCGTTACAAGAACTGTAATACGTTCTTGGCCTACTTTCAACCCGCGACCAACACCTACGCACCGGTCGACGTCCTCCGACCACTGTACGAAGAAGCGCTTTCCCATCCGCAAGTTGTCGGATTGGCTATTGGCACCCGCAGCGATTGCGTACCAGACGAGGTGCTCGACTTGCTGGAAGAGTTCGCCCAGCGAACGTATCTATCCGTCGAGTATGGTCTGCAGACGATTCACAACCGGACACTCGACTGGATGAATCGCGGGGAGCATTACGACTCGTTCCTTGATTCGGTTGAGCGAAGTCGCGGACGCGGCATTGAGATTTGCGCCCATGCCATCCTCGGACTGCCTGGGGAATCGCACGAGGATATGCTCGCGACCGCACGTGAGCTGGCAAGAGTGAACATCAATGCAGTCAAATTGCACAATCTCTATTGTGTTAAGAATACAAAACTCGCCGAGCAAATTGCTGCCGGTGAGGTCGAACTCATGCAGCAAGATGACTACGTACGGACGGTCGTTGATTTCCTGGAACTGTTACCTCCGACGATGGTTGTCGAGCGAATCAGCGGCGACGCACCCCCGGACTACTTCATTGGGCCCGACTGGTGCCTGGACAAACCGGCCGTGAAACTGGCAATCGAAGCAGAGTTCGAGCGCCGCGACAGCTGGCAAGGGAAGAACTACCGCGAGTCTGAGTGATCGATCTGAGGTCTGTTGTGCCACCTTTGAAAATAGTCCCGCTCGTGCTGACTCTCTCGCTGCTGCCAACGCAGATCGTTTACGCGCTAGACAGTCAACAGCTAGAACAGTCGCTCGACGAGGTACTCGACACCGACGCGACTGCTCGACGCACAACAGTCGCCCTGAAGGTCGTCGATTTGAAGAGCGGCGAAGTGCTCTACGATCGCTTCGGCGAACGCCTGTTCACGCCCGCGTCGAATCTGAAGATCTACACGTCGGCATGCGCACTGGATACGTTCGACCCACAACACACTTTTCCCACGAGAGTTGTCGCCCAAGTTAATGAATCGACACGCAAAGTCCTCGGGAATCTCAAACTCGTAGGTGGCGGCAACGCCATGCTCTCGACGGCCGACCTTAAATTATTGGCAGAACGAGTGGCCAGCGAATGGCAAGTTACCACGATCCGCGGCAAAGTCGAAGTCGACAACTCACGCTACAGCAAAGTTCAACTTGGCCCCGGCTGGATGTGGGACGATCAGCCGTATTACTTCAACATGCGGGTGACGCCACTGATGCTTGACTTCAACGTCGAACCGATACCTGGCAAGTTTGACGACGATGGCGACCCAGTGCGCCGCGCGTTCTCCGATCCCCAGCAAGCGATCGCCCAGAAGTTCACCAAACTACTCAAGTCGCGAGGCGTAGCCTTCGCATCACCTCGACGTGTTGAAACGAAAGGCAAGCAGCGCACGATTCGCTACGCGGGCACACCACTGGCGCCGGCACTGAAGCACTTCAACCACGTCAGCGAGAATGCCGTCGGGGAGGTGTTGTTGCACGAGATCGCCATCGCCAACGGACATCGTCAGCCCAACTGGTCGCACGGGGCAAATTGGATCACGGACTGGCTGCACAAGACGGCAGGGCTGCAGCCGGAATCGTTCCGACTGGTCGATGGCTCAGGCCTTTCGCGCTACAACCTCATCAGTGCCGATTCGTCGGTAAAGCTCTTGCAATTCATGCGTCGACATCGCCACTACCAAACCTTCTACACCTCGCTGCCTGCTTACGCAGTGGAAACTCGACCAGGCGAAAAACGAACACTCGTCCGAGCGAAACCTGGCGGAATGAGCGGTGTTTCGACGATTTCTGGCTATCTTACAACGCTCGAAGGACGGCAGCTCGCGTTTTCGCTGCTGGCGAACGGATTCATCGGTTCAGCGGAGCCCGTTTTCTCACTGCGTCAAGAAGTCTGGCGCACCTTGGCGAAGTATCGTGCAGATTAGAGTTCGGCCGCCCGGTTCATTCAGGCGATAGATCTCGCACCCAGATATCCTTGAACCGCATTCGGCCCTGCCCGCCGGAGTGAAGTTGCAACGCGATCACGCCGTCCTTCGCGCCGGGGTTGGGATACGTGAAGTCGAGCATCTGCTCGCCGTTGAGATGGACGACATAGCGGCGGCCCTCGACTTTGATCAACAGGTCGTTCCAGTCGTACGGCTTGATGACGGTTTCGAGCTCGGGGGCGGGCCAGGCGATCCAGCCCTTGCCGTCGCCGTAGATGCCGCCGGTGTGGTGGCCGATGTTGCGATCGATCTCAATCTGTCGGCCGGCCGTCACGGTGGCTGTGCCAGGTTCGAAGCTGGTGTGCAGGTAGACGCCGCTGTTGCCGCCTGCTTCGCATTTGAATCGCAACGACAGGTGAAAATCTTGGTAGGTGTCTTGCGTGGCGAGGTACCCGTATTCTTTGGTGACGCCTGCCCCGTAGATGGCCCCGTCTTCAACGACCCATTTTTCGTTGCCGATCTTGTCCCAGCCAGTCAGGTCTTTGCCGTTGAACAGGGACTTCCATGGCGAACCCAGAGGACTGAGTTTCTGTCCCGAGACTGGGGTCGTCATAAATAGGCAAAGCAGCAAGGGCAAGTAGCGCATCTGGGAGCTCCGATCGTGAATCTATCTGAGTGAGTAAGTGTCATGTCGCCAATGGCGTCCCATGAATGATACAATAGGTTCGTCCCAAAGAGGACCGGGTAATCGCCGGCAGCACCTACTGCTGCGGGAGGAAAGTCCGGGCACCGCAGGGCAGAGTGGTGGATAACGTCCACCGGCCGCGAGGTTAGGGAAAGTGCCACAGAAAAGATACAGCCGATGGTGGCTGTGGGCTGTGGACGCTGAGCTTTGGGTTTGGTTGCCCCGCAGCTCATCGCCCACAGCCCATAGCCTCACAGGCAATGGTGAAATGGTGCGGTAAGAGCGCACCAGCAGGCGAGGTGACTCGCTTGGCTAGGTAAACCCCACTCGGTGCAAGGTCAAACAGAGAGCAGAGCCGGCCCGGCTCGCGACGACTCTCGGGTAGACCGCTTGAGGCGGCAGGCAACTGCCGTCCTAGAGGAATGATTGCCACGTCGAGCCCCGTCAGGGACTCGTCGCACAAGACCCGGCTTACAGGTCCTCTTTGGGATTTTTTCTGCAGTCCGTGTTTCCTCGTTTCCTCCGAAACTCGCTTAATCGGCGGCGTGACTGGTTTTGCACAGTGACGCCGGCGCTTTTTCATCGAGCAAAACCGTGCGCTGCACCCCTTATTTTCTGCTTCTGGCGGTCAATAAGCGCAAGCAAAACTCAGGGCGTCGCCCCGCCTGCCGACCGCTCAGCATCCGCGTTTGACGGCGCAAACTTTCCACGGCTAGCACTCCATTGTAGAAATCGCCACGGTCAGTTCCATCACGATTCTTGGCCGACGGCAGAGCGCGTCATCGAAAACGCGCACTCTGGGTTACCTTCGGGTAAACCATCCCAACGGACTAATGGCAATAGCATAACGCAGGATGGTGCCGGCAGGCCCATCCTTATGGTGAACTCACACACTTATATAGTTTTGCCGTTGGCTCTCGCTGCGCGATCGCGGATTTTGCCCCCAACGTTGCGCAACTTCGATCGTGAGCCAATGCCATAAGTCGTGCGTCTGCAATCGCTTACCGCTCCGGCCACCAACAGCCAGACGCGCCCAAACACTTTTGCGTTTTCATTCGGTTTTCGAAAACGCATTTTTTAGCTCAAAAGTCACCGACTTTTGCACGCACCTCGCTTCAGTCGATCCATGAATTCTCGCTGTTTCCTACATGTCCATGCCGCAAAACTCGCGGCTTATTGTCGTTTTCGACCTGCGTCTGCGCGGCGAATTGGATTGAAACTCGGCAACCGGCTCAATGTCATTCGCTGAGCTAAGCACCAAGCACGAAGTCCTAAACGCGACATCAATTTTCGACGATCGACGGGGGCGATGCGAGCACTATTCTTGGCCGCCTTCGCGAGTTGCCATGTTGTGGTTCGCAATACGTACCAAATTGACCATTTTGGATCCCGTGTATCCGAACAAGTGATGCATTCGGTTGACTTCTGACAGTTTCCGTGATCAATTGGGTTGGTGTTAAAGTACTTAGTATTCACACAGTCACCTGGAGTTCGCTTCATGCCATCGCATCTGACCAGAATGAACTTTTCCGCAATCTTCTTTGCCTGCCTTGTATTGCTCTGTGTAGATCGGCAGAGCGCTACTGCTGGTACTTCCTTCACGGGCGTAATCGATGTGCCGCCTACGGTTATTCCGGATTCCGCCATGATCGGACCAAACGCGACAGTCAATCTTCACCCGGGGGCCAACTTCGGTTCCAATGTCGAGGCTGTCGACAGCACGATTAACGTTGTAGGGGCTGAGTTCACGTTGTTCGGTTTTGTTGTGGGAAGTGGTACCGAAATAAATTTGCAGCAAGGGAGTATTGAAGAAGTTAATGCGGAGCAAGGAAGCGTTGTGAACATTTTCGGTGGTACGGTTGGTGGCCCGCTCCGAGCAGGCGACGGAAGCATCGTGAATGTCACTGATGGATTCACCAACAGCGTGCTCGGCGATTTTGGAAGCGTGATCAACATCGATGGTGGAAGGAATGATATCCTTTCTGCCCACGGTGAGTTGAACATCAAAGGCGGTACCTATGGCGATGGTTTTTTTGCCGGCGAGTCGAGTCAGGTGAACATTTTCGGAACGGAGTTTTTTCTGGACGGCGCTCCGCTCGATACGCTTGTTCCGGGGGTGAAGACCTTGATCTTGGAACGCGGCGTTGAGTTGACTGGCACCCTTGTGGAGGGCACGGATTTTGATTTCATCCTGAACTCAGATCCAAACATTGACACACGCGACTTCTTCGAGGACGGGTCTACTGTGACCGTTACACTTGTTCCCGAACCAGCGACAATCGCGCTGTTCGGAATTCTCAACGGATTCTTGCTTCTTTGGAGAAAGTGAACTGACAGATATGTTGAGTGCGGTGGCGGCGCACGAAATGTCATGCGTGCGTGTGTACTTTCTGCAGTGCGCGAATCACGCTTGAACTCACTGTCACTCGCACCCGGATTGCCGGTTCGCGTCATGAAAGCAAATCGGCTCCACGTATTCGTGCGCATCCGGAGAGGATCCAAAAGTGCTACTTGACTTCGGTTTTTCGCGTCCGCCGCTTTCGCTCTCCGATGTGCACTCGACTCAACTCTGCGCTAGCAAGCTTGAGATACGCTTCGATCATGATCTCGGCGAGCCTCTGGCAATTCACCGGCGCCCATCAGCCGAGGGCTGCTTTGAATATCAGGCCGGGTTTGATGCGGGGGCGGCACGGGTGATTCTGAGGGTGGTGAATGATTCATCGCGGCACGGCTCCAGCTGGAACTCGATTCGAGCCTGAGTTAGCAGAGCAATTTCGGCTCGCCTGCCCTACAAAAGAAACGAGCGGCGGCACCGGCGATGTGCTTCGCCTGTGCCTGCCGCCCGTCAGCCCCGTACCTTCTCGGTGCCGCTAGCCTTCGTTCGTTAGGTCTTTGAGCTGGCTGGCGGTGTCTCCCAATCCCGACATGGTCACCGACTGTTCTTCGATGGCCGTGGCCACGCTGGCGGTGTTGGAGCAGACTTGCGAGATGCCGGTCGAGATTTCTTCCGAGGAGGTCGAAACCATCTCGATGTTTGATTGAATCGCGCGAATCGACCCTTCGATACGTTGACTGGCGTTCGCGGTCTCCTTAGCCAATTCCTTTACCTCATTCGCAACCACCGCGAAACTTCTACCACTTTGGCCAGCGCGGGCGGCCTCGATCGTAGCGTTAAGGGCCAACAGGTTGGTCTGGTCGGCGAAATCTTGGATTGTGCTGACGACTTCACCGATTTCGCGGCTGGAGGCCTGCAACTCCACCATGTTGTTCTGCGTCTCGGTGGCAACTCGATCGACGTCTTCGGCGAGACTCGCCGTGCGTTGCACGTTCTGGCTGATTTCACCGATTGTCGTCCCCATCTCCGAGACCGCTGTGGCCAGGGTACTGCCAACATCGGAAGCCAGCTGCTTGGTTCGTGCCTCTTCGGTCATGATGCGCCCAGAAGCCATCGCACCGACGTACTCGCCGCCCGCGTCCAAGATGGCACTCACCGAGAAGGAAAGGGTTTCGCCACCCAGTTCAATCTGCGTCGTAATCGGCAGATTGGACGGATCATCGAGCAACCTGCGTTGATATGCGGGGTTCTTGTGAAACTTGTCGATGCAGGTGCCAACTAACTCTTCTGGGCGAATCGGCAATGCATGCTTCACTTGGTTTAGGAGTTTGATCGAGGCTGGATTCGCGTATTGAATGACCAGTTCGCGATCTACGTACATGACGGCAATCGGCATGCTCTCGACCATCGACGTGAGGCGTTCGATCTCGGACTGTTTCTTCACTTCGTCGGTCATGATGCGACCTGACGCCATCGCGCCGATGTATACTCCGGCCGCGTCGTAGATGGCATTGACCGAAAAGGACAGCGTTTCCCCACCCAGTTCGATTTGCGTCGTGATTGGTAGATTCGAGGGGTCGGCCAATAGTCGACGTTGGTAGGCGGGATTCTTGTGGAACTTATCGATGCAGGTTCCAACCAGCGCCTCCGGTCTGATAGGCAGCGCATGCGATACCTTTTTCAGCAGTGCCAGCGATGCGGGATTGGCGTACTGCACAACAAGCTCTCGATCGACGTACATTACGGCGATCGGCATACTGTCGACCATCGACTTGAGACGGGCAATCTCTTCTGACTGGCGATCGTTGCTCGCGTCCGCATCAGCGGTTGATTCTGCGGCGAGTCGGCTGCTGTCCGGTTTGGCCGGCGCGACTAGCGTACTCATGGGTTTTCTCGCTTTGTGAGTTTTGGCGGGGCGTTAGCTGCCGAGTCGGGACCGACGATCCCGGAGCCGTGATTCCGAGGAGTCTGCTGGGGGGTCGGCCAACAAACTCCTCGGAAGAGCACCCGGCATGCATTGCAGTTTTGCTAGCAGTTGAAAACTCTCATAACTGCCACACGAAAAATTAGGTCGCAGTGGAGTGCTGTCAAATTTCTCCCAGGAAAATTCGAAGAATTCGCTGCTTTTTGCCCAACTTCGTGACGATGCCTCTGGAAGATGCTAACTCTTTGTAGTGTTTCTTGACGCGAGGTTGGTGGTTTTACTAACTTTCGAAAACTCCCATTCCTGTCATCCGGACGTACCTCGAACTTTATGAATCAAAAGCTAGTCAGCACCAGAGAAGCGGCAGAGTTGCTCGCCGTCAGCGAATCCACCGTCCGCCGATGGTGCGACGTCGGGAAACTCAACACGATCCGCTCGCCCGGCGGCCATCGGAAGGTGCCGATTGATTCGATTACCCAGCTGGCACGGGATCTGGGGGTGCCACTAGTTGATGAAGCGATCCAAACGCCCGCGGTCGCGCCTGTTGGTGGGAATCTCACGGAGGCTGCCGCCAGTCTGTGCGATTGTTTGTGTCAGGGCCGTGAGGATCCAAGCGTCGCGATGCTGCTGTCCACCTATACGCGAGGGCACTCCATTCAGAAGATAGGCGACCAACTAATTGGTCCCGCGTTGCATCTTGTTGGAAAGCAGTGGGAGTCCGGCAAGATCACGGTCAGCATCGAGCGGCGAGCTTGCCATATCGTGATGAACGGTTTGCGCGAGATTGAGCGATTGATACCAGCTTGTCCGGCGGAGGCACCATTGGCGATGGGAGTCACTCCCGGCCAAGATTTTTCCCAAGTCGGAACCCAATTGGTCGCGCTCGTGTTCAAGGCAGCAGGCTGGCGAGCGATGCAGTTGGGTGCCGGTGTGCCGTTCTCAGAAATTGCTCTGCAATGTCGCGACACCAAGCCGGATCTGATCTGGCTGAGCAGCGTACACATCGAAGATCAGCGGCAGTTTGTCAGCAGCTTTATCGAGTACATTGAACCATTCTTACAGGCCGGCACGACAGTGGTGATCGGCGGACGCGCGTTTGGCGAGGAGGTGCTCAGCCAAATCTCGTTTAGCTTCTACGGACGAACTCTCGAGGCGCTTAATACGTTTGTTTCCGGCCTGCCGATGCATCGTCGCCGCGGTGCGACCGCTCAGCGTCCACGCTCGCCAGCACGAAATCTCCACGCGTAGCACTCCATTGTAGAGTTCGCCACGATCAATTCCATCACGATTCTTGGCCGACGGCAGAGCTCGTCATCGAGAGCGCGATTCCTGGGTAGCACCTTCGGGGGAACCATGCCACCCGACCAATGGAAATCGCTGTATGTAGGATGGTGCCGTCAGACCCATCTATCTGGTGCACTCAAACGCATCGATGGGCCGCCGCTTCGCTTTGGCCCATCCTACACACTGATCTATGGCGGGCCAAATATGTCGATTAGCCGCCGCGGTCTCAGAAGAATTGCTAGGAAGCAAAATCCCACAACAGACCGTGTTCCCGGTTCTGGTACCAGCGTCCACACGCCCGGACCAGCACTCAACGCGGTAGCTCCACCACTCGCACCAAGCCCAAAAGACTCATTCGCCCTCGGATCATCGATAAGAAAACTATCACTATCAAATGACCTTCTTGAGCCAAATATAGTATCCGTGGTCCCTGCGTGAGTTGTAATTTGCTCAGGGCTTGTACTTCCTTCAATGTCCAACTCGACGCCCAGTCCCCAATCACTAGGAAGACCGTCATCTCCAATCGCAAATTCAGCAAAAGCGAATGACGCTTCTTCGCCAACTATGGTTCTGTTCCCAAACATGGGAGACTTTACCGAAAGTGAAAAAGAACTGATGTCGGGCAGGAATAAAACTGCTCCTTGAGTGAGCGGCGTTGAAAACGTAACCGTGGCCTCCACGTGCCCATCGAAAATGTTGCCAGAGAAAAACTCTTTTCCTACGTACGATAGAGTAGTTGCATTCGAGGATACCGAGCTCGTTGCAAGCGAGCAAATAATCAGTAGGAATCGAAGCTTCCGAAGGGTCATTGGCGAATCTCTCGACTAAATTTTTCCCGTAGAATGATACAGAAGGCAATGCTGACACTAGTTGGAGTCAGAGACTCTGATCAACCCGCGAATCTAGTAGACAGTGTAGAAATACCTCGACAGTAGACTCCACTATAAAGGCCCAATACGGAGCCAACAAGGAAAATCAGAACGTAGGATGGTGCCGTCAGGCCCATCTTCGTAGTTTACTCATACGCATCCATGGGCCACCGCTGCGCTATGGCCCATCCTTCACACTCGTCGATTCCTTACCGTCGCATCAGCGGACAACGGAGAATTCGGAGGCCGGAGGAGGTCTGAACCTAAGGTCATTCGCTTAATGGCAAAACCGGTCGGTTGTAAATTCCACATGGACCTGTTCGATACTGAATCAGGGATTCTCGAGTCACGCAAGAAGTCATTCCCAAGTACCACTTCGGCCACAAGGCGATCACGGTGAAGATAGCGTTTAATCCGCAATATGCATACGCGCTCGTTTGGACATGCATCATCCCAACACTCGCTGTGGCCCAAGAACCGGTGGAGGGATCAATCAGTGCCTTTCTAGGTACGCCCAGGATGGACGCACAACCGATCTTTAGCGGCTTGCGCCACCCCAACATTGTCGTCACGCTCAAGGGGACCGTCCTCGCCACGATGGGAGACAAGAAGCTTGTCGCGCGCCGCAGCGAGGACGGAGGTAGCACCTGGGGCAAAGAGATCGTGGTCGCCGAGCCAGCCTTTCAGGCAGGGGGCTTAACAGTCGACGAGACCTCCGGAGATATCCTGGCGTTCGCTGAGGATCGCCATCCGCCCGCTCCGCTGTCGGTCTACCGCAGCCGCGACGATGGAAAAACATGGGAGACGATGCAAGTTGCGATTCACCCAGATAGCCGCGGCAACGTGCCGTCAATGCACATGAACGAACACGGTATCACGTTGCGACACGGCAAGCACGCCGGACGACTGATCCGCGCGGCGCGACACTACGGTGAAGCCAACTATCCAAAGAAGCACTGGCCCACACATTACACCACCGCCATCTATAGTGACGACCATGGACGCACTTGGATGACCAGCGAACCGTTCTCAGAGATGGGGACCGGTGAAGCGGGAATCGCAGAGCTATCCGACGGCCGGCTGTACTACAATTCTCGCTCGCACTGGAACGCGAGAAAACCGCCGCTACGACGGCGCGAAGCTTGGAGCGACGACGGCGGCAAAACCTGGACAGGCTGGCGAATCGTGGAGATCCTGCCCGATGGTCCGCAAGACACTAGCTATGGATGTTTCGCAGGACTTGTCCGCCTGCCAATCGCAGACCGAGATATCTTGCTCTACAGCAACTGTGACAGCCCGACCGGCCGCAAGCACGGGACGGTCTGGGTGAGCTTCGATGGCGGCAAGACTTGGCCTTTGAAGCAGCTGGCATGGAACGAAACCTTTAGGTACTCGTCCCTAGCGGCGGGTCGCCCCGGCACCAATTCCGAAGGATGGGTCTACCTGCTCTTTGAGGGCGAACACCCCGAGACGCACGTGGCAAGGTTCAACCTGTCCTGGCTCATGGCCGGCGAACCAACTGGTGACGGTATCGTTCCGAAAGATATTTCCCAGTCGCTTCGGTAGGCAGGAGATGGGCCGCCGCTTCGTTTTTGCGCATCCTATACACTACGGACCTGATCTTTCCGTCGGGCAACGCGACAACTGCGCTACTTGTCGTGGGTATGTTGCATCGTGATCGCGCGCAGATGGACCGGGTTATCAGTCGGCGCGCTGATTCTGCGGAGCTTTGCGGACACGACGCCGTAACGTTCGAACCGGACTTGCCCGAGATAATGGCGGTCGGTGTCATTGCCGGTGAGATCGGCTTCGATCGTTTGTCCGGCAATTTCAAACGCCCATCTCCCCGCCGCTGAGTTCGCATTTCCGGCAGTCGAAAGATACACATCCAGGACGACTGGTCCGAAGATTCTTGGCTCCCACTGGATGGTTGTCTGGGCGCTCAGCGGTCCTGCCAAGACGTTTGTCTTGCGACTGTAAGCAAAGGCTTCGTCACCACCGATGCGAGTGGCAGCTGCCGCCTCTAACCGCACGGCAAGTACACCGGGCACACGAAGAACCTGCTCCCGCTGATTGCGAAAGATCATAAAATCGCACTGGTCGGTGCTCTCCGTTTTCAGATAAGCGGTTTGAAGCTGAGTCGGATGCTCGATGGCAAAGCTGCCGACCCGCAGCACGACGTCGTTTGCCGTCAATCCACAGCGACCTGCTGGAGAGTCCTCAGGAACTGACAAGACTAGCACGCCGCGTTCCGAGTCCATTCCGGTGGCAGATCGTTCGGCGAGCCCCTTTAGTTTCTTGACCATTGCTCCGAGGAAGACGTAAGGCTTGGTATCGTCGGACGCTGCCGCAATGCCTAACACTGGGATGACCGGGGTACGTGCGATCGCTTGTAGTGACGCCTTGCGTACCCCAAATCGATCCATCGGAAAGTTCTTGAATCCAACCTCCAGCGCAGGCGAATCGGACGACACGCGGAAGTCGCCGGATGCGGGATCGACAAACTGCGGGTCGCCCGCGACGCTGTTCTTATCCAATCCCAACGCGCGCGAACGCGCGAGGGCTGCCGCGTCGGGCACCAGGTTCTCGTCGACTTTTTCTCCCCACTTGGGCACACGGATCGGTCGATACCAGGTCATCATGACGTTGTGCTCGATCTTGTCCCGCGACTCATCAAACCATACGTGCGGATGTACCGAGTTATTCACGATGACATTGTTATGCACATGACGATAAAACCCCTCGCGGAGCTTAATGCCACCGGCAAGGCAAAGGTTGTTGTAGACCTGGTAGTTCGAAGAACCGTCGTCCAGGTCAATGTCCCAACCGTGATCACACCGCCAACGACTGTTTCGGATAATCGTGGGTTCCATCGCGTCGAGCAGAATCAACTCGGGGTGCTGCGACGTGATGCGATCCAACTCGCCTCGATTGGGATGCCAAAATCGATCTCGCCCCCAAGAATTGAACGAACCATGATCGCCCGTCATTTGCACCGTGTCGAACACATCGCAGTGCTCGATCACATGGCCTCCCCAGGTCCCCTCGCTGATGTTGATGCCGGCACGAGGAGTATCGTACACGCTGACATGCCGGACGGTGATCCGTGAAGCCATGGATATCTGCACCCCCGCTGGCTGTTTCTCGGTAATACCTATCTCGTGGACTAGGCAATCCTCCACCAAGCAATCGCGCGGGTAGTCTTCGGTTTTTGGACCGGGCTCACGATCGAGTTTCTCCAGCTCGACGAATTGGTGATAGTTGAACGACGGGCTGCGGACCGCCTGTGGTTTGCCAACAAAACACACGCCGCTTGCTCCAACGTCGGTGAGGTGGCAGCCACGAACCGCGACATTTTTGGCATGTCCGCTTACGAAAACGCCGTTCCCACCCAGTTGGTTGAAGACACAGTCCTCGATGGTCACGTTGTGGGCGTTCTCCACGAACACGGCCCCGCTGCGGTGAATCATCCAATCGCTACGCAGCAACGGTTCGTTGCTCTTCATAAAGGTGCGGGCCGTGCCGATGAAGTGAAGCCCCTGCAAGCGAACGTCCTTGATCGCGTCCTCGGGACCCTCAGCAACGATCTCGAACAATCGTGCAATCCCTGCAAGGACTGTGGCCGCTGACGCCAGATCCACATCGGCAGGCGGTACTAGATACAGCACGCGCCGCTCGCGATCGAGAAACCACTCGCCCGGTGCGTCGAGTTCTTCAAGAATGTTTTCCACGAACCGCCGCTGCGGGTTGATCCCTGAGGGGCGGTTATTCATCCAGCCACCTTCCAGATCGAGCGAGCCATCGCTCTGTTTGCCCTTGATACGCCAATGATTGCCGCCCCATTCGGATTTGTGAAGTGAGTGGATAAACCCACCCGCTGGGTTTACCCAAGAGGCGATCCTTTCGTCACTCAGTGCGTCGGCTGACACGCCGCCAAAGAAGCGTTCGGCAGGGTTATAGTTCGGAAAGCGCGCCAAATGCATCCGACGTCCGTTGATGAAGAGCTGATCGCAAGCGTAATTCTCCAGGTCGACCTCGTCCGGGAGAGCCGCTCGCAGGATCGCGCCTTCGTGAGGCTCCCAGACGAGCTTTACCTGGCGTCCGCCGCTGATCGTCGCGCTGGCTCCATCGTTCGCCCGCAACGTGACTGAACTGCGCAGTCGCAGTGGCCGATCGATCTCGTAGACGCCTCCGGTAAGCACGACCTCACCTGCTCCCGCCGCCGCAGCATCGATTGCTTGCTGGAGGCGCTGCCGTGTCTCACTTGGTGTGCGAGCGGGTTGAAGAGCGCCATCAAGCCGCTCAGAGCAGATGAGAATGGTGCCCATCCAAATTAGCGAGGTCGCGATTGACCGTATCACGGATTCTCCTTTTTGACTGTTCGAGGACCTCGAGAGGCAACTACGCGAAGTGGACTATTAACCTGCACTCGAGCGAGGGCTTACGATAGTTCGCCGTGACTATCAACATAATTGGGCTGGAAGAACACGACAACGACCTGGGCATCGCTGGGCCGCGCCATCGGTTCGGCCTATTCTGTGCGCTGCTCATCAATTGGCGATGGAAGAGTTGACCCAACTTCTGCAAGGTAAGCAGTTAGTCTGTCACTGAGCGACTCGACCTTGTCGGGCATGGCATGCGCCAGATTGTTCGCCTCGTAGGGGTCATCTGCGAGGTTGAATAGCAGCGTATCGCCGTGGTGGTAATTCCTGATCAGTTTATAATCACCGACCAAAATTGCACTCGCCGGATAGCTGCCTTCTCCCTGGTAATGGGGAAAGTGCCAATAGAGCGAATCGCGGGAAATAGCTTCCCCATGCAATAGCGGAACCAGGCTCACGCCATCGACATGTTGTGACGGCATGAGGGGAAGGCCAACCAATTGCAGGATCGTCGGAAAGAAGTCCATGCTAGTCACAGGCGTGCTGTTGGACTTGCCCACCGTATGATGACGTGGGCTGTGTATTAGTAGCGGGGTTCGAATACCGCCTTCGAAAAGGAACGTCTTACCTGTACGCAGCGGCTGCATAGACGTTGGATGTTTCATAAAGTAGGAGCTACGTCCTCCATTATCACCGGTTATGACAATGATGGTGTCGTCATACTGTCCTGCCGCTCTTACGGCGTCGATGAGCCGACCAATATTCTGGTCCAAGGTCGCAAGCTCGCCTGCATATTCTGCATCGTCTTGTCGAAGCTTCTGTGGCTTGTGACCATAGGGGTCGAGTTTCCGATCCTCAGACAGTACCGGGAGGGCGTCACTTTTCTGCTGAAATCTCGCCCGCAAGTCCTGTTTGGAACCGATCGGTGAATGCATCGCAAAGTGACATAAATGCAAGTAGTAGGGCTGCTCGCGCTGTTGAGTGAGAAATTCAATTGCTGCGTCAGTCAGTAGGTCGGTGAAATTGTCGCCTTGCTTGGCATCAGGGAAGTAACTGGGGTCGCGGAATGGATAGAACATCGAGCAGCGATTTTCTTCGATGACGGCTCTCTGATTGTCATAGCCATGTGCAGCCGGGCCGCCGCTAACATCAAACCGTCCCATGTGCCACTTGCCCATAAACGCCGTGTCGTACCCGACTGCCTTAAGCACTTCTGCAACGGTCGTCTCGTCTCGCGATATGCTAGAAGACTGCGGAAGAGGGCAATAGACTGTCGGCAGTTCGCCTTGTCTCCCAAAGTGCTTGTCGCTGCCGTTCAGCCACTGGGTGACGCCATGTCTGGCGGGATTCTTCCCCGTAACAATGCTTACTCTCGTCGGTGAGCACATCGGGCTAGGCGTGTAGCAGCGGTCGAACCGCATCCACTTTTGCGACAACGCATCGATACAGGGTGTTTCGTAGAACGTACTGCCGTTGTAGCCGACATCGTTCCAACCTAGATCATCAATCAGAATGAAGATCACATTCGGGCGCTTTGACGCCGATGGCACGGTCGCTGAGAAAGCGAAAGAAGTTCCCGTAACCAGCGTGAGTAGCAGAACAACAAGACTTCGCATACTTCGAATCGCGGCGATCGGGAGTGAGTACTTCTGAAAGCTCGTAGAATGGGCTAGACCAAAACGGCAGCCCATCTATTTGCATGTCGGAATCTACCGACACGATGGGCCTAGCGGCACCATCCTACACCTACGGATGTGCGCAAGCAAAGGAACTCGCTGAGCTTGGCAACTGCTACTCTCGAACTGCCTTCGGCGAACCCATCCGACCGCCGCTTCGGCAATTGGATACCGTCCGTCGCACAATCAGCGGAAGTGGGAACCTAGACTTGGTCGCTCAAGCAACTTTCATCATCAACCAAAGCGCAGGCTGTTGAAGAAGCGCCGACCGGCCACCAGTTCCGCAAACAAAAAAAGCCGTCCCCCCCATATTTTGAATATTGGGAGGACGGCTGCTGACGCTTTTGTTAATCAGCAGGGATCGCCTAGAACCGCGGTTGGGTTGGCTTAAAGGGCGAGGGGGCCTGCTGGGCAGGGGGCTGATGGAGCGGCGTCTGGTTGTGGCCGAGGCTCGTCGCGCCCACGGGAGTGGCCGCCGGCTTGGGAGCGGAGTTCAGCTTGGGGCTGCCCGAAGAGTTGCCGGTGTTGCCGCTGCGTTCGTTGGGGATCATCTCCTCGCCGATCACCTGCAACAGCTTCGAGATGCAGAGCTTGTTCATGCTCGTACGCAGGTCGTGGGCCTCGGTCCGTAGGTACTCGTGCATGCTCTTGGGCAGACGCACGGTGATCACCCGTGTGGGCTCGGTTTCGGGGTCAGCGGAGGCTCGCTTTTCGCGAAGCTTCACGAGCATCTTCTGGATCGCTTCGAACTCTTCGCTCTGCTCGAACGCGGTGAGTTCCTCGAAAGATGGGAAACTCTTGCGGACGGCGCCGTCGATTCCGACGATTTCTCGGAAGAATGTGACCCAATCTGGATCTTGGCGATAAAGGTTTTCAGCGACTTGCAGGATTTCCCGATACTTCTCTGGGGATTGCGTCAGCACGATTCGTGTCTCCTTACGCGTTTTAGCTTGAGAGGTCATCTCGAAGCACCACTACGGCCTCCGTGTTTGGTCCAGTATTTACTAGCAGGCAAGTGATTCACGCAGGTCCTTGCAATGCTTGCACTTACGTCGATTGCTAGCGACTGCCTATTTCCGTGCAGCCGCTGCCCAAGTGGTGCTTTCGCACGATTGCCCACTTCTTAGGCAGTCCACCTGTTCCCGAATTCGGTGGTGTCCACTTCGCGGGCGGAAACGCGACCCCTCCGTCTGAGGCTACAAAAATAGGGGTGGCGCAAAGAAAAGGCGGCCCAATGGGCCGCCGGCGAGGATTCTCAGATTTTCTTCGGATTTCGCTCAAGCTGCGCTGAGCTCGTCGCGGACTCGCTCGAGCAACTTCTTGGTCAGCAGCACGCCTTCGATTTCGCCCGGCTTGCCGCCTTCCCATTCGATGCCGACGTAGCCGTGGTAACCCGCATCAATCACGATCTGCATCAGCTTCAGGTAGTCCGATTTGGTCTCGTTGCCGTTTTCGTCGAATTCGTGGCTCTTGGCACTGACCGCCTTGGCGTACTGCATCAGCTCCTTCGTTCCCTGATAGCGGTCATACCACTTTTCGCTGCCATCTTCGTTGGTGCCGACTCGGAAGTTGCCAAAATCGGGCAATGTGCCGCAATTGGGACGGTAAACCCTTCGGATCACGTTGGAAAGCCACTGTCCGTCTGAGGACAGACCCCCGTGATTCTCGACCAAAATGTTGATTTCGTAGGGTTCCGCAAATTCGCAGAGTTGCCGCAGACCGTCGGCTGCTAGCTTTGCCTGCTCTTCGCGCGTCCCCTCGGAACGTGCGTTCACTCGGATCGAGTGGCAACCCATCCGTTTGGCCGCCTCGACCCACTCGTAATGGGCCTCGACCGCCGCTTTTCGCTCGGCCGCATCCGGATGGCCCAGATTGCCTTTTCCATTCGGGATATCGACCATGATCAGCAGCTCTTTGACACCCGCATCGACCGACTTCTTGTGCATTTCGTCCATGTAGGCCGTGTCTTTGGCCTTGTCGTTGAACGGCCCCATCCAGTACTCGACCGCGTCGACGTCGAAATTCTCCTTGCAAAATGGGCCGTAATCGAGTGGATCGAGCTCTCCAGAGCCAATCAAGCGATGTAACGAGTATTCGGCTACTGAGATTTTGAAAAGCGGTTCGTCAGATTCTTTCGCAAATGAAGTCATGGGGGAGCTGCCTAACGTGATTCCTGCCGTGGTTGCCGCAGCTGCGGCCATGAATGCTCGGCGATTAGAGGGCTGTGACATGTGTTTCTGCCTCGAATATATGGGTCAAATGCTTGGTTAGCAGTCAACTATACTGCCCAACGAGTATAAATAGGCCCCCAGTCCCGAGTAAACAGGCGAACTGAGGGCTCTTCTTGCGTGTTCGACCATTGACCAGGGCCCGCAGTCTGCCGAGAATCTCGGTTTGCGCGCAACTTACAGCTCCTCGTCGCGCCGCCCACGGAGCGACTCCGAGGAAACCAATACCGATCTAGGAGAACTTTCGATGTCTGATGTCGCTGCCGGACAACCAATCACCATGCAGGATGGAGCGCTTCAGGTGCCCAGCCATCCGATCGTTCCGTTCATCGAAGGCGACGGCACCGGCCCCGATATCTGGCGGGCGAGCCAAACGGTATTCGACGCGGCCGTCGAAAAAGCCTACGGCGGCGATCGAAAAATCGCCTGGCAGGAAGTGCTGGCCGGTCAGAAGGCCTTTGATCAGACCGGCAATTGGCTGCCCGACGAGACGCTCGACGCGTTCCGCTCGATGCTGGTCGGCATCAAAGGTCCACTGACCACGCCGGTCGGCGGTGGCATCCGCTCGCTGAACGTCGCGTTGCGGCAGATTCTCGACCTCTATACCTGCTTGCGCCCGGTCCAGTACTTCCGAGGCGTGCCCTCGCCGGTGCGACAACCCGAACTAACCGACATGGTTATCTTCCGTGAGAACTCGGAAGACATCTATGCCGGCATTGAATTCGAAGCCGGAACTGACGACCTGGAGAAATTTAAGCAAGGGTTTAGCGAGACCTTCCCTGAGCGGTGGCAGAAAGTGCGTTTTCCCGACTCGGTGGGAATCGGCATCAAGCCGGTCAGCAAAGAGGGCACCACGCGCCTGGTCAAGGCGGCGATTCAGTATGCGATCGACAATGACCGCGATTCGGTGACGCTGGTGCACAAGGGCAACATCATGAAGTTCACCGAGGGGGCCTTCCGCGATTGGGGCTACCAATGCGCGAAAGATCATTTCGGCGCCGAGGAACTCGACGGTGGACCGTGGTGCCACTTCACTTCGCCGAAAAGTGGTAAGCAGATCATCATCAAGGACGTGATTGCCGACGCGATGCTTCAGCAGATTCTGACACGCCCCGCCGAATACGATGTGATCGCCACCTTGAACCTCAATGGCGACTACATCAGCGACGCGCTGGCCGCTTGCGTCGGCGGCATTGGAATTGCGCCCGGCGGCAACATCAACTACGACACCGGGCACGCGATTTTCGAAGCCACGCACGGCACGGCCCCAAAGTACGCCGATCAGGACAAAGTAAATCCCGGTTCGGTGATTCTGTCGGGCGAGATGATGCTCCGCTATCTCGGTTGGACCGAGGCCGCAGACCTAATCATCAAGGGCCTCAATGGCGCTATCAGCGCAAAAACGGTCACGTACGATTTCGAGCGGCTGATGGACGGCGCAACGTTGCTGAAATGCAGCGAATTCGGCGATGCCGTCGTCAAGCACATGGACTAGCGTCTATCCCCGGGCACTTGCCGACTGCTAGTTTGCATCCAGCAGCAGCGTCACTTTTACCGGGTAGTGATCTGACGGGTAGCGATCTCCCTCGTGCGTGCGCAAGATTTCGGCCGACTGGGTGTGAAACCCTCGACTGCGCAGAACGTAGTCGATTCGTGAGCCGGTGGTGATGCCACGAAAACGATTGCCCGTCGCTTCCTCGGAATCCACATCAGGGTGCGCTTCGCGGTAGCAGTCAAAAAGCTGGATCTCCGCTTGCGATGCTGAACCAAGTAGCCGCTGAAACGCTGGATTCTCGGGGTGCGCATTGAGATCTCCCGCAAGCAACGCGGGCCGACCGTCAGCGAGACTGGCCAACCTCTGCTGGATCAGCGTCGCAGAGAACTCGCGCGCTGCCTGCACCTGATGATCCCAATGCGTGTTGATCAGCAGGAACTCACGCCCCGCGTTCGCCTGATCCTTCAGCACGACCCAAGTTGCGAGACGAGCGCAGCACGTCTCCGGATACTTCGTGCCTGGGGTTTCCGAATCCTCGTTGAGCCAGAAGTTCCCTTGGTCAAGCTGCGCAAATCGGTCGCGCCGAAAGAAAATACCACAGTGCTCGCCCGCCTGAACGCCATCATCCCGTCCGACACCGTAGAACTCGTAGTCCGACAGCTGCGACTTCAGATCGGCGACCTGATTCTGGAGGGCTTCCTGCACACAGAGAATATCGGGCTCACCTTCGTTGATCGCGCGAATAACCAGGTCTCGCCGATGCTCGCCCGACGTCGCGAGCCAGGCGTTCTGCCGATCCGACGCGACACCCCGATTCACGTCGTAACGAATGTTGAATGACATGACGGCGATTGGCTCACTACCGCATGCAGAGCTAATCAACAGCAGTGGCACCAGCGAAGTTGTGAGAAATCGTAACAATTTTCTTCCTGCCCTTCTGAAAAGCACGACAGTCGTTCCCAAGGCTAAAGAGCGCGGCTCATTGTGACTGCGCGCAATGATTGATGGACTCGCTTGAAGTATGTCGCAATATATCGCGACCATTCGTTGGCGGGAAGCAGCTACTTCGGCGCAGGTAGCGGAAGCTTGATCTGAAAATCGTTGGCTCCCGGCTTGACGTCGTAGGTCTCAGGCAGGTCGGCAATCACGGGAATGGGATTACCCGGCAGCATCACCGTGACGATTACACTGCAAGGGCCTTCTACCGCACCCGTTAGGTTGGAGTTCTTGTAGATTGTCGAGATCTCGAACGTGCCATCCTCCAAGATTTCACCGTTCATCGAGAGCCGCTGATCTTTCTTCGATCGAAAGTCGATCGTGCCGGATTGGACTGGCTCCCCGTTGCTAAACGTCACGGTACCCGTAACCGCGTGTGTTTCTAGCTCGGGTGGCGGATCTGCACAGCCACACAACAACATGGGCGCCGCGCAGAACACCAGCCATATGCACGCATACTGCATTCGGCCGGAACGGACTTTCGCGGCATACTTCGCAACCACTTGCACCGTGGCCGATGACCAATGACACTGCTTATGACAATCCATGCACTTGTCCACTACCATTCTGCTCCAATCGTCTGGGCGTCGGTCGCATCGCAAGCGAGTGCCCAAACGTCTTCATCAATGTCGCCGCTCACGAATCTTACGCTGGCGTCTGCCAAACAAACGTTCATCCCGCCCGAATGCGGCGATTGTGCCTTCGAGGTGTCGCAGGTCGTGTCCCAGATTGGCTGCACTTGGAACACAGCACAGGGGGGATGCCCTGGAGGATAAGAACCGTCTGCCGGTGTTCCGGCGCGAAAACCCTCGCCGAAGGGACTTCGTTGTGTATTGTTCATGCAGAACACGGGTCTCCACTGACTTGTGGCATCGCTCCAAAGTGTTGTGTACGGCGGACGGCCTGTACGCGTCGTGCAATTGGCGTATCGCTCACCGAACATGACCGTATTGGATGTGCCATCGGTGAGCGACGCCCACGTGTTGCTGCCCTCGACATTTCCATAACTACCGCGCGCATCCACGAACTCAACGTCGCCAAACACAAAGTAGTTGGCAGCATAGTTTCCTATCGCCCAACAAGTCGGTCCGCCAATCCCATCTTCGAGCCCTCGTCCCCAGCCGTCCTGTCCGATCAGGTTGGGTTCCGAGGGGCAAAGATATCCCGCCACCGGCGTCGCATTGGGTTCGCCGTCTCCGCAACGACTGAAACCGTTAAACTGCTCGGTGCGCTCGATGCAAAGATCGTACAGCTGCTGCTGCTCGATGTAGGGGAGCATGAAGTTAAAGACCGTGAAACCAATCTTGCCCTTGTATGGCCCGCTGACGGTGATTTCGGTGTTTTGGTTCTGGGCGGTAAGCGGTGGCAACACCCCATTGGCGGATTCCAGGTTGTGGATGGCCAGGCCCAGCTGACGGATTTTGTTCTTACAGTCCAGCACTCGCGCCGAGCTACGTGCCGATTGGACTGCCGGCAGCAGCAACGCAACCAATACTCCGATGATTGCGATCACGACCAACAGCTCGACCAACGTGAAGGCGCGGCAGGTTGATAAGGTAATCGACCTGTTTGTATAGCTTCGCCATCGGGAACGGACGTTCATTGGGCAACTCGCGAAGAGAGAAGAGGACGTCTAAGCGCAATAAATGCACTTGCACTAGTGTAACACTTAGGAGCACCGGATGCATCACCGTCTGACCATTTCCGTAACGTCAACAGCCGCTGACTCGAGCGCAGATGACAGCCGATCGAATCGTCGCCAGACGCGCCACCGGTCAAAACAGACTCGGCCGAGATTGGTGCTCGCATCCATACGCGCAATCTGCACAATAGTGGCTGCACATGGGAATCATGGAGGTCATCGCGGGAGCTCAAGAAGCTGAGGCGCTGACATGATCGTGTTGGCAGTCCGAACAATTGATGGGGAGCAGAGATTCGAGAACAAATTATGCAGAGACGACAAATTGGTAGCAGCGACTTACAGGTTTCGCCCGTTTCGTTCGGCACATGGCCCATCGCAGGCGTAACATCGCTGGGAGTGAACGACGGGGATAGCTTGGCAACGCTGCGCGCGTGCGCGGAACTAGGGATCAACTTCATCGACACGGCCTACTGCTATGGACCCAATGGCGAGAGTGAAAACCTCGTCCGCCAGGCGCTGTCGGAGAGCCGCGACGAGTTTGTGATCGCCACAAAGTGTGGTGTTCATTACAACGAGGAGGGCAAACAGACCAACGACGCTCGCCCGGAGCAGATCCTTCGCGAGTGCGACGAAAGCCTCCGCCGTTTGGGCACCGATCGCGTCGAACTCTACTACCTGCACTCACCTGACCCGAACGTACGTGTCGCGGAGTCGGCCGGTGCGATTCGCGAGTTAGTCACCGCCGGCAAAGTGCGTTACGCGGGGATCTCGAATCATCCGTTGGAGCAGATACATGAGTTCCACACTGTGTGTCCTGTCGTGGCTGTGCAGTTGCCGTACAACATGCTGCAACGCGACATTGAGCAACGAACCATCCCCTGGTGCCGCGAAAACAACGTCGCGGTGATTGTCTACTGGGCCCTGATGAAAGGGTTGCTGGCTGGCAAGCTACGAACACAAAGTGATCTCGACGCGAATGATAACCGACGTGGTTATCCGATGTATCAAGGCCAGGAATGGGAACAGAATCAAACGTTCGTCGACAGCCTGCGCGACCTGGCGAGCGAGTGCGACCAATCGGTACCGTCGTTGGTGATCAACTGGACGATTAGCCAGCCAGGCATCACGGCGGCGTTGTGCGGAGCCAAACGCCCTTGGCAATTGGAAGAATCGGCCGCGGCGATGAATTTCCAGTTGAGCGAAGCGCAGCACGGACGGATCGAAGCGGCAATCAAAGCGAGAGGCAAGGCGGCAGCGAAGCGGTTGTTTACTTGAGAATGATTGTTCCACTCCGTCATGGCTGGGCTTCGCGATTTGGCCATTGCGCACGTTTCCAAAACACAACACTTTTGAAGCCGAGGTGAAAAAACGCGTCAAAACCGATCTCCCCTGCGCGGTGGAATCGCGACCTAGACTTGTGGAATGCCGCTTGGCACTCGACTTGCAATCGGTTCGCGGCGATCCGCCCCGCGCCTTTCAGGGAGACACCACGATGCCCTTCGATCACCCCTTGCTGGAAAACTGGACACCCGAGCAATCCGCCCGCATGGAGAACGCGATCTTCGTCGCTCAACATCGGCTGCACGAGTTGGAGTTGTTCAGTGATGAGTTGCTGATCGAGTTGCTCGACCGCCATCCCCGGCACGATTTAGGCATCAACACGATGGGCACCGATCCGGTCTGTCGTGAGGACTGGCAGGAAGGCCGCGCTGGTAATCTAAACGCCGAGGAGTTGTACCTGGCGTGCCGTCGAGGTCGTGTGTGGCTAAATCTGCGCCGGGTGATGGATCATCACGCCGAGTACGCCAAACTCGTCAACACGTTGTACGAGGAGATGGAAAGCGTTTGCCCCGGGCTACACACGTACAATCGTTCGGCGAATCTGCTGATCTCGTCGCCTGACGCGATCGTGTACTACCACGTCGACTGTCCAATCAACATGCTCTGGCACTTGCGAGGCACCAAGCGAGTGTGGGCCTATCCGCTGGAGTCGGGCATCGTCTCGGACGAGACGATTGAAGGCGTGCTATGCGGCGAGAAATCGGAAGAGTTGGATTTTCGCCCAGAGTGGGATGAGTTAGCGACCGTCTACGACTTGCAACCGGGTGAAATGGTCACCTGGCCGCAACACACACCGCATCGCGTGGTGAATACGGGCGACGTGAATGTTTCGCTCTCGACGGAGCACATGACCAAACGGGGAGCACGTCGGAACAACGTGTTCCTGGCTAATCGTCACTTCCGACAGCTGCTCGGTGGTGAGTTCAGTTCCACAGAACTTACCGGTTGGCGTGCGGGACTCAAGGAGTTGGCACTACGTGCCGCGCGACGCATTCCTGCCATCGCCCCAGCGGCGCCGCAAGGCTATGAGTACCCGATCACGTTTGAGGTCGATCTCGACGCCCCAGATTGCGTGCGGTCGCTGACCGAGACCGAAGAGCGACAACCGGTCTGCGTGTAACTATGGCCTGCGCTTGAAGAAACCTAGCGCACAGTCGCTTGCTGGGCGACCTGATTGCTACGGGCTTGCTTCTGCAGCACGGGCACAACACGAGCGGCGAATTCCTTAGGAGGTAGGAAGCCTTCGACGAATTCGAGCACGTCCCCCTTCGGCGAGATCAAGACGCTGGACGGATAACCGCGAACGCCGAGTTTCTTGACCAGCGCCTCGTAGTCGTTCTTGTGGGCGAGCACAGTTTGCGTGTTCGAGGCGAGCATCTGTTCAATGGCCGGGTGGCCGAAAGTCTCAGCTAGCATCTTTTTGCAGAACTTGCAGTTATCTGAAGTGAACATTACCAACAGTGGCTGCTGCTGTTGCTTCGACCGACTCCATGCTTTCTCGATGCTGGTTTCAGTGAACACCCGGGGCTGTGGCACCTGGGCTGCACGCGTGGCTTGAGCGTACATTGGCACCGCCGTACTGGCGTGACAAACGAGTGCAGCAAGTAATGCGATCGCTGGCGATAGTTTCTGCATGGGAACTTCAGAGCTTTAGAACTTGGTGGACGGGGAAGGCGCCTAACAACACCTACATCGGCCGTCTGGACGGAATTCATTTGTGAACAAGGTCACAGAATCGTTCAAAATGGCCACAAAGCCTGTGACCCGCCAAGAAACCTTCAATTCAAGCTAGCAACCACACACCTGTTGATTCAGAGTCTCAACGAGAGGCGACTTTCTTGATCGACGGTGGGTCTAGCGATGCCAAGCCGGTCTGCAGGCGCTGTTGGAACTTCGCAGGGTCGGAGTAGCCTTCGATCACGTCGACAATCTTGTTATTCGGACTCACCAACACCGTCGTGGGATACAGCCGGATCTTTAAGCTGGAAATGAGCTTCGGATGTGCGAAGCGATCCGCTTTGAGAGTTTCAAACGAGTTGGCAACCAAGTCTTTCACGCGGGGAAGGCAGTACACCTGCTCCTTCATTTTCACGCAGTAGTGGCAGTTGGGCATCGAAACGAAGACCAAGATCGGCCGATTACTCTGTTGAGCTGCCTTCCAAGCGGCAGGATAGGTCGCGTGCTGAAACAGGCGGCGCGGTTTGGTGACGACCACGACTTCGTCGGGCTCGGCAGTTTTTTTCTCAACTGCGGCTTCCTTGTCGACCGATGTCTTTGGCTCATCAGCCGTGGCACATTTCTCAGGAGCCGACTTCACCGAGTCTTCCCCATACGCAGCCGCTTGGGTGAGCCCCGCGATTGTCGTGCCTGCGAAGAGCAGCCTTGCGATGAACCGATCCATATTCCGTTCTCCCGTCGCCTGAAATGCGAACTTCCACTCCGATTTGCGCCTTCAGAGGATATCGGCGCTAGCACGTCGGCACGGGAGCGAGAATCTCGTGCGCAGGGAGAACCCGCACGATGTCCTGGGTCCTGCCGACCCGAAGCCAGAACGCTGTCGTTACAACCGTTAACAGTAAGCCGCAGGCTAAAGTCCGCTGCCCGGCGGCTTCAGGGGTCGCTGATTAGAATCTGGTGCCGACTGAATCTAGACGGCCGCGCCGTCTTCGCGGGCTTGCTTTACGCCGACGAAGCCTTGGCCCGCCTTCAGGCAGGTCTCGCGAAACGCTTGCGGATGCGGCACGCCGGCGAGTCGGAACGTCTCGACATCGCCCAGCTTGAAGACCAGGTTACCGGCTGGATACCATTCCTGGCCTGGCTCGACTTCGATGTCAATCTTGTCAAACCGATCGAGCGAGACGCTTTGCTGTTCGCCTCCGCCGAACGCCTGCTCGACGATCACGCGCCGGTTCGTCAGCCGATACCGGCGGCAGCTCGGGTTCGGCCACCCGAAGACCACAAACGGCAGCTTCGGCACCAGCATGTGAAAATAGACGGGCAGAATCGCGGGAATCGCGAGCAGCGCCATCACCGGCACGCCAAACAGACGTGGCCCGCTAGCGAACCGACGTCCCCACCAACAGCCATAGCCTGTGGCCCCCAGCGAGGGCCAGACGGTCATGACGGTCACTTCTTTCTCGGTATCGGGGACCACCCCGGCAATGGCTTGGGCCATGGATTTTCTACTGCTACTGCTGTGGTTTGAGAGTCATCTACAAGCTGCAATTTGTAGCATAGCCGGCTTTCCCTGACTAGGCGGTGGTCTTCACAGGTTATGCAAAGCGAAGGGGGGAAATTCGCAGGAAAAACTCCTCGTTCACCCAGCGGGCCAGCCCCCTGCCCTGGCAGCCATGGAGTTCGTCCAACTGCTCCCGAACGAAATCCGCCGAGCAAAACTCCGCCCAGCGAGTCGCCGCGGAGGCTGGTAAATCCCTCATTTTTTAGCACATTTCGAGCTTCGCATCCGCCGCACTCGGTGAGTTAGCGCAAGCAAACTCCGGCCGCGCGCGCGATCAAGCCGCCTCCTGATCCTCGGATGACCGCGATCCGCAGAAGGCCTCCTGCACTTCCTCCAGGCGCCGCAGGATCCGCTGCTGTTGGTCCTTATCGCCGAACTCTTCGGCCAGGATGCCCACCACTTGTTCCAACATCGCGTTCAACTCGGTGGGAGTCAGGGTGTCGGGCCGGCGGCGGATGAACTGCTCGGGGTTGAGCCGTTCCAGCAGCCACGCCGCGGCTCGCCAGTGAGTGCCCGACGCTTCGCGCAGTCTCCGCAGCGGCAGCAGAGCGGCCGACGTCTCCGCGTCGCGCAGCCGCCGATCAAACTCCGGATCGCGCACCGCCTCACGAGCGACCGTCCACACCGAACACCCTACGTGACGCGCCGCCGCCTCGCGTCCCGCGCCAACCGAGATCATCGCCAACAACGTCCGTCGCTTCTCCTCATCGGCCAACAAGCGTGGCCGTCCCTCGCTATTCATGTGGTGTGTTCTCCCGAATCGGTCAAAGAATGGTTGATGCGTCGTAGCGAAACAGAACGCATCAGCCGACTGGCATTAGCCACGGTCAGTTGCGCGCTGCCCATGCTACGCGTCCGATCACTCACCGTAGCCGATTCGCTGGCCCAATTTCAACGAAAAAGTTGTGCTTCGAATGAGCTCTCGCGAAGGCGCTAAGGCGCGAATGGATTTGGCGGACGATACTTTGCGCCTTCGCGCATTTGCGAGAAAGTGGGTAGCCCAGGTTGGCGGGTACGCCTACCAGGACGGCGCAGTCGCAGGAGGGTCCCCTTGGGACTCATGCCTCGTTCGCAAAGCCTCTGGTGACTCCGTCAAACTGGTAGGCATGCGCCAACCAGTGCTACCCGCTTGGGGCGGATCATGCGTCAACTCGACAGAGAGTGCGTGTTGTAGGCCCGTTCCCCGATGGCAACAGTCCATTGATGCGCATGGCCACAAGGATTCGGCACGCTGCTTCTTGATTGCCATCACTGAGAACGGAGATCAAAATCGTGTTGATTTACTTCTCCTGCGACCACTTTTACCCGAAGGGTGGAGCTCTGGTTGTAGATTGCGGGAATGTCGATCTGCTCTACCTCATCGGTCATCGTACCTGGGGGCGCAGGTGGCCCAACTTCGATTTGACGCCCAGTCTTAAACACGCCAGTAATGCGTACACGTTTTTCGCCCGGGGGGACTGCTGACTCGTCAGCAAGTGCGTATCGTCCGCCCCGAACTTCTCCCCCGGCCGTCACACCGTTGCCATCAATCGGCTCAAAAACAATCACGCCACCCGGCAACGGTTGATCATCCAACGTTATCTTCCCTTGGACGTCGACCAGGCCGTGATCGCTACAGCCGCACCAGACCGTCAGCCAGACGATCCACAGCGCATTAGCTCGGTAAAGTGGTGGAGGAGAATTCAGTGGGATCACCGGGTTGCGGAATGTGAACCAAAGTCAATCGATCGCTCTTTCGCCTTCAATTTGCTCTGGTGTGGCAAGTGCCTGCCAGATGCTCAAATCGATCGAGTCATCGACAAAACTTGCACTGCTGTCGCCCATTAGCAAGTTGATGCCCCCAGGGTGATAACTCCGGGCGGTCATGGTGAGTCGGCGAGGATTCCAACTATTGAACGTGCCAATGCATGGAGCTTCCGGCACATCGACGCACATGCTCTTGCGGATGTTGTCCGGAATCAAACTATTGGGAGTATAGTTGTGATGGTAGAGTGGACCTTCCGGATAATGAAACACACCGCGAAAGTCATTTCCTTCCACAACTCGTACTTCGGAAACAAATGCGGTTTTTGACGTTCCGTCGAGAATGCTAGCCGTACGCAGCATGCTATTCAAGAAGAACACACCTGCCGCGGAAGTGGAAACGGCGCCACCTCCAGGTATCGGCCTTCGGACTGGCACGTTCGCCAATGTACTGTCTCTCATCGGACCAAACCCATTGTTGGCAACATAGCTCCCACGCGCGTAGGCGTCGAACCAGGGCGTTCCTGTCGGACCTGAGGGACACAAAAAGGAACTCAAAGACTGTTTGATCGGGGCCACATTTCGGTCGTGCAACGCATGACCAAAGCTGAGTTCCCAATTGATCTGCTGTTCGACCGACCCCTCCTCCATGTAGGCGAGCAGGTACGTTATCCAGGTAGCCTCAGCACCATCGACATCGGCACGGTTTGATTCCGGCCAGAAATGCCCTGTGGGAAAGTGGCCTTGAGCGGCATAGAAGTTATGCATCGCTAGGCCGATCTGGCGGAGATTGCTGATGCACTCCGTCCGCCGGGCAGCTTCACGGGCTGTCTGCACAGCCGGTAACAACAGGGCTACCAGAACTCCGATGATGGCAATGACCACCAGCAGTTCGACAAGCGTAAAGCCTCGCCTTGTGTTCGACACCATATGGACCTACTTCGGATAAAACTGCTGTCAAGCCAGGTATTCAGTGTACCTCTCTTGCGACCCCCTATGTCTGTCGCCTAGTCATCCTGAGATGTAATCCGCAGAAAACTTCGCTGAATGCCTCCACGAAAGTCTGAAGTCCGTCAAAGGAAAGCCATGAGAACTCAGTTAATCCGGGATTTCCCATTTGGGTTGACCCAAATTGAGCCTGGAATCGTTCCAGGCTCAATTTGCTCCGCATCTTAACATCGCCCCCCCACCCCCGTGTCTAGCGCCCGGTGAATTTTCTGGAATTTCCCCGCCCCGGAAGCCGCCCGAGGCTCGGCCGGGCGACCGCTGCCTCGCCAATGCGACCTGAATACGGCATTCGGAGCATAATTTTCCCTGGATGGCCATGTTTTTCGCCTGGCAACTTGCTCAATCTGCACACTCGCAGGCGCTCGGTGAGGCAAACCGTTGAAGCCGCGATTGGGGGGCGGCACGTCGGGCGCGGAAGTCGACGCGGAGCGAGTTGTTGGCACGTGAAGGAGTCGTATGTTTTGCAGTATGCGTCGGCTGCAACCAGCGAGTATCTATTGCTGCCGTTACTTGCGACGTTGTGCAAAACGGAGCAACTAGATTCTGTGTTTCACGATGCAAGTCGCTGAAGGAGCCGGCCGGCCTGTTGCGAGAAGTGGTGCGCGGCATCTGGCGTGAATGGCGGCAAATCAAGAATCTTGGGCACCACCATAGCCGCGTATTCGTTGTTCACGTAGGCCTTCGGATCGGTAAGATACCCGGCGAAGCCGTCCGCGTACCCGACCAGCACACTGTCCTTGAAGGGCGAATCATGGCGGATCTTCAATCCGTAGAAGCTATAGAGTTCTGCCGTATGGAACAGGAGTGCGACGTCATTGAGTTGCAGCGCGGAAATGGGCGTCGCGAGCGTGGTCTGACCGGTGGGCCACTTGCTTGCACCCTTAAACCAGTCGTCTGCAAATCGCCGGTCAACCCATTCACCACTCGTGCATTTCGAGGGATCCGCCTTGTAAGTGGTTAGCTGCTGTTGGAATAGTTTCATGTCCAAAGGCAACAAGCAATCTTCGGCCACCGAGCGCATCCTGGTGACCGCCAGGCTTCTGGCTCCCTGAATTGCCTGGCCAATCCCGTCGGACACGAGGGCGGCCGTCTTGTCAGCCACGCCCAACCATGGTTCGCCGTTACCCGGATTCACGTCACCAATATGTCCCTGTAAGAGCGACGGTACGATCCCAAACCGTTCGTTGATGATCTGTTCAACGTGGCCGGGCCAGTCCGGACCAGCTTGACCGTCGGTGTAACACACTGGGTGCGCGCAAAAATGATACCAAAGCAGGTTGTTCTTGTGCGCACTGCGCTCAATATGCAGTACGTGAACTTGAGTATCGAGCCAACGGTCGTCATCCGTTGAATCGTCAGTGAACGCCTGGTCGGTCTTCCATGTATCGCTGGTGCGATTAAAATTCGCGCCGACTGTCGCCTGCGAACCGATGTAGCACTCGGCCGGTGCCAAATCTTCGATGGCTTGTGAAACCGACGCGACCGTTTTGTCTTCGACCACACGCATGTACGCTGGCGAAATGGCACCCCATTGGCGCAGGAACCGGAACGATGGCATCGAGTGAGAATGGGTGGCGCACAAATGGGCGTTCTTCGCCGGTACACCGCATTCACGTTCGATGCGTTTCCGGACGCGCGTGGCCATTTCTCTCGACATGCCTAGCAAGTCAACCGAAGCGATTACCGTGCGAGATGTGCCGTCGTCAAGCACGAGTGTTCGAATTGCCGCTGGCTGACGTATGCCTGTCACAACGCGCGGATTGTCTGGCGCACGGTGAAAGCCTCCCATTTCGATTCCCAATGGGGGTGTTATATCAACCGAAGCCTGGCCCGCGCGAAAGTTGCTCAGCCCGGCACCGACCGCGGTCCTATATGGATTCAGGGTCAGCCCGGCGGCAGCGGTGGCCGCTACTGTGTTTGAGAGAAACTTGCGTCTCGACTGGCCGTCAACACGTTGCATAGCCTTCTCCTGACACTACTCATTGCATCGCTGTTTAAACAGCCGAAGTTCCAGCGGCTTGACGCTAACGATGCTCGGTTGGATTTCCATGGAATCGATGATCTCAGTCTGGAGATCGATTCCGAGTCCGATTTCCGCCAGTTTCAACCTTTGGGGACATCGTCGAACCACGGCACGTACGGTAACTGAGGCGCACACTGTCCCTTTTGTAATGTCGCCCCTGCGCTGAAGCAAGCACGATCAACGGCGCGCGCATATTTCGGAGACGCCTTCCTTGGCGATCGTCAGTCCTCCGGTGTCCCAGGCGTAGTCGATTTGGCCGGCCATGAATGTCGTGCTGCATGCGGCCGTCGCTGTATTCTGTGAGATTCTTGCGAATCTATCGATGCCGGCAAAGCCACTTCCAGTGCGCTTCCACCGTCATCTCCGCACGCGTCGAAAACCCAGTGACGGTCAGTTGCCAGTGCCAATCTGACGTGCCAAAATACTAGTTCTTGATTGCGTCAACTGGCCGAGAAACGTTCAGCAAGAGTCGGCAATCTCGCGGGGCAATTTGCCCATCCATGGAGTGTCGACGTGCCTAGTCAACGGTTTCTTGTTTGCCTACTTGTCGCCCTGGCCAGCGGTGCCGCGGCACTGACCCACGAGCTGCTGTGGACGCGGCGATTGGTCGACATTCTTGGAGCAAGCGGTGAGGCCACCTCGCTCGTGTTGGGCTGCTTCTTTTTCGGTCTCTCACTGGGGTCGGCAGCCGCATCTCGATTCGTCAGCCGCTTGACGGACGCCTGGAAGAGCTTGGCTGTGGTAGAGATTGCCATCGCTCTGCTGGCCTTGCCGTCGCTATTTCTGCCGCATGTCACGGAGTGGATTTGGCCTGTGCTGGGACCCGAACTGTTGAATTCGTGGGCCGGCATGGCGGTCAAGCTAATCGTCAGCTGCTTGGTCGTGATCCCTCCCTCGACGGCGATGGGGATGACGTTGCCGATCCTGATCGTCGCGATAGAGAAATCCGCCAGCAGCCATCGGGGCGCCAATGTGCTGGTCTATGCCTTCAATACACTGGGCGGGGCACTCGGATTGCTGGTGACCTCGGCCTGGCTGCTCGATGCATTCGGCGTCTACGGGTCAATGCTTGTTGCGGTCGCCACGAACTTGACCGTGGCCGCTGCAGCCTGGGCCTTGAGATCACCGACCTCTGAATCAGCGAAGCCAGAGCGAGTCAAACGAATTCCAAAAGTGAAGCAACGACCTGAATCGCTGTCGCCAAAGTTGCGTTTGTTCGTGGCGGGCTTGTCGGGATGTATCGTGTTGGCGATGGAAGTCGTGGCCATCCGCATGCTCTCGCTGGTGGTCGCCTCTTCGTTTCAGGCTTCCAGCTCCGTCCTGCTGAGTGTCATCTTAATGCTGGGTATTGCGGCACTGTTTGTGCCGTTGCTGGTACGCATCCTTCCGTCGTTGCGTTGGCAACTGTTGACGGTGTTGTCGCTGGCGGCCGTCGGTTCCGCGTTATCCCCGAGCTTGCTGTTTGACAGGACGGATCAGCTGATCGACGTCTCGAATCTCGTCGCGATGGACGGCCGGAGTTTGGACAGTGCGTTGGATTTACAGCTGGAAGTGCTGTCGATCGCGCTGGTGTCGATCGGTCCCTCGCTGCTGCTGGCGGGCTTAGTATTTCCCATCCTGCTGGCGTCGGTGGCACAAGAAGAGACCTCCTTAACTGGCAGGCATTGGGCAATCTTGCTCGCGATCAATGGGATCGGAGGTCTGACCGGGGCGATCTTAGCGGAATACCTGGTGATTCCGTCACTGGGCATCTATGGCGGGATGTTGGCCGTGGGCGTCATGCAGGCGGTTACCGCGGTGGGAATCGCACTCGCCCTGAAGGAATGGAAGTTGATGGCACCTGGATTGATCGCGGGCTCTGTCTGCCTGGCGTTGATCCCGCGCAGTCGCGACATCCCGTACGTCACGCCAAGGAGCACCTACAATTTTGCCGTCGAGGAGACACTGTTTGGCAAAGATGGCGTCTGCCTGATCGTCGATTCAGAGCGACATGGGCGAGGCATTCTGCAGAACAATCAGTACATTTTGGGGAGCACGAAGTCGTTCGACGAACAACGACGTCAAGTTTTGATCCCCCTGCTCTTGCACGCCCCAGCATCCGACGTCGACAACAGCGATGCCGTCACGCAGGTGTGCTGTCTGGGCCTCGCCACCGGCATGTCTGCCGGAGCCGCCCTGGATTTCGACGAGCATTGCCACGTGACGGCAATCGAGCTCTCGCCCACGGTGGTCGTTGCGGCGCGAGAGTATTTCGCGGAGGAGAATCGCGGCATTGTCACCAGTCCGCGGGCGTCGGTCGTGGTCGAGGACGCACGCACCTATATCGCGTCGGTGCGAAACCGGTTTGACGTGATCGCAGGCGATCTCTACCGACCGTACGGTTCGGGCGAAGGTCGCCTCTACTCAATCGAGCATTTTCGCAACGTCCGTGCAGCACTCCGACCGGGTGGGATCTATTGTCAGTGGATTCCTGCTTATCAGGTCACCGAAGAGCACTTCAAGATCATCGCCGCGACGTTCCGCCAGGCATTCGACGATGCGGCGTTACTTCGTATCGATTCCGCGTCGGGCTATCCGCAACTGGGGCTGATGGGAACCAAGGACGCGGAAATCGACTGGGACGAAGTCCAGGCCCGTTGCGAGACATTGAAAGCACGCGGCGTTGGGGACAAAACGATGCACGACGTTAATTTCATCAAGTCGGCCTACGTTGGCAGACTCTCCGAGCAGTACCTGGCCGGCGCGCCGCTCAACACGCTGAACAATGTCTTGCTGGAAATCAAAGCGGGGCTGCACCGGGCCACACTCAACCCACGGTTGCCGACGGGCAAATTGGGCGGGCAGTCTTACCTGCAAGGCGAAAGCTGGCAAGCGTTCTCAAGTCGCGTGGACGAGATTACGGTGAACTAGTGCTTTCAACCGATACGTCTTGCACCACGCAGTGTCGACAGAGCCAACCCGGCCAGGCCCAGCAGAGCCAGACTCGTCGGCTCGGGCACCTGGGCAACAATGGCCGCCAACGAGGGCGTCGTGCCAGCGAACGTGCTCAAGTTGGAGCCAAACTGGCGCTGCCATTCCAGCAGATCTAAGCCGCCGACCGCGGCATCGAAGTCCGCGTCTCCGACGATCTGCAGCGCTGCCGCGTCGTGAGTGCCGTAGCCGCTTTGCCAGATCGAGAAATCATCGCTGTCGACGTCGAGATCACCATCGAAGTCGGCGCTGAAGTCGGGGGAAATCTCGTCCGCGTGGAGATCAACCCAGGCTTCGGCCGCATCGCGGGCGGCGGTGCTAGAACCTGGTGTGCCGAAAATCACGTAATAGGGCCGGGAACGGTCGAGACCTTCCATGCGATTGCGCATCGCGACCAAGTAAATACCATCCGCAACGTCGAGGCCAGAGACCGATAGGTCGTCGTCCATTGCCCAGTCGTAATGCTGGTGGAATGAGCCAAGGTTGTCGGCATTGTGGACACCCGCCCCCTCTTGCAGAACGGGTGAGCCGTCAATAATAACAAATCCCGTATCAAACGACTGGTAGCCGAAAACATAGCTCTCACCGGGCGTCGGCCCGAACGCGACGTCGTCATTGCCATCCCAATACATGAAGTTGGAAGTGAAACCATCGATCTTCATTGGCAGGAAGTCGAATTCGAGATTGGTATTGGGCACAAGGGCTTCGGCACCCGGCGGCATATCTGGATTCTCGGACCCTAGGATCGTCCAACCAGGATTATTGATTTGAAAGTCGCTATCAAAATCGTCTACATAGGTGCGGTTTCCCAGAGTCCACTCATCGTTGGTGTAGTCAGCCAATCCGTGGGTCAAGCGATCATCAAAGTCTTGGACCATAATGTCTGCATGCTGGGCCGCAGCCATTGACGGAAAGCAAGCAATGGCGACAAAACCGAAAATCGTGAATCTGAGTTTATCCATTACAACCTGTTCCTAATGTTGCTACTCAAATAACGGAATAAAAACGGCGGCCCCAGCCGTCGTGGGCCAGGACCGCCTTGCAATCAAATCAGGACTAAGCTGCTCTTTTTCGAGAAACAGCTGCAAATCCCAATGCCAGAACTGCAATCAACCCCGTCGTCGGTTCGGGAACGACGAGGTTGTCTTCGACATACTCGACAGCTTCTTCATAGAAGGCGAAGTCTTTGATGACTCCATTGCCGAAGTCGACCTCAGCGTTTGGTGCCCCCTCTTCTAAGGCCTCGACTGCCTCTTCCACTTCTTCAGCCAACTCACCAGTCGTGATCAATTGATCGACCAACAAGACAGCGAACGAACTGTCGGAGGTGGCCAATGTGTCTACGTCTACCGCGAACGAAATCAAATAAACACCGTCCGCTGGTTCGGCGATCGAGTCTTCGAGGATAAACTCCGGATGGTCATCGAAGATACCGCTCGTTGTGGTTCCAATGCCCGTCACAGGATCTTGCTCAAATTCGAAAGTTGTTGAGGCGGGGGCAGGATCGAAGTCCACGGCACCGGTACCGTCCCAGTAGAAGACTTCACCACTCGCGCCATCCACAGAGAACGTGGTATTGGAAACGAAAACGTTTAAGCCTGCAGACAGTGCGTTGGCACCCAATTCCGTCGGGTCGTGATAGAAGCCGGGTTCGTCCGACTCAAAGTCGGGGTCGCTGAATCCTGAGCCGGCGATCATGATCGACTCAAAAGCCCCGTTTGCTCCGGCTGGAAACAGCTCGAGGGATTCATCCATCGTGCCAATGTCCTCGGCAGTGCCGATCGCCACTTTTCCGCCTCCGTCGGCAAACAGCACATCGCTATGGGCGAAGGCGCTAGCCGAGCAGACAGCTGCGGCAGTAAAAACTGCCAGTGTCAAAATTCGTTGGTGGGTCAAATACATTAGTCCAAATCTCCAAAGTTGAAAAACAGGATGGAAAACAGGCTGTGCAGAACTTTGCACAGCAGAGAATTTCCGAATACTAGGCACACCGGCGTGTGCCCATAAAATCGCGATTAGCGGGTTTGGCTGCTCAATGTCCCCGCGTACGAAAGACGCGAAGCCTAGCGAATCACAGCCTGAGCGAAGTTGGATTCTTCATCTCCCTCCTCACACCAAGTGGCAATGTCGTCAGCCGGAATCGATTTGACGTGGCCATCCGCAAAAAGGTAGTTGGCTAAGTCGCCCTGGTGACGGTTGACTGCCACTTCCCGCTGCACGGCTTTCCACACAAGGCCCTCGTTGTCTTTATCCAATACGTTTGATTCACGAAACCAAAACTGAGGATGCACATGATCGAAGTTAGCCGACAAGCTAAGTTGGACCGCTTCGAACATCATGATCGTGCGATGCGTCTCTGCGAGGTGGTTGAAATTGTCAGTGAAGCCCGGAGGACTCTCGATTAGGCCTCCACTCAACGTCTGCCTAGGCGCCGGAGGTTCTGTGAGGTAGCCATTCATCGCATAGCTGGTCCCGGGATAGTTGGGGGTCTTTTCCAGTTCCCGTACCCTGAGATCTTCCGGACAGAACCTCATCTGGTCTACATTTTCTAACCACGGAGAAAGTGTGTAGATCCAAGATCGGTCCCTCGCGCTATCATGGGACGTCAGCGGGAACAGACCGTCGTGAGTATCCACGTGCTGAAGGATCGCTAGGCCAATCTGTCGCATATTGTTGGCGCATTCCATCCGTCGCGCAGCCGCACGGGCAGCTTGAACAGCTGGAAGCAGCAACGCCACGAGCACGCCAATAATGGCGATGACCACAAGTAATTCGACTAACGTAAACCCATGCCGCACGCGCATGGTGGACCTCGGAAATCGGCTATCAGAATCTTCACTTACAGAATTGCAGACGTCTCGGCCTTATGAGTTCAAGGCCCTTTCGTACGCAAGAGGCCGCCGAGCGCAAACTCGGTCGGCATTTCACCAACCGATTAACCGAGAGGCGGACCACGGGCTAAATGGTCCGCAGGAATGAAAAGTGGTGCAATCGACTCAGAGACGAATACGTCGTAGTCAAACGAAGCCGCAGCCTCAACAACTATGAGATCGAATGCTGGTGTCTGAGCCTGAGCGAGAAACGCACAGATTGCACAATCGTGCTCACCTATCGAGGACTTTGCGAAGTCGTCAACTGCTCGCTCATTGCGAGCAAACTTAGTCGCATGTTTGCGAGGTTCTTGAGCGTGCGTCCGCGCTCGTTTGTGATGGTGGCCAGGACAGCACGAACTCGCCGCGTGATGACAATGCGTATCGAGTTGGCCATGATCATGGTGTGCGTGAGCCAGCTCGTGCAGACCATATCCGGCAATACCGACCGCACCATATACGATCAGCAGCACAGCCGCGAGGGCGCGACGCAACTTACAAGAATGCCGGAACATTCTCGAATGATAAGCTCGCGTTTCCGACAGGTCAAGTTTCTTGGAGTCTGATTGCAAGTGCAATCAAGCCACTGGGGCGTCGTTTCGCTCGACCAGGGCACTTAGGTAAAGCAAGGAGGGACCTTCTTTTCGATTCGGGGCGAGTTTCAGCAAGTCGAGCGCTGCCCGCAT
>JANQQA010000086.1 GCA_028285205.1 Bythopirellula sp. | reverse complement strand
GGCCAAGCGACTTCTGTTCCGCCTCGTACACCACCCCCATCCCGCCGCGGCCGATCTCGCCAATAATCCGGTAGTCACCGATCTCGCTAAGGTCCGGCGCCGACCAACGCGGCTGGTGAATAGCGGAGTTTTCGCTGCCCAATCCAACTTGTTCGAGAACAGCCAATGCGGGCAGAGTTGCCCGGATGTCATCTGCAAACTGCGGAAACTTCTCGGCGTACTCAGCCACGTTCGGCCGACTACCTCGGCGCAATTGCTGCACAAAATCTTCGGCTATTTCGTCGAGTGTCATGATATAAGAATAGTATACCTCGTCGCGCAGGGTCGACAGACGCGATCGCGGCACCGGGCATTTGTCTATTCCACGATGCCGAGGTCCTCCAGAATGACTTTGAGACGCCGCGCGGCTCGCAAATAGCGTTTGCTGGCCGCGTCCTGCTCAATCCCCAATTCGGCCGCTGCTTCTTTGTTGCTAAGCGATTCGAAGTGGCGGAGGGATAGGATCTCGCGGTCAAATGGCTCCATCGCGGCGAGCGCATTCTGCAACGCGAGCCGCTGTTCCGCCTTTGCGGCCGCCTGCGTTGGTGAGGTCAGTCCACCAAGCAGCGCCGCGGCCAGCGAAACCGAGGTCGCCATGGGCGCGCGACCACGATGGAACGACACCTCGGCTCGCACGTCGCGCGCCTGAGCGCCCAGGTGACGGCGATGAACATCGATGATTCGCTGACCTGTGATCTTGCGCAACCACAGAAAGAACGGCGCCTTCGGCGCCGAGGCGTAGTGCTTTAGACGCTTGGCCGCTTCGAGGTAGGCATCCTGCACGATGTCCGACTCATCAATCCGTCCACGGAGGCGTTGGTTGAGCCGAGCTCGAACCATCCGCTTCAATCGCGGGCGATAGCATTCAAGGAGCTCCGTCATCGCCGACTGCTCGCCGCCAGCTGCCCGGTCTAGCAGAGGCTGGAGGTCATCGTCGGCGATCGAGGGAAAGTCTTCCATAGCCATTTAAGCGCAGCCGCGATAAATGCCGGACCGCCAAATTACGAAATCGATCAGCAGGCTTGCCAAATGCATGATCAATAGTGACGACGACCGGACTCGTCGGTCCGGCCCCTATTCTACACCGGCCGGCAAACACTTCTGGTAGATTGGTTTTTGTTGATATCTATGAAAGATTACTCAAGTTAAGAGAAAGTGTTCCTCCCATTGCAATGAGAAGTTGTTCACATCTTTCCCTTCAACAGGAGAACCGCGATCATTTTGTACCTTGGCATCGGCCAACACGCACGTCAAATCACGATCTCGCTCGGTGATGGAGCGGGCGATGTACTCTTGGCCCAGCAAGTTTCAGGCCACACGGAGAAGATCGACGAGTTTTTCCACGATCTCACGCGCAAACGACTAAGTGGTGGGGAATCGTTTGTTGCCGTTGGGGCCTGGCTCCTGTTTTGAAGATCTGAACGTTGGCCACCTTGTGGGCATGGAGCACTCGCGATATCGGAACGGAAGTTTGTCGAGCCGGAGCTGAGGGGAGTTGGGGAGAAGGAAAGCAGGCTGACCAGCGAATTGGCGATCGAAAAGCTGAACTGAGAAGCGAGTTCGCACACCGATGACGATCCGCGGATTGCAAAGTTGCTGCGATACCTTTCGACTGCCTAGATATTCCCGCAGTTGCTCTTCTTCCGTTCGAGCCCCGCTCCAATTCCAGTCCTCTGGGCGATGTTTTGTAGCGGCGCAAAGTTTGATAGTGCATTGAATCTATTACGCACCATGCCACGATAGACCGTAGTCAAAACATCTGCACTGCTTGGGACACCCATCGTGCTATCCTATCCACCCCTTGATATCCTTCACAGTCCAACTTCCTTCGTTCCTTTCTACTGTTATTTTGCTTCCCGAACCTGCCCTACGGTTGATTATAACTCCGATGTTCATTCGTACTTCATTGACTCCAAACGCCCTGATCTCAAGAACAGATTCGCGTTGCTGCAAGTAGGTCGAGGCGATTTGTGTAAGTTTGTTGATATCGTCTTCGGACAAACAATCGGTGTTGATTTGCGAGAACTCACTCATTTGACTTCTGTCCTGCAATATTGGGCAAACTGATCCACGAGATCATTTCGATCTATTCAACCACAGTGGAGTCGGGGCGGGATGTCGGGAAGGCATTCTATCGGAGCTATGGCTGATCCATGCATCAGGGCACCATGAAGTCGATTTCTTCATCACATAATTCACTACGAAACCGATCGATCCTGCACTACAAAGGTCGATTTATCGACCCTTCACTACAAAACCGCCAACGTCTAGAAACGCAAAAAGCACTGGAAAACCAGTGCTTTGAGAGTGCTCCCTCTAGGACTCGAACCTAGAACCTACTGATTAAGAGTCGGGGAGCCTTTCGCAAATACCTCGAAAAATAGTGGTTTCAACGTGCAAATATAACCAATTGTACCATTTTGTACACGCCAGGCGTGTACCGAGGCGTGTACCAAACTGACGTTCTGAAAAACGTCTTCTCGTTGACTCACATAGTTCGGAGTCCATGCAGAAGGCTCGAGCAACTAAACGTACCAATCGGACAAGTCTTGTCCTATCGCCTCCTTGCAACGAGCAAACTCGCTGAACCATCGTGATCTGCCACATAAAGGACGTTATGTATCATAATAATGGTGGCTCCAGCCGGAGTGATCTCAGGTGGGTTTGGGCAGTAGGAAGAGAAGAATCAGGGACGTAGGATTATGGGTAAGCAGCCGCGAGTGATTCGGCCCAGAGATATCGTGATTCGCAGCTCGGCTGAAAAGTCCGAGCTGGTGACGGTCGAACCGGCAGCCTCGGCTCCGGTGACTGGCCAGCATTATCCGGTGATCATCGCGGAGCTCAGCCGTAAGGGCAAGAAACGGTTCACCACCTTCTTCACCGACAACATTCGTAATCCCAACACCCGGCAGGCCTACTTTCGGGCCTCGTTTCAGTTCTTTCACTGGTGTGACCAGCATGAGCTGGGATTCACTGATATCCAGTCCTTCCACGTGGCCGCCTATATCGAGCATCTCCTCGAGGAACGCTCCAAATCGACGGCCAAACAGCATCTGGCCGCCATTCGCATGCTCTACGATTGGCTGATTGTCGGTCAGATCGTCGAAATCAACCCCGCCCAGGCCGTGCGGGGTCCCAAACACGTCGTTACCCAGGGCACGACACCCATCCTGGATGCCGATCAAATGGCCCAGCTCATCGAGGCCATTGATGTCTCCTCAGCAGTCGGTCTGCGTGATCGGGCCCTCATCGCCACCATGACCGCCACCTTTGGGCGGATTGAAGCCACACTAGGGATGAACGTCACCGACTATTTCGACGAGGGAAAAAACTGGTCCATCAAGCTGCACGAGAAAAACGGCAAGACCATCATCATGCCGGTGCAGCATAAGCTCGAGGAATATCTGGATGCTTATATTACGGCGGCTGAGCATTGCCGCGAACTGCAGCAAACCCGCCATGCGAAGCTGAGTGAGGCGATCGCGGGGGTGCATTTTACGTACGCGTGCGAACAGCACCGCGACGTCGGAAAAATGAACGTGAATTTACGCCATCGCTACGAAGAGTTGATCGAACGGGCATCACTCGCCGAACTGAACCAGGCCGTCAAGGAACTTCTACGCGTACAGATCCTGACCAAGGACGATTTTTCGTTATTCCGGTATCACACGCCCATCCGCCAGGCATTTTTAGAATGCACCGGCTAAGAGTGGAGGATCCTCTCCGACGTTTGTGCATATGTCTTTTCCTACTGCCTTCGAAAATGGCGCTACGGCCAGGCCCTCTGGCCGTAGCGGATGTCAGTTTCGACGCGATCAATCAGAGCTCACTATTGATCACCTCACCACCAGCTCGGGTAATCAAATGCAGGTACACGACCGGATCGATATCCTCCTGAATCGCCGTGCCATGTCCATCGCCATAGCCGTGTTGCACTAATCCCGGATGGGCACTGCTGGGTCCGTAGATCCGCTCATTGGGACCATGAGCGTACTGTTGCATATAGTACAGCTCATCCGTCTTCGGATTGGTGGTCTTCACCTGCTTACCCTGGTTGAGCGTCGATAGACCATCACCATTGAGAAAACCCAAGACCGCAGGCGTACCGGCACCACCGGGGAGCATCTCGACTGGTACGTTGTAGTCCCCCTGGATGATTCTGGCTCCTACGACATACGCCGAGAGGCCACTAATCCAAGCCGCGTAGGTCTCTTCACGGGATTCGCCGAATACCAACGTATTGGAGGTGCCGTCTCGCATGCCCGCGTTCCCAAAGGAACCTTTCAGGCCATCCAGAGTTCGCACCAGCTGTCCACCGGTAGTGGAACTGCCGACTCCACCCTGTTGGGAGAAGACCAACACTCCATTGCCCGCAAACTTCTTCGGCCTGGAATTGCTCCAACTCTGAAACAACGATCCGCTCGGTGGGGAGCCGCCGTCGTTGGCATCGTCGATACCATCTGCATTGTAGTGCGTGGAAGGCAGAGCCACGTAGTTGCCCACGGCAACGTTGGGGATGCCATAGATGCTCTGTGAGTTCTTGGCCGTTTCGCTGCCGGGGTAGCTGGCACAGAGAAACGTCTCGACAATCTGCTGGGCGGCGGCCAGGCTGGTCGCATTGCCCGTGGCGTCGTTGTCGACGATCGCGATCGCTTCTCCCTTGGCCAGGCCAAAGGGACCCACTCTCAAGTTGGCGGAGCCTATGTCATCGACGGTGATCGCATCGCCATCCGTGTTGGCTCGAGAACTCTTGACGCGATCATAGATGTTCCCCTGCTCCATCTGGGGCAGGATTTGAAACAACCAACTGTAGCCGTCCCCCCAGGTCCAGGCATTGGGATCGTTGCCACGGTAGTCGGCAGGATCGCCTACCAAGGAAGTGGATTGGTACGGTGCCGTGGACGCCGCCGGGTACTTCTTGCGGGCCTCTTCGAAGGTGAGAATAGCCAATCCGATTTGCTTGATGTTGTTCAAGCAGGAATTCCGGCGGGCCGCTTCCCGGGCCGCCTGCACCGCAGGTAGCAGTAGTGCCACCAATACGCCGATGATGGCAATCACCACCAGCAATTCGACGAGGGTAAAACCTCGTGCCCTTCTTTTCGCATCCATTTTGATGCCTCCTTCTGAGAAAAAATAAGGAATAAAGAAAAAAATGACGCTCCCATCCAACGGCAACCAAATGAACGCCGTTGGGCGAAAGAAGAATAATCGTGGAGGAATCCCAGATTGCGGGCGAAGTGCCGGAGGCAAGCGGCCTACGGCTGATCACGAAGGCAAGAATCAGCAGTTCGTGGATCCAGAACTGGATAGAAGCAAGGGCCTGGATCATGGCAATTTGTCCTACTTTCACAAGCAGGCAATTGCCACCATTCCACATCCCTTAGTACATGCACCCTAACAAAGGACGTTTCGCGACGTCAAGCAGATTTCTGCGACGGGGGTTTGAGCGTGTTTTTCGACGAATTCCGCATGTCCCAACGCCCGAGAATCGGAATTATGTTCGTTTGAGCATCAGCAGTTTGGGAGCCTGATTACTCCTGCTCTTCCCACCAATCGGAAGTATCCAGAGAAGTCGCTTGTTCCGATCGCCTGGACGCGGTCTGATGAAATTCGAGATTCCTTTCTCGCCTGGCTACGAAATTGGGGCTTGCCATTCAGTTGTGCGACTATGCGACCATTGCCGTGTGTGAGTCGCGTCGGAAACACAGAGCTTGGCATGAGACAACGCTCGATTCTGTTGAGAGCATCTGACACGGTTGTCGGTTCCCTGTCTGCTAAGCGAGTTCACACGCTTCTCGTCGACACGCTGATTCAAAGATTCTCAAAAAGCTTAACTGCGCGGACACCCTATGATGCGCCGGCAGCCCAAACCTACTACAGCTTGCCGTTTGTCTCGCAGGAGTCCTCGGTGATGGGCCAGGCCAGGTGTTTATACCCCTGATTCAAGGTGATTTAGGAGCAATTGCCTAGGGTATTTGCCTCTAAACTCTGAAGAGTATCCGCTGGTGCTACGACACATACGCTCTAGAATTGGGCATATGCAACATCGTCCGGCAAGCTCGCTTGACTCGCGTTGCTGATAGGTTATCCCAAGCGATCTGCCGGTAAACTCTTGGAAATAACGGTGCCGTGGACATAAGATGCTATGAATCTGTTCATATCGAGATCTGCTCATATCGAAATAGTTTCACCCATTCATCCTGAGCACGGGCATACCAGTCTGCTGGGTGGGCGAACGTGAACCTTCGAGCAATGAGCGAAAAGCGATCGTCGAAAAACCAACACTGTACAGGAGAAATGGAAATGCGCCTCAGTGTCCTGTTCCTCGTGATTTGCGTCTCCTCAGCTACTCAGGCACAACACCCGATTCGAGTTGCTTCGTGGAATGGCGAATCACTCGGTTCGCCGTATTCACGAGACTATCCAAGGCGTAGTCGCGATCATGGATACGGCGTGGCACGGCAGCCGCAAGATGTTGCTGAACTCTTCGAGAGTTTTCGTGCCGACGTGATCGCACTTAGTGAAATCAACGATAACGACGATGACGATGACACAATGACGAACACGATTCTGAGCAGAGCTTTTGAGATCTTGAACGCAAGTGCAGGTCACAATTGGGAATATGAGCTGTTTGCAAAACGAAAGCGGCATTCCGGAACACAGCTTACGGGCATCGCTTGGAATCAGGATCAGGTAACACCGACCACACGAAGATTGCGAATTCCTGTCTCCGACACAACACGAGACGCCAACGAGTGGGATCGTCATCCGCATGCCATGCATTTCTCAAGAGGCGATGGCAGAACAGATTTCGTAGTTATCGCCATGCACATGAAAGCAGGGCGTGGCGATCGAGACGAAGAGCAGCGAGAGGACGAAGCTAAAGCACTGATAATTGAAATGCCCGAAATCGAAGCTCATTTTAGTGGTGAGCAGGATATCGTCATAATTGGTGACTTCAACATGCACGATAAGAACGAAGCGGCCGGTCATGTGTTCCGAGACGGTGGCATGTTCGATCTGAACTATCGAGACCAACGCACTCACCCGGTCGGCCCACTTGATCGGTGCTACGTACCTAAGAGCCAGCTAGCTAGAGGCCATGAGTTCCACGGAGTTGGACAAGTGACTGTGATTGAGCCAACCGATCACAGTAAATACAGACGCACGCTTTCAGATCACTGGCCAATCGTTATGCAGTTCAACGAACTAGCTGACGATGATTGAACGGACATGATTTATTGATGCAATATGGTACAGCATTTCAGTGATACAGAATGGCTGCAGATTGAGTCACATCTGGATAGTGACCCTGAATCCTTCGGACTGCCGGCGCGACGCAACGATTCCGTAATCTTGATGTCTTGGAATATCCGTAAGTTTGGAGCCCTTACCGAAGACAACGAGCTCAAGAAGAGCGCTGGTGCCACAAGAATGATCGAGCGAGTCGCCGCGACTGCCGATTTACTTGCGATCCAAGAGCAGCAGGAGAATACAGAGGCTCTCTATCATTTGCGAGACAGCTTGAATGCCAATGGCGCCAACTTTGGAATCGTGATTAGCGATGTCACTGGTGAAGCGCCCGGGCGACGCGGAATGGCCGAGCGCATGGCTTGGCTCTACAACCAGGATCGCGTCAAACGTGGTGACCTTGCATCAGATCTTACCTTCGACCGATCGGCCGTAACACAGAACATTAGTGCCGCTCTTAAGGCATCTCTTGAGGCCTCCATCCCTGGAGAGGGCGACCCTACGTTCTTGGATAAAATCAAAGCCTGGGTTGAGGATAGCACAAGATTAGTCGCTTCGAAGTTCAAGGCATTCGTCCAGTTTATCCGTGCCCCACATATCGTCGAATTCATAATCGACGGGCCCAATGGCAGTTATGTTTTTTACGCCGTAAACGCGCATCTTGTTTCAGGACAGAATAAGACCGAACGAGAACAAGAGTTCTTTGCCCTGCTGGAGTGGCTGCTCTTGGATAGCAAGAAGACCGTAGACAGAGATAGAAAGATCTACTTATTGATGGCCGATCTGAACCTTGATTTCGAATCGTCTTTAGATCGCCGCCGACAAGGAATCGAAAACTACGTTACACAGATCAATTCCACACGAAATCTCCAAGCCAAGGTGAATTTTCCTTTTCTCGATGGCGAGATCCGTACCAACGCACGCGGAACTGAGACCTACGATCATATTGCCTGGGTAGCCGATGATAGTCGGCTGCCACGTGGACGTCACAACTCCCTTGCTGGCACACTCGGCGATGACCAGTACGATTATGGTGTCTTCAACTTTACCAAACTATTTACTGAGGCGGGGCCCGGAGCATCTCCCGCTGGCGAACCTGACTACGATAGGTTTAGCCATGATTTCACCGATCATATGCCGATTTGGGTTCGCCTCCCATTGCCGAGTCCATTACAGCACGTTTTCGAAGTGAGTGACTGAACTGATAAGTGCCAGCCAATGCCACCTCCCGCACAATGACCTTTGTCTCACGTTATGCGGACTACGAACCGCTGACCTTTTAGGCGAATCTACGCACAACAATGGGTAACGAAAGAGCAGGCAGCGTGGCCCCTGCTGTGGATGAAACCCGATGGGAATTCGCGATCGGCCACGAGTCCAAGCAATGGGCATAGCGCTGCCTGCTCGGGTAATCTGATGCAGATACACGGTCGGGTCAATATCCTCTTGCGTCGCCGTTCACCCCTACGATTGATTTCACGACAGCGGAAGCGACCACCGGAGAGCTTCATGAAGGCTTTGGGGTTTTCGCGACTAGGGCTCGCTAATCCCACGCCGCTTGCGTCAATCAGACCTGGCGTCGCCTACCAGAATCGTAGCGTGCCCACGAGAGCCGAGATAGTATGAATGCATGGAGCGGATACAGAGAATGAGAACACCGTGCGTCCTGCTGGCCTTTCTGACGCTGTCCAGCTTTGCCCATGCCCCCGACTCCGCATAGTTACATGGAACACTGCAGGTGGTCCACGTGAGGGACTACGGGATATCCTCGAAGCCATCGGGAATGAAGAGATCAACGGAATTGCCAAGCCGATTGATGTTCTCTCGCTACAGGGACAAACCTCTGTTGCAACGACTACACAGGATATCGTCGATATTCTGAGTAGTATCAACGGCGATGAAACTTATGCACGCGGGCTGGTCAATGACGAAACAAGCGGCGGCGGTCGTCCCGGCTTGATCTATAACACGACTACCGTATCGCTCAAACAAGAATCGCATTCGGCGAAGTTGGCACTGATGCAGAAGCTCGACAGTTGATGTACTACTGGATCAAGCCTCATGGGCAATTCAGAGGTATAAGCCTTTACGCCAGCCAGATAACTTATTATGACCAAGACCTTGATATAGACGGAGCAGACTTCCTCACATTGCAGCGAGGGTTTGGTTTAGGAACCACTCTCGCAGAAGATGACACCAATCTTGACGAAGCGGTCGACGCAGCTGACCTTGCTACTTGGCTAGCTCAGTATGCCAGTGTCCCGGACAGCGGTGCGGCCGCCGTTTCTGAACCATCCGCGTTGGTGTGTGTTACGCTCGCCGCGATTACACTAAGCTTTCGACTGCAGCCTTGAGACTTGCCGCCCAGGCAAGATTTCCCGCGGTATTGAGGTGCATCCCGTCGCCATTGTGAAACGACGTGTCAAGCCGAACATCCCCGTCGATGTACTCGATGCGACGGGTGCCGATTTTTTTCGAATTGTCGTTGAGCGGCAGAATCGACGACACGATTGCCGGGCAGTCTTCTGGTAGTCTGTGGCTGCCTTTATTTGTTGAGCGCACAAAGAAAGCGGCACTGGGAGTGATGCCGCTGTTCTCCTATCATCCCGACTGCTTCCAGACTAGGGTAAAAGTCTCTGCTAGGCAATAGTTTGCGGAATCGCGATGGGTGGACCTAACGCTCACTCCCCACACCCCTCGTCGTCAACCGCTGCTCCTCAATCGCGGCAGTGATCCTGCAAGAACTAAGCCGCTACTCCGAGAGGCACGACTCTGCAAAGACCTGACAGTACAGAAGTACCGGCCAATCAGCACACAGCCCCCAACGGTCGGTGACAATCGGCAGCTTAGATGCCGTTGGAACCGTCGGTATTCCAGAACTCAACCGCTACTTCCGTGTCGACTCCATCGCCGCCATATCCGTAGTCGGTGCCGCCGCCGCCGTCGATCGAGTCGTCATCGACTCCGCCGTATAGGAAATCATCGCCCAATTCGCCGAAGACGTTATCGTTACCTGCTCCTCCGTAGAGCGTATCGTTGTCATCTCCACCGTAAATCCAATCGGCACCGTCTCCTCCAGATATCGCATCGTTTCCCGCTCGACCGAATAGGATGTCAAGCCCCGCACCACCAAAGATGACGTCGGCACTCTCCCGTCCATCGATGATGTCGTTACCATCTCCTCCATCAAGCACATTCGTCAGGGCGTTACCATAGATGAAATCGCCGTGGATTGTGCCTGTTACCTTCTCGATTGCAGCCGCATTCTGAATCGTAAACTTCAAGGCCCGAGATGGGTTGACCGTCTGCTGCGAGGTATTCGCAAGATCCACACTGATGTTCGTCCAATTCGCTCCCATTAGTCCATAGTCACTGAAATCGAACTCGTCGATACCCTGGCTAGCAGATTCCGCGATGACATCGTTACCACCGTCGCCCTCTTCGAACTTGTAGACGTCATCACCAAGGCCGCCGTTCAACGTGTCGTCTCCGTCACCACCGACCAAGGTATCGTTACCACTTCCGCCCGTTAGAGTGTCGTTGCCATCGCCGCCGACGAGCGTCGCGTCGCCGGTGAAGAGAGACGCGTCGAGGTCATTGGCACTGGACCCGCCAGTCAGCCATCCGTTCTCCACACCTGTGAGATCGATACTCGAGCTACCGACCTGCAACGAGCTATTAGTGAGAATGTAGTCGGAGTCTTGCGTGACTCGAATAGTATCAGCCCCGCTTCCAGCGTTAAAAGTAACAGTGCCTGTCGGCAGTGCAGACGACAGACTGGAGTCCAGGTGCAGTATGTCGACGCCATCGAATGTGTTCAGCTCCAGCGACGAAACATTCGTGTACGTGATCGTCGAAGTGCCATCGTCGGCTTGCACCTCGCCCAAGATGCCGGTGCCACTCAATGTGACGGTCGATGGCGAATCATCTCCGGTGTAGGTGAGTTTGCGAGTTATTGGATCAAAGTAGAAGCCCGTTGTCGTCCCCGTTGACAGGCCCATCGCAATGACATTAGCCGTATCCTGTGTGCCATTGTAGAAGTTTGGGACAGGAAAACCCTCGCCATATGAGTCGACAATGAAATCCACGTCAATGTCGTCCGCATTGCCGAAGTTGTAACCGTCGGACGAACCGGCAATCTGATCGATTCCCGCATTGCCATGATCCATTATCCCAAATGGGGCAAGGTTCGGGTTAGTGTGCCAATTACCGAAAAAGTGCCCGGCCTCGTGGGATATGATATTTCCCACAACCTCAGCCACCAGATCCACCATTGTTGCGGAGCCGTGCAGAGTAAAATGATTAATCGAATTTAGACTTGTGGCGGGTCCGGCTAGCGAATCCAAGAACACCATGGCCGTTTCTTCGGTGTTAAAATTGCCGACATCAACGCTCTCAGCGAAGCCAATCACTCCAGGCAGTCCGACAGCTGTTCCGTCCCCACCGACAATGACTCGGCTAACGTTCGGCAGTCCAAAAATGTCAGCGTTTTCGAGACTGGTAATGATCTCAATATCGAAATCGCCGTTCTGAAGAGAAGAATCCCGTGAGCCGTTAAGCCCCAAGCCGATGTCTAGCAGCAGGTTATCTTCAACAACATCTTCGATCGCTTCGATCAGCTCAGTTTCCTGAGAAGCACTCAGCCCCCAGTCAGCCAGGTACGAGGCTATCCCCGGAACGGTGACGTTGCTCGGCAGCGGCGTCGCACCCGGCAGACCGGATCCGAATAAGGCTTCCATGTCGAGGGAGGACGCGCCATCAAAATCTAGATATAGAAACTGCGTTGAGCCAATCGGCTGCTGCTCAAGTACCGGCCGATACACCCGCAATTCCAAGTCATAGTCCCCATTGCTTGCGCCACCGTCAGTAACCTCCAGGGAGAAGGAAGTGGTTCCAGTAACAACGTACCCAATACTCGAATCACCGCCTGGGAATAGAGGCGAACCACTTGCAACGGCACCTGGAAGTGCCGTTCCTATATCCTTGCCGTTCGCAATGACGATGGAGTCGCCACTGCCATCTTTCAAGGCAAGCCCGACAGGGTCTCCAATTAGATTCACACCGAGTATGTCCCCTGGATCCAGGTCGAATGTGTAGATGTCTGGGTCCGTTCGAGACACTGTTGTTCCTGAAAAATCGAGCGAGGAAGTTTCACCTAACCCTGTACCGAATGTAGGAAGGTCATAGGTCGTAAGCATAATCCGCTCCTCACACTGCTCAAACCGAAGGCTGCGGTCTGCGGTGATGCCTCCACGGCTGCCAGATGCAGTAGTATTCGTACGAAAAATGCCCATTGTCTGTTTCGCTTTGGAACTCATCACAATCTCCATGGTCAAAGTTGAGTGTCATGGATTGGAAAACCCATGCGTCCGTGAGATGCAAATCCCAAGACATACTACTGTCCTACTGAAGGCTATAGGTCTGGCGAAATTCTCGTCAAGCATTTTCTTGGCGGACGAGAATGCAAGTGTTCAAAAGCATTTGATCGTTGATCAACGATACAACTAGAGTAAAGACACTAATTTTCCTGTCCACTGATGGCAATGAATGCAAAAAGAACACAATCAGATGGAAAGGGGGTAGTTTGCGCAGGCAACGAAAAGTCAACTGGGGGTAAACACGTACCGCCCTTCGCGTGTTTCTTGCCTAATGATTGCAGTCACGTCTCCCACCGAGGAGGAGCGTGGACAAGACCACTCGGCTCCTCGGTCTAGTTCGACTTGCCATAGTACGCGCTCCCCGCGCCGACTGCATGCGCTCGGTCACACGGCGAAGGGTCAAATTAACAATGGCCGATGCCGGAAATCGGTCACATCTCCCTCTATCTGTCTAATGGGCGCAAAACTGCTGCAAGCGACGTATTGAGTATTCGCGATTAGGTTGCAGCGACTATCGTGCTCGCTTGAAAATGCACTCGTAGCTGGTAGACGAGTACTTTGACGTCGCCCGCCGCGCCGTGACCAGCTTCCCGCCGTCGGCGCCTAGGTGATTCATTTCATCTTCGAATGACAGATCGCCAGGGTTGGCGATCAAGTACTCCCGCTGGACCGCGGTCGGTCGTTGCCACAGCATTGCGACGAGAATCGCTGCGGCCACTGCAAGAAGCGCCCAGTCGACTTAGCTGCGACTTCCTGGGATGGAATCGACTACCCGCAATGGCGACTCGTAGGTCGGTTGGGACCGGGCCGTACGGGCTATCGAATCGGCCTACCGCTGGCCACCTTAGCTAATGAAAACCGAGGCTAATGACCGGATCCTTCGGCATTGCTCCTCAATTGCTACCGAAAAACGAGTAACGAAAACCTGGCTCGTAGTTCGAGGTCCTTCCAGCTACGAGCTACAAACTCGACGGAGCGCATGACGCCAGCATCGGTCACTCCCCGTGTAAGTGGTAGTTGCCAAATACTGACCACAGATAGCCGAGCATCAAGAACCTAGCCCAATTCAGCGGATGCTGACCAAGAATCGGTGGTCTGCCCGCAAGATACAGCGCCCACATCATCACCGCCCAGACCACGACGATGCACTGCCAGAAGAGCATCTTTAAGCTCGTGGGTACGAACGCTTCAAGTAGCGTGTCCTTGCGATTTACGGCAATGACGACCGTGAGTAACGCTGAAAGAAGCCATGCGTAGTCAAGAAACTCCTTAAAGTTCATTGCCGCTGCGGTACTCTTAGTTTCTCGATCAACAGTGCTGTGATATTGGAAATGCGGCAGTTTAGCGATTCAATCTGTTCGGCAACGTACCTGTGGCCCTCACCGAATCCGAAACCTCCGCTGGAGATCAGATCTTGCACTCTCGCGTTACTGCCCACAAGGAAGACAAGTGGTTTGGTTGAGAATGATTGGGTGTCGTCGTATTGTACCGGCTGATCGCCGTCCACTGCGATGGTAATGGGGAGAAAGAAAGCAGCCATGCGCAAGCATAGAACTTCGCGAGCACTGTTATATGTGATCTTGAGTAAGCTTTTGCAGTAGTAACTCCGCGGAATCTGAGCGGATGCCATCTAGAGCTCGGATTTGGTCAGCAAGCTTCTCATGGCCTGCATAAAAGCCGATTTCGCCTTGCACAAAACCGTGTTGAACCTCGTCTGTATTGCCAAGTACCAGTATGATCGGCTTGGTTCTGACAAGCTGCTCGGCATTGTACTCGACACCGAACGACATTTGCACAACAGCGAGTAGTTCCAACGGCACGTCAGCCAATTGCCACTCAAGTAGTGCTAGAATGACTTTCGTCTCACCTGGTTGAACGGTACTCTGATCGGCATTGGCAAGATGAAGTTCCCAGTGGAAGTCCTCCGGCACGTGAGACAGATCACCAGGGCCAGCGATGAGATAGTTGAAGCTGCATTCACCTTTGACGCTGGTAACCTCAGCAACTTCCCCGCCGGTGTTCTCGACCTCAATACCAATCAGAACGGGAAATCGCCCCTCGATAGTGCCGAGTTTTCGGTAGGCTAGTTGCGCTGGAGCAGTAGGTCCCCAAAGCCGCATCGCAGCGATGGCAGCCAGGCCCAACACAACAACAAGTATCCATTTCCTCATGCTAGAATCGTAGCAAGTACGAGAAAGCCATGATAGTAGGAAAACATGAAGCGATCACAGATGCCGAAGGCACTTCTTAGCCCTAAGTCTTCTGGTTGCTCTACATCAGTCGCCAGCGACGGTGCTCGCTCGCGAAGCCGCCGATCTACTGAGTACTGCCGTGGTCGATATGGCGTTGGTTCCTGCGCGAGGAATCTGCCACAAGGCGTCGCCCGATTGCCAGGAGCCTAGTCGCAGCACGCACCAAGACGATCGTCGAGCAACGATCTAATCAGCCATCTGTCGACGCGCTAAGAGTGCTGTGAGGGTAACACACATAAACAGCATCGCGCTCGGTTCGGGCACTGCCGTCAAATTGATGCCTTGCAGGCCAAAGTTCCCCGAAACCTCAGTGATTGAGATTGGGGCGTTCGCTGCCAGCGATATTCCGCCCACTGGTGTGAATACACTCGCGTCGACGTCGCTGCGGATATCGCTAATCGTGAATTCATCGCCGCCTACAGTTAGCTTGAATGAGTCAGACCCAACTATCGACGAGAAGTCAAAGTCCGTGATGTTTACGGGCACGCTGAAGGAGAATGTAAATACTTCACCGTCATCGAACCGGTCTGCATCATCCCCCGAACCGCTGGTTACGTCCGTTCGATCGATGCCACCCTCGCTGCCCGTCGCATTAAAGACACCATTGGGTGTCGACGTCGAGAACGTAATCGTTGTAGGCAGCGTCAGCTCTGGGACGAGCTCGGCTCCCGACTGCTGCCCGTCAATCTCCGACCCTGTGGTTCCGGTGCCAGCCGTAAAGTCAACGAGGACGGCGCTGCAAATTGCGGGGTTTGCCACAACGAGAACGCAGCAGGCTGATAGGAGACGCAGTGGTGCAGAATTCTTCATCGGTTGGCCTCGAGTATCGCATTTGGAAGTGACCGCCCAGTTCACGTACTGGCTAGGATACTGTCGGGATACGCCCAATTCAAGGAAATTGACTTGCCAGGGTGGACTTTAGGCAAGCGACTGCGATCGATGGCAGGGCCGCTGCCGAGCCCCAATTCGTAGCAATCGCGGTGTTCGCATGGTAGTATCTGAAGAGACGGAACAAGCCCATCAGACGACTCTCGTCACTCCTCAAGAGACCCGCACCCGTGAATCGTACGCTGGCCAGATTGCACCTGGAGCACCTGGAAAGACGCGAGCTATTGGCGGTAGTTAGGCTCGTTGGATGGAACACGCTCAACAACCCGAATGACGCTGTTCAGGATGCTGACTATTCCACCGTACTGTCGGCCATCGGCAATGAGACAGTGGCCGGCAATACCAAGCGAGTGGATATCCTAGCGCTGCAAGAAACCGATCTACCGGGTAGCGGTGACGATTCGATTGGCCGCATCGAGAACGTCCTCGATGTGCTGTACCCCACCACCGATTACGCATCGGTTGTGTCAAACGTAGACGGTGGCGGCGATGCAACTGGGTTTGTCTATGACACGTCCACCGTGTCGCTGCTCAGTACCGTCGAAGTCGAGCCGGAATCACTGACTCATACGATTCTGCGCGGCGAGTTCCGACCCTTTGATACGTTTGGCGAAAGTGACTTTTTCGTCTACAGCGTGCATTTGAAGAGCGGAACGACCGTATCGGACGAAGCAACTCGCGGTGCCGAAGCCGCGATACTTCGCAATGACGCCGACTTGTTGGGCGAGGGAACGCCGGTGTTGTTTGTTGGCGACTTCAACATGCAGGATAGTTTTGAATCGGCGTGGAATAACTTTACTGCCAGTGGTGCAGGCCAAGTGCAGGATGTCGCCGACGCGCCAGGCAACTGGTCGGAGAATATCGCCTTCAAGAGTCTGCATACTCAAAACCCACGCAACGCGATGGATGATCGCTTTGATCTGCAATTCGCTAGCGGTGAGTTTTTCGACGGTGTCGGAATTGAGTACGTGGACAACTCCTATCGGGTGTTCGGTAATGATGGATCACACACGCTCGATGGTGCGATCACGACTGGAACCGGTGCCGACCCGGGAGTCTTAACGGCGCTCGCCAACGCCAGCGACCACCTGCCGATTGTTGCCGACTACGAAACGATTCCATCCGTTCCATTTGTGCGGATCCGTGAGACCGGCAGCGAGACGAAAGTCGTCGAAGGCGGCATCTACGACACCTACAACGTCGTGCTCGATACGGTGCCGTCTGCAAACGTGACGGTCACGATTTCACCCGACTCGCAGCTCGATACCGGCCTGACTACAGAGCTCGTCTTCACGCCCGCTAACGCCCTGACCCCGCAAACCGTTGTCGTCGACGCCTTCGATGACCTGACTGGCGAAGGAAACCACAGCGGGCTCATTACGCACAGCGTCGCCAGTGCCGATACCGATTACGACGGTCTGAGTGTTGCGAGTGTGAGCGCTACGATCGTTGACGATGACGACCCGACGATTGTCATCAACGAAGTCGACTCCGATACGCAGGGAGTCGACGCCTTGGAATTCATCGAGCTCTACGACGGTGGCGTCGGCAATGTGTCGCTCACGGGCAAGACCGTCGCTCTGATTAACGGAGCAACGGACGAAGTCTACCGGACGTTTTCGCTCACCGGACAATCAACAGACAGTAATGGGCTGTTTGTGATTGGCAGCAACAGTGTGGCCAATGTAGACTTTCCCGTGTTTACTGGCGACTTCATCCAGAACGGGGCGGACGCAGTAGCCCTTTATGAAGGTTCGATTTCACCGGGCGATCCACTGACGACAACGAATCTGCTGGATGCTCTCATCTACGACACCGATGAACCGGATGATCTTGGTCTCTCCGTCCTAGTTGAGGCTGGGCAGCCCCAGGTCAACGAAAACGGTGGTGGCAACAAAGACTTCGATTCCCTTTCACGGGTTCCCGACGGTGGTATCCCGCGACAGACGGACACCTACGTTTCGCAGTTACCCACGCCGGGTGAGCTCAACGAGCCGCCTGCTGCGGGCGTGCTAATCCTGCAAAGCGCCACCAGAGTTGATGTCGAGGAAGGCGGATTCGTCGACAGTTACCAACTAGCACTGGACACCCTTCCGACACAACCGGTTTCGATTACGGTCGACCCAGACGACCAGACTGATCTCGGTGCGGGTGCGGGAGTTGCCATCGTGCTGAACTTCACAATTGCCGACGCACTGATTCCGCAGACGATCACCGTCGCTGCCGTGGACGATGACGATCTGGAGGGCGATCATACTTCCGTCATTACCCACACGGCAATGAGTTCGGATCTCGCCTACGATGGGCTCACGATTGGCAACATCGTGGCCAACGTCATCGACAATGAAGTAGCTATCCCACCGTCCGTAGTGATTAGCGAGATCATGTACAACCCGGACTCCGAAGAGCTGGAGCCGGGCATTGCCGAGTGGATCGAGATCGTCAACACGGGGTCAGCAACTACTGATATCGGGCGCTGGAGGTTTGATGATGAAGATGCCGTGACTTGGGGCGAGATTCCAGCGGACACGATACTGGAGCCGAACCAGGCGGCTGTTCTCTTCGATGAAGAGTACACCGACGCCGCAACCTTTCGGAGTGAATGGTCGGTTCCTGCTGCTGCACTTGTCATTGGCATACCGTGGGGCAATCTGGCCAATAGTCCTAGCGATGTGAATGAGATTCTGGAACTGCGGGACGACCTGGGGCTGCAGAGAGACTTGGTGAACTTCGACGATGCGAACGGGTGGCCATCCGACTCGCCACAGGGGGCGAGTATTTATCTGCTAGACTTGTTGGCCGACAACAACGTCGCAGCGAACTGGGCGCGTTCTAGCGATGGCATTGATGATGCAGCATTCGCGGCGGGGCCAACGTTCTCAACGGGCGACGTGGGTTCTCCGGGCTTTGTACCCGACTCTGCGGACTTCGATGGGGACGAAGATGTCGATGGTTTCGACTTCTTGCTGTGGCAACGTGGGTTCGGCGAAGTGGTCGCGACAAAAGTCGACGGCGACGCGAACAACGATCAGCTCGTTAACGATTCGGATCTGGCGATCTGGAGTGATAGCTATCCCGTGAACATAGCTGCCAGTAGTGGAGCGTTGCGCGCGGCTGCCTACTTGGCAGAAACTGAGAGCCCATCGAACAGCGAGTCGGATGATGCGAGCGTTGATACAGCAGTGGAGCAGCTCAGTTTCTTGCAGCTTTGGTAAAATAGCCCCGCTGGTACGCGATTAGCCAAAAGCCATGCCACTACGTTCTGGTTCGTTAGCGGAAGCATAGAGCGGGAACAATTTATGAGCAGGGACCGCAGACCAAGCTTTCGTCACGGCCTAATCCTACTGACAACCGTTTCACTGATTGTTGCGGCATGGGTGTTCACTTACGAGAGAAATCTCGGGGGAGTGTTGATCTTCATGTGCGTCGTCCCCGTATTGGTAACGGTCTATGTGTTCTTTGTCGTGAATCGGGGTCAAAAATAATCCCCGGCAACACACTCTTTGGCAGCACGGCAGTTACTGGTCGGCTCCGACGCCATCATTCAAGGCAAACTTCCAGAACTTTGCTAATCGAAAACCGGCTTGAAAAGCCCGCATTTTCGCGACGCGCCCGGCAGTTTCCAGGTACTTGTCGGACAAGTCGATGGCGGGCACCTCTTCGGTGAGTCCCCGTTGCACGGCTTTCACAGGCTGTAAGACTTCCTTCGTATACACACAGAACACGGCGTACCTCTCACTCTCCGCCAACCACTCCGAGCGAATCGCCGTGTCGAGCGCATCGTATCGCCTCGCACGTGCGGGCATCTCTTCGTCTGCGTTAATCGCAGCGAGTCGTCTCTTCACGTCGCCCTCGTCAAAGCGGCCACCGAGCAAGCCGTCCCACAGGGCGTGCAAGTTGCGTCCTTGCTTAACTTTGATGCGATTGGCTCCACGGTCTCCGTCGGGAAACACCGTCTCAGCGTACAGGCTTCCTGCATGGCAAGGCTGGTGAGCATCACCGGCGAGATGGGCAAGCCAACAGAGGGCAAGTGCGCGATCCGCCGCAGGCTTCGTGTTATCGGATGCAACGCCCAGGCACAGCGTGAATGCCTGAGCGATGTAGAGTTCCTGAGTTTCGAGCGTAGCATCCTCGGGCACCTGAAATGGTGACTGGGGGACTGTCACTTTGGACTTGTCACCGATCACCAAGTTAGCACCAAGCTGATAGTGCCACGTTGGTCGGTTGTACTTCGGTTGGCTGCGGGCGATGTCCGGCCAATAGCCTATGCGACCAATTCTCCAACGCTTCACGTCTTTGATCTTGGGTGAAGGTTCAAAATCCTCAGCATAACGCGGGTGCTGTTCGAGTATTTCAAACAGTCTGCTTTGCTCGTGCTGTTCTAGTCGGTCATACGCCAGGAGGGTGATAATATGGTGGCCGCATTCGGACCATGCATGGGCAAGCGATGCTGCGGACACGAATGCGACCGCCAGTGCCAAGTTTCTAAGTTTCATAGGAATTACTTCTTCATGGTCTGGGTGAGAGCCGCAAATGACAGCCAGCCACATTGACTACACCTCGTCCTTTTGAGACAAGCGACCCGAGTGGCCGTTGTGGCGCAATCACAAGATTACCCTCCGACATCCTATCGCAGCAACAGTGCGAACTAAAGAATCTGCCATTCGCATTGGCGTGGACTTGCGGGCCCTTATACTCTGTCATTTGCATTGGGAGAATCTTGCACGTTCGAGACTGACTGGTGGCCAAGGGCTACAGTCATCAGACGAAGAACCTGGGCATCCATTAGCTATGGGTGTCCCTCTCTCTTGTGTACGTGTTTACTGTCAGAAACTGTATGGCATCGACACTTCGTATCGATTGTGCCGAACAGGTCTGAAGGTAGCCGCAATTTGGATAGGTGTTAAACACCCTGAATAGCCTCGAGCTGCCGCATTGTGCAACCTAGCTTTGCTCAAGTGACCCCAACGCTTTTTACCAAGGGCATAGCATGATTACCGAAGTCGAATGCGGATTCTGTAAATGGGAATTCACTGTTCTCGATCGCGGCACTACTGACACCGTGAGATGCCCAGCTTGCAATGAGCCAGTGGAAGTTCCGCGGCTCGAAGTAGAGTCACGCAATGAAAGTATGTAGCTGTACCCATCCTGCTTCCGGCGATGTCCGCAACCAATCACGTCGAGGGCGACTGCTATGAGTTGGGAGATCCTACTGCTAGTGGCGGTTCAAGGTGTGTTGATGTTCCTTCTAGGGCTGTTGCTTGGATGCTTCAGGATCCCGAAGCAAGTCGATCAATCCACTAATAAGGTAGTGCAGCTCTGGAAAGCGTCTATCTTTGAAATGGAAGAATCGACTAAACGTAGCATCGTTCAACTGAGCAGCTTACGCGCGCGATTGGTCGATTTTGATCGCACCCTGGGTGACAAACGACTTTCCGTTCTGCTCGGTGAACTTACGGAGCACGTGCGAGTGCTGCAACTAGAGTTGCAAATCCTACAGTCGCATTCCAAGACGCTTAGCCTTGCGGCACATGATGTTGACAGTGAAACGCCATTGATCGAAAGCTCAACGCCTGAAACTGCAGCTACGGCACTGCCCGCAGACAACTCTTGGGATCACGAGCTCAACTCCTTTCTTGCGGCCGTGGAAGAGAAGGCGCGCAGCGGAGTGCCACTGCATGATCTGTTGGGCTTCGTTTATGATGAAATCCAGCCTTTTATCTCTTGCCAGCGGATGGGTTCTGCGAGAATCGATTATGAAGCCGATCTTGTGACGGCAAACTGGTATCATTCAGAGAAACCTGGACTGTTGACGGGCGGGTACGCTGCCCCGCTTTCCTCGTCATCGCTCCGTTTTATCGCTGGCACCGGTCGCCCTCGTGTCCTAAACGACCTTCCCAAGTACCTTCGACAACACTCTGGATCCGACTCCACACGCCTCATCGTGAGTGAAGGCTTCAGGTCCTCACTGACACTCCCGATTTCAGTCGACGGTACTGCGGTCGCCTTCCTATTCCTCTCCAGCAGCGCCGTCAACGGCTTTGATAAGACGTCGGCGGCAATCGGTCAGCAATTGGTGGATCGGATTAGCTGTTCACCGTTCCTGGCAGAACGAGCTACCTCAGTTGCGCCTGCGATGACCCGGTAGCAGGTATCGTACTGATGACAGCAGTGCCAAAAGAATGGTGCGACCCATCCCGTTTCCGCCCAGTGCTACGTTGTTCGGAGGGCGAATTGTCCGTTATCGATGCGAGAAACGGGACTCAAGTTCCGGTAGGGTGAGATTGCCGCCTTGGCGGTGCCAACTTCGCCATGAATCTCGCTCGGTGATTGTCGCATGTGACGCAGCCAGACCGCGTTTTTCGGCCAGCTCTTCATTCGGGCAGTCGACGCTAGTGAGACGGATGATCTGTCGCAGGCTTGGTGTGGGGTCGGGGTGCAACATTGTCTCCCGATGTCGTGGCCAACCCCAGGGTACGGGGCAGTGACCCTGGGGTCGGCCGATAAAATGACTCTGTTGGAATTGTGCACGTTCAAGTGAACCTCCGCAGGGCGATTCAGAGAAAATAGGGGTATATACTCTAGTTTTTGCTCGAAGAATCGGTGTCTTCCCAACAATAGTTGCAGGCAGTATCAACGGGAGCAGTATGAACCGTCAGCCATGTGCTCTAGAATGATCCGATGGTTTGCAGCGCCAACGCTGCGCCAGTTTCCGTGCACGCACCGAGAGCAGAGTTGCCAACAACGGCGATAGCGTTGCGGGAAGGCAACCAGCTCTGGCAGCATGAAGTGAATGCACTCAGAGACTGTGCTGTTTGGTCGTAGCGGGCCAGACTGAAGTAAAGCCGAATCCTGTGCCAGGACGTCTAATTGCCAACAGCCAGCGCCATCTCCAAAACCGCAGAATGCAACTCTGTATCGGGTGGGAGCCTCGTAGCTGCCCACATTTCTCATTTACCGCTCAAGTGACACACAGTTCATTAACTCATTAACGGAAAGCCAAATCGCGTTTCCATTTGACCATTGCCGTTGCGCGCAGGCTGCAAACCCAATTAGCATAATAGGGACGAATTCCTAGTGTTTCTCAGGAATGATTGAGATTTCTTGGTGGCCGAGCTAATTTGGTGTTAGTCGTAGCCTGCACTTTCTGTTGACAGTGAACGGCTGTGGTGTCTCGAATTGCTGTTTGTCGAGGAATCCAATTGATGTATCGCTCTCATCCGACGAAAGGGCGTTCAGCGGAAATGTCAAGTCGGAGGAAGATACACTCGATGACGGCATCGACTGATTGTACCCAGTACCATCGCCACTCTGCATTGACTCAAAGTGTCGGGCAACGCCCGACAAGGCCCGCGGTGATTCGCATATCCACTAGCTGGTTTCCGATGGTGTCGGCACTGCTGATGGCGATTAACGTTGCAGGCGGACACGATGTAATTCTTGATACGGACTTCGTTGCTGCTGAAGGGTACTACAACGGCCAGCTTCAATTTCAATCAATCCAAAACGGCACTGAGGGCACGTGGCTAGGTCATTTGGGCGCGATTGTTGACACCACCGACACAGGTACAGTGACGCGGTCTGGTGATCCTCGCAGAAACCTGTTCCACAAGGGGGCGACGGGTGGATTCGCGGGCGGCAGCGGTAGTGGTGAAACGATCGGAAATGGGTTTGAGATCGGTGACTTATTAACGATTTCCCATGTGTACTCATTCGTGGTGGACGCTTCCCCGTCAGTTGGGTTGCTCCAATCCGGTGTCCGTCCAAACTACGCAAACGGCGAATCTGTGCCAGAGGTTGGTATAAAAGTCGACTACTCTAACGCAGGTTCTGGTTTGCTCAAAGTCTATAGCAACCTTGATAGGAGCAGTGTGGTTAGTGCGGATGACCCGTTCGCCTTAATTGTGAATGCTGCGGATATAGGAATCGGCAATGGTTTTTCTGGCGAACTCCTCGACTTTGCTTCTGACAAACTGAGGTTCACCTGGATCGCCGAATACACCGCGATCGATACTTGGCAAACCAGAGAGATTTCAATTGAAAACCTCTCCACAGGGTTTTCATCCCGTGCTAGTATCGATAACCCAACGGCATTGGAAGAGGTGTTGTTCGCCGATTCTGGGACAGAGGCTTTCTTTGGTATGCAACAGCTACAAGGTTTCTTAGGTAGCGGAGTGACCGACTCGGTCTACTACACGTATGTGCCTAACGGAGGAGAAGTTCCTGGAGATTTCGATCGTGATCGAGATGTCGACGGAAGTGACCTTCTTAATTGGCAGCAGAACGCTCGTGCGTATACAGACCTGCTGATCTGGCAATCCAGATATGGAACGTCGATCGCATCGCCTATTGAATCGCTCGAGGTAATTCCTGAGAGCGACACGCTGCTGCTATGCGGTATGGCTATCTCATTAAACTGTGTCTGGCGCTGCCGATCTGTCCGCCGACAGATTGACTGACGCCCGATTTGTCGAATGACATTCTGCGGGTAGAGTCGATATGTGCCTGGCCAGGTTGACCAGATGGATAAGTTCGAGCGAACCACGAAGTCGTCAGATCCGACGACCGGGATTCACGATTGTGGAATTATTGACCGTGATTGCGGTTATTGGCGTCTTAATTGGACTGCTGCTCCCCGCAGTTCAGGCTGCACGCGAAGCTGCCCGTAAGGCTACTTGCAGAAACAATATCAGACAGCTTGCGCTTGCAATCGTAGCACACCACGATGCCAAGACTCACTTTCCGTATGGTGGTTGGGGCCGGGGCTGGGTTGGCATTCCAGCCCAGGGGTGCGAAAAAAATCAGCCCGGAGGCTGGATCTACAATACCTTGCCCCAGCTTGAGCAGTGGGCTCTGCACGAGCTGGGTGGAAGTGATTTGGCGTCACCAGAAATGAATGCCGCTTACTCCGAGAGACTGCAAACGGCTCTTCCTGTGCTGAATTGCCCGACTCGGCGGCCACTATCATTGTGGACAGTTTCTAAGGGCTACGCCGTAGAACCCAAACCGTACGGACTAGTTCGGTCGACGGGCAGGACAGACTATGCGATTAACGGCGGGGCATCTAAAGTTTTCAGCTTCACAGGCCCGCCTTCACTGCAAGAGGGTGCAACGGCTCAATGGTGGGAGGTTAACGGCTCAGCTACTCTGAACGTCACCGACATCACAGGAATTTCCCATCTCCGGCAAGCGGTCTCGATGAGGAATATCGAAGACGGCACGAGTCATACCTACTTAGTTGGTGAGAAACACTTGAGAGTCGACTTTTACGAAACTGGGATGTCGCCGGGAGATGATAATTCTCCTTTCGCGGGCTACTCACTCAACACTCATCGTTTCACCGCAGAGACAATTTTCGGCAACGAGATACGCTACTTTAGGCCACTACGCGATGGCGACGAAGGCTCCACAGCTGTTTTCCCTTTCGCACGATTCGGTAGCGCACATCCATCTACGTTCGAGATGGCGTTTTGCGACGCTTCAGTACGGTCGGTCGCATACGAAATACGAGCCGAAGTCCATGGTCGTCTAGGTCACAGAGCTGACGGTAACACGGGGAACTGATATGGCTCGTGACGGTGGGAACTTCGCACTTGGCAACACCAGCGATTCCGAGACGCTGAGGTGTCTTTGTCGTAGCGCGACCCAAAAGTCTGGTTACAAATAGGGATCCACAAGTCCGCACTTATATGCCAAACGTGCCAGCTGTGTGGCTTTGTGTATATCGAGTTTTTTCATCAACCTCGACTTGTGGTTGTCTATGGTGCTTTCCGCAAGATTTAGAAGTTCTGCACAGCTGGACACTGAATGGCCTTGCGCAATTAGAGACCAAACTTGAACCTCTCGCTTGGTAAGCTGCCCCGTTCGGTCGTCGAAACGGTGTAGCATGTGAGCGGCGCGAATGGATTCGGCAGTGTGCTCCAGCAATTTCCCGCTCATCGAGAGCTGAATAACTGCGTTCGTGAGCGCCGCTAGCGAGTGATTCCGACAGCAGTAGACTGCTCCTAGGTCTCTGGCAAACTTATCACGGAATCCTCGATAATTTCGATCCAAGAACACGAACGTTCTCACAGATCCTGAGCTCTTAAGGCGACGGCTGAGTTCGCAGACCGCGTGATCTGGGGGGCTTATGTCGACCAATGCGACTGCGACCGGCGACCGCTCACAGTGTTCCTCAAAAAGATCCAACCGATGAGTACACAGTACAACTTCTATCACCCTGCGGGCAGCGAGCGACTCCTCGAACAGATCAGCGTCAAGCAGCTCATGCATGAGGATGGCGGCTGAAGCTGAGCGATCAATCGGTGGAGACGTGTGTCGAGTCATCTATTGTGCGAGCCTAGGCAGGTTCATCGCAATTCATGCGATTATCTCTTCGTCGATGCTCATAAACCTGTGCTTTTTAAGGACTTACGCACGTGGCAACGAGAGTTGCCAGTGTCTACAATGGTCGAGACGAGGATTGTCTCCCGAAAGTAGTCGAAACCAGGACCACCAACCGGACAAACAAAACCGAAAGATCATGAGATTAATTTTGGGGGAGATGGTGAACTGCGGTGAGTGATGATCGCCAGACATTTGCGGAGCTGGTCGAAGCAATGATGGGCGGCTCAGAAGAAGCGGCCTGGCAGCTGACGAAAGTGTACAGCCCTCACATCCTGAATGTCGTGCGGGCATCGCTTCCGCGCGTGATTCGCTCCAAAGTCGACTCTCAAGACCTATTGCAATCTATCTGGGCCTCGCTGCTACTGATGCCCGAAGGACTCCCTCGCTTTGCCGGTCCCGACGATTTCCTAGGCTATGTCGCAGCCGTCGCCAAGTACAAGGTCGTCGACAAGCACCGTCACTACTCGTCGCGGAAGAGAAACGTTTACGCCGAACGTGGTGTCGCCGAGACCGCACTCGCCGACAATGATGCGAGTCGATCGGATCGGCCACCGAAGGGATCGCTGTACACGAACGACCCTTTTCCTAGCCAGGCCTTGCTGGTAGAGGACTGCTGGCGGCAAGTCGTTGAATCTAGCAATGAGCGTGATCAGGCGATCGTCACGATGCGAGCGCGGGGAGAAACGTATGAGTCGATTGCGGAAACTCTCTGTATCAGCGAGAGGACAGCTCGCAGGACCGTTGATCGAATCATCAAACAGTTCTTTTGTAAATGAACGATTCCGCCTCGACCGCCAAGATCATTGCAAGTTTGGGTTCCACCGAACCCATTGAGACGAATGATCACCAAGCCAGTGAGGCTGCCAAGATTCGTGAGTACTGGAAGGCTCGCCATCGCGGCGTAATCCCGGCGACTGAGATTGATGCGGATGCTCTTAACCGTCACAAAACACTCATCCTTAGTCTTGCTCAAGAAGAGTATCAAAAAGACAGTCGGCAGGCGTTCCAGTCACTAGATCTCGACAGCTACTGTCGCAAGTATACTTGGCTTGGCGACCCCCTCGCACAGTCCATCCTGCATCGCCTCGAGGTGCAGGCGTTCTTCGACGCCAATCCTGAAGCCTTAGCTGCACTGAAAGAGGTACAGTGGCCGTCGGCCGGTGACCAGTTCTTACATTTTTCTGTGCTTGAAGAGTTGGGCCGCGGAGCATCGGGAAGGGTTTATCTGTGTGAACAGCATAACCTCGGCAACAAACGCGTTGTTCTCAAGGTTGTCGCCGGCCCGGATGCCAATGAGCCGCTGCACCTAGGAATGCTGCGTCACCCGAATATCACGCCCATCCATTGGGCCGACTACGATGCCCATCTAGGCGTCAGTTTCCTATGCATGCCGTACCTTGGCCGCTCAACGCTCGTGGATCTGATTGCGCTCGCCTTTAGGGACGGAGCGGTCCCGCAAGGGTCGGACGTCGAAAAAGCAGCACAACTCTGGATGAGCGAGCCTGACTACTTGGCACTCGACCACGAACCGGCTAGCAATTCATTGAATGATCACGGTTGCTACACAGGCCGCATTGTGCGTTTGGCAGCGGAACTGGCGTCGGCCCTTGCTTTTGTACATGACAACAACATTATTCACGGCGACGTCAAGCCGTCGAACGTCCTGCTCTCACCACAGGGTCGCCCTTATTTGCTCGATTTCAATCTCAGTCGAAGCAGTCACTCGCGGGAAGGTCGCTTTGGTGGGACACCTGCCTATATGGCTCCTGAACAGCTGAGAGCCGTACTTGCTGGTAACGGGCAACCGCTGATAACGGAGCAAAACTTCACTGCCGATATCTACTCTTTTGGCGCCGTGCTCTACGAGTTACTCACCGGTAAACCGCCCTACGTGCCGGATGCAACGCACGGTACCGTCGAATCGCTCGCAAGTGGGATGTTGGAACTTCAGGAGCAAGGTTACCGCAGAATTGATCAAAGCTCATCCAGCATTGATCCCGAGTTAGCGAAGCTCGTCCATTCCTGCCTGGCGGCGAAACCGCATGAGCGTCCCCAATCGATGCAGCAAGTGGTCGACCAGCTTCAGCAGTATCACAGACCGCTAGTACGAGGGCGGCGAGTTATCCGCCAGCGTCCACGGATGGCAGCGGCGCTACTGATTTTGTTGTGCAGCCTGACCGCTTGGTTGGCCCATGCCTACGCCTCGATGCCTCCACCAGAACAACGCCTGTACGCGCGCGCGTACGCAGCAAGGGAGGAAGGCGACCTGCGAAACAGCATTGCACTGCTTAGTGAAGCGCTGCTTATTGATCCCAGTTACGCGGAGGCAAGACTGCTCCGTGCTCGATGCTACAACGAAGCGCATGACTACCAAACCGCCCAAGTGGACTTGTTGGAACTTAGCCGCACATCATCAGACGCGGCGATCTCAGCTTATCAAGGCTACAACTTTCATTTGCTTGACATGCCTGATCTCGCAGCCACCAAGTACGAAGCGGCGATGAGGAACGGCTTCAGGAATCTAGCGGTCTTGAATAACCTGATTCTGGAGTACTTCCTAACTTCTCAGCCGGCAACGACTGCTGAGCGTATTGCATTGACCGAACCTCTGCTACTTGAGGCGCTTGAGCTCAACCCAGATTCGACACAGATCAGGATGACCGCATTTACATTCTATCGCAAACACCATCGCCGTTTTGAACCCGACATTCTAGCCGCGGCGGAGGAGCACGTGGAATGGCTGCAACACAATGCGGCGGAACGAGCAAGTGTATGTCACGCGATTCACGACTACTATGCTGCGCTGGCGAAACTCGGCTTGATGGATGAGCGTAAAGCCAACCAAGCAAGTGTACTCATGGAAGCTGCGCCGATTTCTGAACCACTTCCGCGGTTCTTGGACCCCTTGGAAGGCGAGCATTAGTTCGACGACTGTCGAGATCCGAACGGATAATTCTCTCGACAGCCACATGCTCCAGAGGGCCCGCAGCAAATGCATCGAAGGCACATCCTTAGTGCGTTGCGAGCAACTTTGGCTGACGGCGCAGTCGGAGCGAAACGGTCGCGGTCACCATCTGAGCTTGCATAGTCAGCTGCAATGCGTCAACTATTTCAAGACGTGAGCCAGCGTATCAGCTCGCCGCCAGATATTGGCGATCGAGAATCAGAGTCTATTCATCGCGCAGATCTACTCCAGCGCGGCAAGGTGACGGAAGTTCAAGCTCTTCACCATCTGAATCGCGTAAGAAAATCGCGTTCTTTCAATCTTTATTTGTCCGGTTGGCGTTCCTAAATTCGACCATCCTAAAGGAGCGTGGTGTCTCACCTCCCCTGTGCGCCACACGCACGTAGCGCGCATTCCGCACTTTTCTTTCGCGTGGAGGTGACACCATATGTTTCGGCGATCTTATTCCAATCATGGACAAAACGCTAAGCACGTGCGTTCGATTGAGAAACTGGAAAGCAGGTGCTTACTCAGTATCTCGCCTCCCACCGTTACTGATGTCAGCGTATCAAGTACCTCTTGGGATGGGGAGTTCTTTAGCTACCTGGATAGCAGCGGCCTCGGTTCGGATGGATACTCCATTCCTGTCGGCTCGCCGTTGCAATCAAACCCAATTCCGTGGAGCGGTATCAATCGCATTAGCATCGCATTCTCAGAGGATGTCGATGTTCAGGCCCATGATCTGTCCATTAGCGGTGTCGTCAACGAATGGTACTCAATCGACGATTTCTTCTATGACCCGGAGTTCAGTAGAGCAACATGGATATTGGCGACCGCACTCGCTGAAGAAGAACGGGTTCATCTCGATCTCGATGGCGATGGAGTTCACCCCGTGGCTGACCTGGAGGGTAATGTCCTAGACGGTGAATGGCTCGATGAATTGAGTATCTATCCCTCCGGCGGTGGAAGTGCCGGCGGCGATTTTGAATTTCGCTTCAATACGATCAGCGGCGACCACCATGCGACCGGGTTGGTCGATCAATTCGACTACTTCGTCACGATCTCTTCCGTAGGATTGAGCATAAACGATGCGGGATACGATCCAATGGTCGATAATGACGGCAGCAGTCTCATCGACAGCTCGGATGTCCAAGCGGTAATTGACAATGAGTCTGCCACTCTTCCTATGGGAGAGCCCCTAGGCGTGAGCTTTGATGCGCCAACAACAACCGGCTTCCAACTTGCCACGATCACCGACCGCACCAGCGAAACGCGAATCTCCTTGCATGACGTATTTGACGACCTAGAAGACTCAGATACCGAGCTGTCGTACACTATTGTCAGTCAATCCAATAACAGTCTGTTCGATTCGGTTACTGTTGATGTTGGTGCGGGGGAACTCGTGCTCGATCCAGCGGATACTGGTTGGGGCAGAAATAGGATTGTTGTCCAAGCAACCGACTCCAGCGGGCTTGCCGTACGTGCTGAGTTGCCGGTGGACGTAGATTATGTCAATAGTATTCCCATAATTGTTGACCTGACTCCTGCATTTATTAAGGACGATATCTGGGCCGTCTATGGATCCGTTCAAGACGGGGACGACGTTGTCGAAGGACTTATCGTTGAGTTATCCGGACTGTTCAGTGGGCGCGCCGTAGTGATGGCGGATGGCACCTTTACTTACAAACAAAGCATCGGGAGTGCGAGCGGTTTCGCCTTTGCCCAGACTTCCGACCGACAAGGTGGAGAGTCACTGCTTTACGCGGCCGAAGTGGGCCTGTGAGTTTTGAATGACGCGTCTGCAGCTTACGCACTTTGAGCACTCGAAGCTTAATCAGCGATGTCGACCAAACTATGAGGTGGTGAAAAGGGTAGCATCAGTGTATGCACTGACGTCGGGAGGCAAAGCGAATCGGTGATCTCCCGAACGCCTGATAGACGGTGTTCTGAGCGGGTGCTAAAGCTAGTCTCCGCTAAACGCGCTCTAAGCGATGCGACTGTTTCGAGGCTTGCTGTCTTTATAACGTGCATCGTTAGAAGCGGCTTTACTGCCAGATCGAAAAACCATGGTGATGAGCAATCGCAAACTAACAGTTGCCATGACCATCATGATCCTGATTCCGTTTGGCCTAGTTGGAAGTTTCGCGATTGGCATATACTCCACTGATTTTGGCAAGGAACTATTCGCTGTTGCGATGTCACATGAAGAACCTGCCGACGTGACGGAATCAAAATCCGTTTCAAGAGATCACTTCCAATTGAAGTATCCAGGGAACTGGAAGATTGCAGAAGGTGACGAGCACTTCGACATCGACCGATACTTTAGTATCGATACGCCCGGATTTTCATACGTACTATTCGACATCTGTCGGACGGATGGTTCGCCGCAGGAGAACGTTCAGAACTCGCTTGAATACTACAGCGAGTTCGTTCAGATATCAGACAAGACTTCTTTTGATACTTGGGGAGAATACAGCGGGGTGGGTGTGCAACTCGTGGGCAAATATGTTGGCGAACCATGTGTTGTACGGATTTTTTGCCATACCTCTGACGATCTCAGCTTTACTGTCACTGAGTTTTTCGATCGCGAGACACAACAGCATGTTCAGCCAGGATTCGATCTCGTAGAAGCGACCTTCAAACTCCGTGCATCCTTAGAGTAGGGGCCTAACTGTGAATCGAGGAGTCTCCGAGAATTAGCCAACCTGAAAAGGAGCTGAACTACCGCCAAGATTCCTGGCTGATTCCACCCGAGAAGAGTCCCTCCGCTTGTGGAAACTGGATTCCGAGAAAACTACACAGGACGATGAATTCGACGCGTGCAAGCGATTCGCTGAATCCGCGTCGGTCATTTTGGCCGATGCAGATTCGAGAGTGCCGTTTCTGCCCCAAGTGTGACTCCGGCCTTGGCAAATGGCCACAGCTTTGCCGAACAGCTATACTCCTCGAGAATGGCCACGACGGGCGTGAAATTTGAATCGAATTCTCTGCGAAAATATCAATGTTTACGTTCGGTCGGGACCACGAAAAGAAATGTGCGGCACAATACCTACGTGACCCGAGTCAGGTCGAAGTAGTCGAGCAGGTGGTGGATGCAGTCCATGACCTGCTGGACGGACAGTGTGACATCGATGAAGCGGGCAAGGTGTTTTCAGGAGCGTTCAGTCAAGGCGGTTCTGGCGTATGGGAGCAAACCGCATCGTGGATGTCGAAGCTTGCGAGCGGTTTGCCGTATTGCAAAACCGACCAATTAAGTCGGTCGCAAAGACAGCCATAATAGCCTGGGACTAGTTCGAATGGATGTCCGCAAGGAATCTACAACTGATTTGCAGTACAAGTTCAACAGCAAAACACTGTTGCTGATTACGATGGGTTTTGCGGCAATGCTAACGACAATTGAGTTGCTGTCAGACCAAATTGAACGCTGGATAGACCTATGCATTTTCTACTGCTTCCTGATTGTGCCTCTAGTCTTCAGTTCCCTTTCGGTTATCGTCACCCGCCTTTGCACTCAATCCCTTCGAGAGTGGTCGTCTTTATGGCTGGCAGCGGTGATTGCAGGCATTGTCGGCGTCGGTGTTTTGTGGTTCGTTTTATGGTTGGTTACACCTGACGCTGGGGATTTTCGGCATCCGAGTACTTTGATCTATACGACGGTTGGCTTTGGTGTAATTGGGGGCACCTTGGCTGCGAGTGGCTTTCGAGTCTTACTGCTGCGACGGGCCGTCGCGGAACCGAGTTCTCATCATCCGAGTCCAACGTCGTGAAACGCTGAGGAACCTTGGGAACTCGCAGATTCCAACGGCGGCGAGTCCCGCCGCTTGTGGAACCTGGATTCCGAAAGAACTGCACACGCCGATGAAGCTAGGAAGCTTCTGGAGCCTGGGAGATGTCACCAATATTTAGGCTCTGGATTGAACCGCGGTTTAGTGGTGGCCAGGGTTTCTTGCCGCTAAGGCGCAGGCCGGTCGGCCTTTCGGTGGTGGTTAACGAGGTAAACGCGATTACCGGGAATTGCGCAAATGTGTTCAGCTTCACCGGCTTGCGCAGTTTCTTCGGAATCCAGTTTCCAAAAGCGGCGAGTCCCACCTCGGGTGGAATTGACATGTATGAAATTCCGCGCAGGTGGTAAAGATACGTGGATAGGTATCATGCTCTGACCAGCAACTCGGCCACGCCCGACCCAGAATGAAGCGAAGCAATCTACTTCCGAACTTCCGAGTCAGACTCTCCCTCAGGACACTGTTTGTCCTGCTCAGCACAGTCTGTATCGTGCTGGGGTGGTGGGTCACAGCCGCAAGACGCCAGAGTGACGCAGTTGATTTCATTTTTCGCAGAAACGGTTCCGTAGCCTATACGTTCAACAGACGACCGAACAATCGACCTCCGCCACCGCCCGCGTGGATGATGCAGAGAGGTACTTGCGACTATTTCTTTCGGGTTGTTGGAGTAGGATTACTGGATGACGCCAACTTTACGCAAAGTGATTTGAAAGTCTTGCGAGAGCTTCCATACATTGCTGAACTGACGCTTGAAGGCTCACATTTCTCTGACGAATCGATCGAAGACTTGGCATGTCTTGAGAATCTCCGCTCTCTTGATCTTATGAACACTACGTTCACTAATGCAGGACTAACTCGCCTAAAGCAGAGCATCCCTCAGTGCAGCATCAGTCACTATCCCGCGTTAGAGTGAACCCGTAACGTGCAATTGGCTCGACGATTCCAGCGTCGGCGAGTCCCACCTCCGCTATTAGCGTCCGTCTTAACTCTGCCGAAATTGTGTAGAATGAGGGGTGGCTTCGCTAGAATTCGGTAATACTAGCGGGTTGCCGTTAGACTCGAATAGAGGGCTATTATAAGTGAAGGGATGAGGCATTCCGATCTCAGGAGGTGTCCTGTGTTACTGCGTCCATTGGCGTTGCTTTTTATTTCCTTGGCCACACTGAACGGCACCGCATTCGCGGGCTCTGTTCCGCTTAGCGACTTAGTGGCGGGCGAGTCAATTTCGGTGGGGCCGTTGGTGTTCAGCAACTTTCGTTACTCCGCTAAAGACGAAATGCGAGAGGTCGAGGAGATCCTCGTCGTTCCCGCTCTGCTCGCCGGGGACGTGGGATTACGCTTTGTTGTGGATATTGATACGGCGCTGCTGTCACCCTTTACTGCCAACGAGGCCATTCTTGGCTACGAAGTCGAGGTGATCGATCCGCAATTGAAAATCACGGGAAGTGTCTCGACGGCTGTTGCGGAGGGAGTCGGACAGATCGTCGTCAACCGAACGCTCGCCGATCCAGCATTCCTCGGCGATGACCAAGGAGTGCTTGGCAGAACGCAAATCGGCTTTGCGAGTTCCGGTATCCTTGACGATAACTCGGTCACTTTCAGCCCAGCCATTTATCGTCTGAACGTGAGTCTTGGATTGATCACTAACCCTCGGACGGGGTCGCCGTCCATACCGGCAACGGCAGTTCTGGAGTCTTTCACAGACATCTACCAGCTCGCCATACCTGAGCCGAGCACTCTGGCTCTGATAACGGCGTTGTCTTTGCCGCTAGCGACAAGCCGACGTTTGAAAAGCTATCGGCTTGCGTAGTCTACAGACGGGTTTTGAAACGGCCTGATCTGCACATCACTTCAGCGGATTCCCATTCTGAGATTCCAGCATCGGTGTGAACCCACCGCTTGTGGAAACTGTGAGGTGCGAACACCCCTCACCGAAACACCTCCACGGATATCACCACCAGCACTTCGTTCGTGCAGTCGAGGCTGATGAGACGGATGATCCGCCGTTCTAGCTAGTGCGGCTGCGGCGGGGCAAATCAACAGCTACAGCAAAAATGTTTGCTATTGGTCAAAGGTAGCTGCAATAATGCTGTCCTGTGTGATTTCTACCATTGTGCAAAAAACCTGGAGGAAAGCTTCATGCGAGATCTCGTGACGTTGAGCGCTATCTTTCTCGCCGCAAATCTCCCTATTCAAGCCCGAGCCACGGTGCCCGCTCTGGATGAGATAATCGAAAGTCGAACCACGTTAGGTCCGCGAGGATTGGTTTCTCAGAATGTCGGACGGTTCACACAACAAATAGCGGATGATTTCACTTTAACACACCCGGCACAAGTGAATTCCATAACGTGGTGGGGACAAGTCAGGAACGAGTCCTTTGATGATCAAGATTTTGGCATACGATTCTTTGCGGACGACAACGGTTCCCCTTCAGGCACACCTGTATCATTCGCCGACGTGGTCGCAGCCGTGAAGCCTACGTCATCAACTGGCAGCCTCGGAAGGCCCATCTACGAGTTTTCCGCTGACGTACCAAGGCTGTCGCTTCCGGCAGGTCGTGGTTGGCTGTCAGTTGTCGCCACAGGACTAACGGATGAGACGGCGAACTTCTTGTGGTGGGCTACGGAGGACCCACCTGCAGATGCTAGGCAAGGAGTTCGCTTTGCTGATGCAGATCCCTGGGTGGTCGACGTAGGACTTGGGCCGAAAGACCGAGCCTTTGTTCTTAGGGGGACAATAGTTCCTGAGCCTTCAACGTTGGGCCTGTTGGTGGCCGCTTTGACCTGCGTTCACCGCCGGCGCTAATTCCACCCATCCCTCATCCACAAACTATTGCCCAGAAGAGGCTTTTACCCTAAGCTGCTGACAGCCCGGATGATAGAAGGAAAGCGGCACCACCCCAGTGCCGCTTTCTTTATGCGCTCGGGAGTAGCTGATTCCTGCGTTGGGAGCCCCACCGATGAGGCTGGGGTGGTTTCGCTCGCCATAGTTCGCTCAATCTGCTACCGTAGAATCGTCTTACGACGTGCCCCATCGTTATGAGGACTGTATGAGATTCCGCATTTGGCACCTATTGATGTTAATGGTATTTGTGGCTTGCTGGGTGCCGATATCGAAGTGGTTGCTCGCCCAGGAGGCACTGGACCACCCGAGAATCCCGCAAACAACTTTTGACGTCGTAGGTTTCTACCTTGGGTCGATTACGATTGTGGGCATCCCGTTCGTCGGTCTTGTCTGGTTCGTTAGGCATCAGGTTCGGTCACGTCGCGCTAGCGACGAAGACGAGAACCATAGCAACGCAGAGTCTGCATCAGCGTGAACCACAGTTGGCAAACTGCAGATTCCAAGTTAGGTGAGTCCCTTCGATGCGCGCAACTTATGGCTTGATGAAGCCAAGTCGAGCTGTGTGGTAGCCAATTTCAGAGCAGTTCTTCAGTACGCACGGAGTAGTATGCCGCAATGTCATGATCGACGAGTTGGCAATTGCAAAACCGTCAATCTGTTGCCTTCCTGACTGGGTACCAAGTTGCCAAATCCGGTGTCAAACGAATCCCCATACAGCCATTCTTCAGTCGGGCAAATGATACGAAGTAGTGCCCCTCATGTTGAGTAAACTCTCGAATCAAGTAATGTTCACCTGGTCTGTCGGTGTAGATGGTTCGTACCCCATCAGCTCCTTCCATCAACTGAATTCCAGAGTTAGTAGCGACAATCCACTGTTCAGCGGCATCGCTGTGACCGTGGAGGTCACGGCAAAAGTTACCTCCAATAGTGTCGTCCTGACGAATCGCTGCATTCAACATTTTCCAAGGTTGAAGCAAACTATCTGAAAGATGAATGCCACTTGGGTGACTGAGAAGAAACTGAGTTCCCATTGGCCTGACACGCCCCGGCCCATTCACATCAGGTGGTGCATCGCCTTCCACATCATTCCAAGGACTCAAACTCCGACTATCCAGGTCAAGAACGTAAATGTCGCATGGGTTGGCTTCGACTATGAGTTGCTTCTCTTCATCGTTTGCGAAGGAGGCATTGACCAACAGTTCTTCTGGGTCTGATATACCTGATGGTTTTGGGAACTCATGTTCCAAGTTCCCATCTGCATTGATCCAGAGAATGGAGTCCTTCCCGACAACGAATGTATCACCTCTCTTCGATAGAAGCACACAGTAATAGTAAGGATTTGCCGTGGCAGATTGCCATAACTTGGTCCACGGTATGTCGTCCGCAATCTTGTGCCAGACCTCTCCAGTGGATGTTGCAGCAACAAGTTGCTTCCCGTTTCCCGCCAGTGCACACGTATTCTTCGGGCTTTCGAAAGCTTCCCAAGTTTCACCCAGGTCGTGCGTTACGAACAATCCCTGCTCGGTGCCGTAAGAGCTTGCATATTCGATAGCATAAAGTTTGTCATTGGCAGAGATGAACCGATACCATGGGGACCTTCCTGAACGAGAGTTCTGCAATAGAACCAATAGCACAAAAAAAGCCGCGATGGCGAACCACACCTTACGCATTAGAATTTCTCAACATTGCTTCCGAATAAGCGACAGAAGTCATACGCCAATGTCGAAAATTGTAGTTCCTCATGGCAACCTGTCGCTAGGGTTTTGATGCCGTCAATTGACAAGACCTAAGGCTAAACGGCGAGTAGATGCCCGGTATCAGAAACGAAGACTTAAGCGTGTTATAGTGCCCTCCGAACCAGGATACGTGTACATCATTCCAGCTGATTCCCATTATGAGATACCAGCGTCGGAGTGAACCTTCTATTGTGGAATCCGATAGGGCAGATTCCACCTTCGAAGAGTCCCACAAGAGTCCCACCGATGGTGGATAGCCGAGGAATGATAGAGTATTCTCGACGGGCCGCGACCATTACACGAAAAACAACGCGTGGCCGGACAGCTGAAGATAATGAACGTGTTTTGGAGTCTCTCAAGTGATTCAGCGGAGCGTAGATGAAGCTGGTACGCTCATTGTTGAATGGGATAACAGGCGTATCGCTAAGAGCAAATTTTTGACTGTCCTTTTCCCGCTGTCTTGGGCTGTTTGGGTCGCCATGACAGTTTATTGGACTTGCGAGGTCGCAATGGATGAACCCGGGATCTTTAGGAGCGTAATAGGCTGCATAGCGTTTGTAATCGCATGCGCAGTTGCCGTTGGAATGCCTGCGACATGGTTGATGCGAAGCAGTAAGGAGCGAGTTGAGATTTCTAGTGTCGAGTACTATCACTGCTTCACGAGATTTCCGAGGCTCTGCTCGAAAAAGTGGCGTACGGCTGACATTACGGCAGTTGAGATTGGTAAACATGTCGATTACGACGAACCCGAGACTATTGTGACCCTTTCAGTGTGGCAGGGGAAAAAGCGTGACATCCTAGGGTATTGGATTGGCGACGAGTTGAAGTACGAGATATTCCAAATTGTCACGGAGCATCTACGGTCAAATGGTCATGGGTTTAGAATGGTCGATGAGATAGGTCGTCGCAGCTGAACTCGACCTTCAACCCCGAGCCTGACGGAAACCGCCGTCGGTGATAATGACCGACCAAAAAGGCGTCGGTTGGATTCACCGACCGACATTAGAATGTAGCAGTTTCCACCAGCGGCGAGTCCCACCGCTGGTGGAATCTGACTGCCGAAAAATCCATCGGATGGTGAACTTGAAGCAGTTTTTGGTATCTTGTTGCCATTGATTATCCGTTAGAGGACCATACTTGATTGAGCTATACGGGAAGCCAAAATCCCTTATCGGATGCGGCATTTCTACCCATGCCTGATGCAGACGCGTATCCGAAAGTTAAGCGAGCAATTCTGCGTGTACTCACCGAATGTGTACGGCAACATGGCTTCACACAGTTTGAGAAGACTGTCTATTTCATAAGAGACCGTAAGGAGCTCCGCGACGCGTTTTTCTTCCAGAAAATGCGGAGTAATGCGGTGTGCATCGCATACGGCATGTCCGTTGTTCCAGAGGACGGTGAATGGCAGCCGAGTCTATTGCGAGAGGCGAATAGATGGCTTAAAGGACAGGAGTTCTATCGGTGTAAGTACCTCGACCATGTGGAACGGTCAATTGGAAGAGCAGTTGCCGATTTTGAAGCTGAAGCGTTCTGGCGAAGAGATCACGATCCCTGTACTGCGTCACTACAACGTATTCAATGCCCAGCAGTGTGAAGGGATTGCCGCCCCAGATCAGGCGACCGGGGAAATCGTAGTGAAGCCGTTCGTGCCTATTGAAGAGGCGGATCGGATCGTCACAAGTTATCGTGGCGGACCGCTGATCATGCACACTGGATCGGCGGCCATGTACCTGCCGTCGATTGACACCGTACGTATTGCTGCTCCAGAGCGATTCCATTCTCGCGAGTCGTACTACGCCACGCTCTTTCACGAACTCGCGCACTCAAGGGCAGCGTGCGGCAGATCACATTCAAGGCATCACGTTCGATACGCCCGAGGCCTCCGCTTAGAAGGGGCAATAGGAACAGAGACAGATTTTCTTGTGGTTCTTATGTGACTTCGCTACCGTCTGGTGATCACGGCCCTGGCCACGATGCAGCAATGCATCAGCAGTGGCCATGCCCAAGGTGTCCACCTGCGTTACGCTCCGTTTCGGATTGCCCCCTACCCTGAACTGGAATCGCTCAATACCGCGATCAGCGTGTCGGGCCGAGGCAGGTTCGAGCGGCCCCTGCGATGCACAGGACACACCCTCCTGAGTCAGTAACGTAGCCGCGCCCGATCGATGTGACGGAGCGCGGCTGGAGGGCGGTTTTTCGCCAAAGGGTTGCTTCTCTGAATTCGCCTTTGCCAGAGAGACACTCCTCGCTGCCACAATAAGCGTCGTTAGCAGCAGACCTCCTAGCCTAGCTTGCGCTGAGAATTAGTCTGAAAAAGCGTGCCGGTCAATTCGCCTTCGAAGTACCCCTCATTTAAGAACGTCAGTAAATTCTTGATCTCCTTCTTCTCCGTGGGGAAGACTACGGTGTCCTTGTCGTCCACCTTCTTTCTCTCAACCATTAAGCCATACTTTCGAGCACGACTCGAAATCTGGCGTGGAGTTACCTTGTCCAGAACACCCGATTGGAGAACTGCTGTGAATCGTCTTCGCATCCAAGAATCCACGTGTTCGTGAACGGCCTTAGCGTCGGAAACGAGAAGCCTATCGTGGTCCAACACCTCGTCGATCTGCTCATTCGTGGCCTCGTTGTAGAATGTGCTGATGTCAACGATTGAGTTCATGTTGCGGTAGTTCCGAAACACGAGTGCCCCATCGACGAAGACACCGGCGAGTTTCGTGTCCAGTGTTATGCCGGGCTTCTTGTTCTCCTTCAGCGATGTGCCATCGCCAAGTAGAGTGAAACCCTTCTTCAGCAGACGCCCTTTGTTGAAGCTCTGGAAGAAGATCGTCGCCTGATCGGATTTCTTATCGTATTCGCCAGCGAAGATCGACTTAATGTGGTCATCATTCTTCAGGTCAAAGTCTGCTGGGCCTTGCGGCTGCTTGATTGCATCAACGAATTCAGAATCGATGTCGAAGTCGTCAATCTCGTAAATCTCAGTTTCGTCAATGTTGTAACTGCCGTCAAACGCTACTTTCGAACGCTGGTCGAGGAACACCTGCGACTGATCGGTAAACATGGCAGTAAGAGTCTTCTGGGTGGCGCTGTCCACTCGGACTCGCTTAATCTCATCACCGACGATTGCGAAGAAGTGCATTGCCATTATTCGTGCTCAATCTCAAAGAAAATGTAGTCAGAAAGTTGAACGACACTGCTCTCTCCCTTTTGCTTGCGAATGACACGGCTGGTCACGAGCAGGTAGGTCATGTCGTCATCGCAGACGACCTCGTAGAAATGAAAACCCGCAAAGCCGAGCAGCGGATTGAAGTGAAAAGCGTTGCTGTGGTAGATCGCTAAAAAGATCATGCCAAAGACGAAGAGCGTAACCACGAGATTCTCTCGAAAGTCCACCACGTCTTTGGCGAGCAGTGGCAGCAGGTACGCAATCAGATATGCAAGTACCTCCTTGTCGGTGCTCTTGATTTTGACGACTCGAAGTGACTGACGTTCAAGGTTCGCCTTTGCGTAAAAAATGACCAAGCAGCAGATAACCGGGAGTAGGGCCGTGGCCAGCAACAGCGGCCATGTGTTGGCCACGGTGCTGCCTTCCGATATTTCCTTCACAGCGAACGCCGCCAGAACGGGAGCCAGCGAACTCGCCACGAGTAATAGTTTTGCGATCTTGCTTAACATTGTTGGCCCTCTACTACTCTCAGCTTCCCCATAAGACGAACGTTGCCTCTGCGGCTGACAGCCAATCGCCGGTCGTGGCGAGAAGTGAGTTTACGCTGTTGTTCTTCGGCAGCTTTTCCACCTTGTAGCAGTCAAGGCCCGGCTGAACGGCCACTACTTCGTATGACCACACGTTCGAAGAGAATGACTTTGCAAGCCTCGTTAACGCCCTCTTCGAGCCTAAGACGATGGCCGTTTTTCGAGAGGTCGATTCGACTCGATCCTGCAACTCCTTCATCAAGCCGGGCGACCGAATCCAGACACGGTTACGACAGGCTTGGCCCAGAACGTCGTAGCAGTCGTCAACACGAGCGCCCGGTTTCTTTTCACCTGACTTCTTGCAGTGGTAAAAGCTGATCCGCTTGTCTTTGGAATCCACTTCGATGAAGTCGGCAATCTCGTAGCTGCCGTGATCCTTGATGAGGAGTGATTTTGGCGCTACTTTCTTGACTTGAGCCTCCAAGAAGTCCTGGACGTTCTTTGTTCCGTCCTTCGGTTTTTGATCTTCCTTTGTGATATCGCACCCTTTCCACGACACCTTCTTCAAACATTCTACAGGGATGCGCTCGCTGGGATCGACTGGTCGCCAGTATGTGCTGTCTGTGACCATGCCACCGTCTGGCATGACGAACGACGGTGGGAAGCGCTTCAGGAAGTCGTGAAGGTTTGAATCGAAGATGTCCTCGTCGGAAAGCTCGGCTCGAAGACGTGTCAATCCAACACCCGAAATGTCCCAGCGGGGCTTGCGAGAAAGATCGAACGAGATGCTCACGGGCGTTGCTGTTTCGTGAAACTGAAACTCGCATTCCACAAGCCCATTCTTGAATCCGACGACTTCGATTGTCGGAAAACTTGATGACGTGAATGTGTCACCTGCGGTGTCGGTGACTTCGATGGTTCGCTGAGCCATCAGAAGTTGAACATCGAGGACAGCAGACAACGGACGTTTGGGGATGTCTGAAATCGTTTCGGGGCGAGCTAGAAACGCAAGCTGCGGCAGACCAGCACTGGTCGCTACGTGCTTCTTCAGTTTCTTGCCGAGTTGGTCGCACCACTTCTGGAACTCCCGAATGTTGTCTCGCTTGACGGCCCAGACTCGGCTCCGTCCTGTAGCAATCCCTCTCGTCTCTTTGTCGGAGACCTTTGCTAGAGCATGTCCGGGAGCGAACGTCTTTCCTTCGCTCGGTCGGACGGCTGCGTGAACCTGTGACCCCATGACCGTCTTGTACGCAGGCTGTGAAACACCTTTGCCGATAGCGTTACGGAGACCGACCATTAAATACTCACTGGTACTGGTCCCCTGCATTACCTGCATCAAATGTGCTGGCGGCAATTCCTCAAGAACACCTGGAGCTAGGCGTTCCCGAATCTCTTTCGACACGATCTCGCTCGTGGACGATTCGAAGAAGAGTTGGTTTGCCGAGTCAAAGTAATAGACGTTCAATGACAGATCCGGGTCAGAGATAGCGGTATCCTTCGCCCATGTCGGTTGATCTTCCTTCTCAACAACCACGATGAGTACGTTGCCGCTCAGAACGGTTTCCTGAAAGCAGACAGCAAGATCGTCGCTCAAGACCAAGTCCGCAGTCAGCGACACCTTATTCTTGTCGGTAACTCGAAATACCCGAACACTGAAAAACGGCTTCAATTCGTGAGGATCGATGTCGATAGCATCAGCGATATCGACGGAGCGGAAGTGCTTCAGCCCAGTGACCTTGCCAACAACCTCGTCAACGAGTTTTGGGACAAGTTTGCGCCAGTTGCCGTCTGTTCGATAAAGACGGCGAACCTCTCCACGAACCTCATCGGGAACAGCCAGCAGGTGAGCGTTTCCGGTCTGCGACGATGTTGTACGAGACACACGCCCAACGAATTGCAGCGTGTATGGCAGAGACCGGGGTGATGAATGCAGGACTGCGATTTTTAGATCGGGAATGTCCAGGCCTTCGCCCACCATTCCAACACAGACCATTCCGTCGAGCTTCCCGTTCCGAATGGCTTTAATGTTGGTCTGATTGTCCGCCCAAGAGTTCGTGTAATCGACGGTCTCGACATTGAGGCCATGCTTCTTGTAGAGGGTAACGAGGCGGGCAGACCAGCCGACGCTGTTGGTTCGAATCAATACCTTTGCGTGATTGCCGGCCTTCTTTTCCTTCTCGAACACACGCTTCGTGGCCTTGCAAAGCAACTCGTCCTGCTTGGTCCTGTTGCTGTCGTGCTTGACCTTGTGAAAGTCAATGGGGCGATAGATGCCATCGTCGAGGGCTCGCCCAATCGAGTAGTGATACACAAGCGGAGCACGAATTCGTCGGCGGTCTCTTCGGAAGGGAGTCGCCGTCAGAAACACAATCTTCGAATTGTTGAGCGCACGCACCAGCGCCATCCATGTCGGTGCTGCGGTGTGGTGACCTTCATCGAAGAACACAAGATCGAACAAGCCATCGGGAGGTTTGCAAACGTTCTTTTCCCCCGGACTGGTCGTCTTCGGAGTGGCGACCACAACATCAGACTTTTCGAACTTCCGCCAATCTGCCTGCGTGCGGCACTCCTTTTCGCTGGTCGTGACCTTGGGCAAGCTGACTTTAGACGGAAGAACGCCGGTTTTCTTCAACACATCAAGCGAAGCGAATTCGTCCTTCGTTTGATCTCGAAGCACCTGCGCCGGAGTGACTATCAGAATTCGGTTTGCTTTCAGGCTGAAACCCAGCGCCATCATCAGGGCTGTCTTCCCGGAGCCTGTAGGCAGCGACACGAGGGCGGGCTGTTCTGAAGTTGTGAAATGCGACCAGACGGCCCAATGCGCACCGAGTTGGCATTGGCGCAAACAATTGGTCGTTCCTTGGCCTGCCCAAATATCGAAACGTGGACTCTGACTTTCGAAGTATCCCTTCGCTGCTGGTTTCTTCTTCGCCATTGCACCTGCTACTCCCGCAACGCTGCTGCACGCTCGCGTTGGATTCCACCTTGACCTTTTCACTCGGGTGCATGTTCCCGCCAAGCCACAAATTGACTAAAAAGTACCATCAGCATACGATCTCGGGGTCCAGCGAGCAATCACGTGGGTGTGTGGGTATGCAATTCGGCAACGAGTCCGTGAACTCCGTGAGCAGTTCGATATCATGCAGAAGGAATTAGCCCAACGTCTCGACGTAAGTGCCAGTTACGTGAATAAGGTCGAGAAAAGTAGGCTCCATTTTGGTGACTATCCATCGGTCAAGTTCATTCATCGGTTGGCGGAAGAACTGGACGCCGACGAGGACGAACTACGGCTGCTTGCGAACAATGTTCCCGAGGGAATCTGCAATTGTATTCAGGAACGACCTGAAGCATTTCGGAAGATTGCTGAACTATCCGACCGACAGATGGATCGACTGCTAAGGTCGGTAAATTGACTCAACTCACGAGGGAGTGCCAAGGCCATGGCAAAGAACGTCCCAGCCACGAAATTCACAGAACTGAAAGGGCTGGATCGCATCTCGACCATCACTCACGATATGCAGTGTCTCTTCAGGGTGATTTCACAGGATGACGTTGGCATCGACGGCGAGATCGAAGTGGTCACGCCCAAAGACGACGGCGATGGCTTCGAGACTCGTGGAGGGATTATCAAGGTTCAGGCGAAGTCTGGTGCGAGCTACGTCAAGAAGGATAAAGAGACCGCATTTGCTACACCGGTGAGCATGGATGATCTCAAGTACTGGAACGACTGCACGTTTCCTGTGTTTTTCATCGTCTATCACCCCGGTGTAGATGCGCTCTACTACAAAGAGATCAAGACGTACATTCGTGAGACGGACGACGTTTGGCAGAAGCCACTGGAAGTGGTCTTCGACAAATCGAACGACCTGTTCACGGCGGACGCACAGGACGACGTGGCTGAGCACGCCGCCGTAAGCCCTCCTCGAATCGCATTCGATCAGCAGGAGCGTCTCTACTCGAACTTGCTACCGGTCAAGCGACTTCCCGATATGCTGACGTATGCAAAGACCCGGCGCAAATCGGCGATGCGCATCCGGGAAGAGATCCAGGGATACAAGCCCCCGTTCTGCATTCACGACAAGCATCTCTACACGCTGTCCGATCTTCACAACGAAAGAAATGTACTTCGTGATGCTTGTGACTTGAACACGATTGGCGAGATGCCATTCGCCGCCTGGCTAGACGACATCGACCTGCGAAATCACCTAGTCTACATGGTCAACCAACTGTTCGGTAGTCACTGCTACCAATGCGGCTTGGCCTACAACCGAGACTTCAGGCGGACTTACTTTCCAAGAGAGACTGACGACGACGCTGATAAAACCGTTTCACGAACGTGGACAAGCCCTCGAACGAAGCAGAAGGCACCGAGAACTGTCGTTCAATTCTACGAGTATGGGGCATTCGCATTCTGGCGGCACCTCGCCGCTGAGTTCCGCTTTGAACAATTCGGCGACAAGTGGTTCCTGCGAGTTACCCCGAAGTATCTGTTCACAGATGACGGCAAGAGACCGTGCAATCCGGCATTGGTCGGGCCATACACGACCAAATTGAAGGCGCTGGAGCACAATCCACAAGTCTTGAATCACGTCCTGTTTTGGGGGCAAGTGCTTGCGAATGACCGAACAAGAATCGAGATGACGCTCTTCGGTGAAACTCTCGTCGTAATCGACCCTCAACCAGCCACGGTTGTCGCCGACTTTGCAATTCCGTTTGATCCGGCGACTCTTGAAGAAGAGCCACCATCGCCGCAATTGACTCTGTTCGGGATCGACGAAATGGAGGACGACCCGGATGAGTATTAGCATCGAGTATCTCAAAGAGCCGAAACTGCAGTTCGGCAAATACTTCGAACACCAAGACACGAAGACGGGCCTCGCTGAGTTCGGTCCCTTCGGAAAGAACGTAGCTGGATTGCACCCATCGGAAATCAGGATGGGATTCATCGGCACTCGTGAAACGCTTGCGGGCGCGAAGGAGTGGCTCGAAGAATGTGGAGGAGAGATCGAGAGTGAAAACTCGAAAGTCATCAAGGCCAAGATCAGAGAAGCAGACAATCGCCCGACTCTTTTTGGCCAAGGCATCTTCGACGACGAACACATTCATGAGCCAATGGTTCGCCTGTACAAGATTCTGAATCGTGACTTCATTGGGTTCTCGAAAGAGTCCGAGTTCGAGACCTGCTTTCAGATGAATGACCGATGGGATCGAACAATTAGGCAGGACGAAATCGATAAGACGCTTGGCATCGATGACAAGCAGCGAAGAATTTGGGAACTCGTTGAATTGTTCGACGGCCACATTAAGAGTCTCGCCGAGACCAGTCCGGCTCCAGACGTCATCGTTCTTGCGCTGACACCAGAAATCGTTGATGAAGCCTACACCGTTCAAGTCACGGGCAACTTCTATCTCAACTTCAGGCGGGCAATCAAAGCGAAAGCGATGCTCTGGGGTGTTCCCATTCAACTGATTCAGCGCAGCACTGTTCTCGGCAAGAAACCGAAAGGCCGAAAAACACCTTTACAGGAAAAAGCGACTCGTGCTTGGAATCTTTGCACGGCGTTGTACTACAAAGCCGAGGGGATTCCTTGGTGCCCCGTAACAGTCGAGAGGGACACGTGTTTCATCGGAGTGGACTTCTACGTCGCACGAGATGGCAAGGACAGCCTGACAATGAGAACGAGTGTGGCTCAGGCGTTTGACTATCTTGGACAAGGACTTGTCCTGCGAGGCGATCCGTTTGAATGGAACTCCGATGCGAACGGAAAGAGCCCACATATGACTCGTGACGGTGCCAGCCGCTTGGTCAGCGAAACACTGAAGGAATACGTCAATGTACGAGGAACACCGCCGAAGCGAGTCGTAGTCCACAAGCCATCACGCTTCTGGGGACCAGACCATGATGAATTCAATGAACTCGATGGGTTCATCGAGGGGATTCGGGATGTCTTTCCCGGTTGCGATTACGATCTGGTCACTCTCACAAGATCACGAGTTCGGCTGTTTCGAGAAGGACAGTACCCACCTGCACGGGGCTCCTACTTTTGCATCGAGGACGAAGCTCACTTTCTGTACACGATGGGCTTTATCCCGTACCTCGAAACGTTCCCCGGCAGCTATGTACCGGAACCTTGGCAAATATTGGAACGTCATGGCAGCAGCGCTCCGAAGGACTTGTTCAGAGAAGTCCTTGAATTGACCAAGATGAACGTGAACAACTGCTCATTCGCAGACGGTACTCCGATCACACTTTCGTTCTCACAAAAGATTGGCGAGATCATGAAGCACGTCTCAGACGATGACACGGTTCAAACGAGTTACCGCTTCTACATGTGAGCGACAAAACACGCTGACTTGCTTCCCATATTCTCCACAACGAGACCCCTTCTGAGTCTTTGCTCCCATTGCGTTCGGTCCAACACACCGAGTTTAGGTCAATGCGTCCTTTCTTAACTGCGACGAAAGTCCACAGGACGAACGCGACTGCATCATGCGCAAATGGCGGCTCATGTCACGCGTGCTTCATGAAGCTGAAGCGTGACGCAAACTATCGGCTCCTGACGCTGGTCAACCACTCGGTTTGCGTTCACACCGAGTTGGAACGGATTCGAATCCACCGATGTTATCGAGCTGGCAAAGTCGACATCGCATTCACGACAAGCGTGTTGCACAGATATCATTCGTACGTAAGGTCGAACTGTCCTTTTGCACGAAAAGTGCCTCGGTCGTAAACGCCGAACGCTTATAAGAAGCAGCTTCTGTAACTTCAATCCAATTCAACGGAGCATCTTCGAGACCGTTTTGGTGTGCTCTAAGTGAAGCCGACTAGATTTTTCAGTCAATTCCCTCTCGACTCGGAATACTCCAGTCGACTCCGATTGACACCACCTATTGGGTTCTGTTCTCCTTACGCGCCAGGAGTTCCAGGTGAAACTGCACAGGCATAATCGATCTTGCCGGTTACTTCAGGGGCTGAGTCCTGCCCACAGTGTACATCACTTCCGGCAATTCGCTTTATGAGATGCGCGCGTAGAGTGAACTACTGCTTGTAGAATCTGGCACAGTAGAGCTTCGGGAGTGAGGAATTACCCACAGACTTATCACTGCCAGTTAGTGCATCAGCTTTTCAATATGAACATTTTATGGCGTCTGAACAGCCAGGCAGCACTAGGGCACTGCAACTCTCCGCCAGCTCCCTGGCTTGATGTCAAATGGACCCGTGTCAACAGTAGTGACGTAGGTTCCGTAGACGCGATACTGGAGGGAATTGTTTGACTCTGAGCTCCACCAACCCACGCCGCCGCGAATCAGGTGAGAGGTGGTTTGTGTGGCGCCCTCCTGGTAGTGGACTATGGCACAATTGCCGCCTCCAATCTGTTCCATCACGAAGCAATAGCCTTGTCCAGGTATTAGCCCAGTAGCATTCGACAAATTGAATGCGTGATAAGCAGGGCTACCGTTGGGCGGCAGGGCCAACTCTGGAATTGCCTGTGCTTCCAAGAGTGTTGCCGGTTCACCATTGATGTCACTGGAGTAGAGTTTGAAGTCCATCGTGTCAGTGACAGCTCCGTGCCCTTCCAGGTAAACTTCGATACGATCAATATTCCAACTCGTGGCCTCAGCCGGCAAGTCAGGTATGAAGTATTGTCCCAGAAACAGCGATGAACTCACGTTTTCATTTGCATCGCTGCTCGTGAAGCTCTTGAGTAGCTGCTGCGAAGACTGGCTTTCGGATGTCACGCTCTTTGCGTAGGTCACACTGTAGCGATACTCTGCGCTGCCGTAACGCCCAATGCCCTGAATCTCCACGTCCTGGGCTGTGTCGTTTCTCAGATTGCTATCGGTATTGTCGAGGAATCGAAAGATGATTTCCT
>JANQQA010000084.1 GCA_028285205.1 Bythopirellula sp. | reverse complement strand
CATCCGACGAGCCACACCGCTGGCCCTGGGTTATCGATGCCGAAGTACACAATCGACAGGGCCGCGATCTCGTCGAGGACGATCGCCTGCGGGTCTTTGCTACCACCCAGCACCGCCGCTGCGGCCGAACAGATCACGACGCTCGCCAAGCCGATCAGCACGATCACTAGCAGCTGCACACCGAGTGGTCCCAGTTGCATCACCAGCCATGCGAGCGGCAGGCCCCACAGGCCGCCTATCGTCCCAGGAGCCGGGCTTACCAGCCCGATGCCTAAGCCGGTGGCCACCCAGACTGAGAACGTTCTCTGCGGCGTTGCTTCGTGCATGGGCAGCATCCTAGGCGGCGGGGCCACGCTCCACAAGCGGCAGCGAAGAACGGCCAGTGATGCGATATGGCCGACCAACAGCAATCGAGTTATCATGACTGGTTGGAGAATTAACGAACTTAGGCAATTTTTACGGGCGACGTCAGCGGGAAGATGCGTTTTCTGGGATCTTTGCGAGAGAACCGCGCACGAAGGCGTAAGGCGCTCCGCGAACGGGCTGAGCAGGAGGCGGCATCTGCGAACGCGGCAAGCCCCGATACTAAGTCGCCTGAGGCGACACCGGCAGAGATCCAGTCCGCTGAGCCCCAGGCTGCAGCGAACCAATCTTCTACACCTCCGCCCACCGAAACCGTCCAAGACTTGCTACGGAAGGTAGCCACGAAAGAACCCATGAGCGAAGCGACCAAAGCGGAAAAACCCAAAGAAGAGAAACTCAGCGCTGTCGAGGTCTTCAAGCAGGAGAGCAACCACCTGCTCAGTCCGATTCCCGAGGAGTTGGTTGACGGGACGGATCACTTCGGCAAGGCGAGCATTCAACTGATCAAGCACCACGGCACCTATCAACAGGACAACCGCGACACGCGTAAGTCCAAGGGCAAGAGCTACAGCTTCATGGTTCGGTCGGCCATTCCGGGCGGCAAGCTGACCAGCGCTCAGATGATGGCGGAACTCGATCTGTGCGACGAAGTGGGCAACACGACGCTCCGCATCACCACCCGCCAGGGATTGCAGCTACACGGAGTGCTCAAGTCGAATCTCAAGCAGGTGATCCGCCGCATCAACGACGTGCAGCTCACGACACTCGCTGCGTGCGGCGACGTCGAGCGCAACGTCATGTGCTCGCCGTGCCCGTATAAAACCGACCCAGTCTACGACCAAATGCAGGAACTGGCCGACAAGATTGCCAAGCACTTGCAGCCGCGTACGCGCGCCTATCACGAGCTCTGGCTCACCGACGATGAGACCGGTGAGAAACAACTTGCCGGTGGCGGCTCCAATGGGCACACGATTGAACCGATTTACGGACCGACCTACCTGCCCCGCAAATTTAAAACCGGCATCGGATTGCCCGGCGACAATAGCGCCGACATCTACTCGCAAGACCTTGGTTTGCTGGCGATCTGCGAGAACTGGAACATCATCGGCTACAACGTGTTGGTCGGCGGCGGTTTCGGGACCACGCCTTCGGCGAAAAAGACGTTTGCGGCGATCGCTCAGCCAATGGCGTTTGTGAGTGCCACGCAAGCGGTCGACGTGGCTGAGGCGATCGTCAAGGTGCAACGCGACTTTGGGAATCGGGCCGACCGCAAGGTGGCTCGACTGAAGTACCTGATTCACAACTGGGGCCTCGACCGATTCAAACAGAAGGTCGAAGAGTACTACGGTGCCCAGCTACAATCGCCGCGACCGGTCAGCATTGAGTCCCACAACGATGGCATGGGCTGGCACGCACAAGGGGACGGTCGGTTCTTCTACGGGCTGAACGTGGAAAACGGTCGCATCAAGGACGAGGGGCTGTATCGATTGAAAACCGCGCTGCGTCAGATCTGTGGTACGTTGGCGCCGCCGCTACGTTTGACGCCGCACCAAGGACTCATATTCTGTGACATCGAAGCAAACGATCGCGCCAAGATCGAAAAGATCTTGCGCGAACACTGCGTTCCGCTGACCGAGGAGACCTCGTCTGCACGCCGTTGGTCGATGGCCTGCCCAGCTCTGCCAACCTGTGGACTGGCGATCACCGAGAGCGAACGTGCGCTACCGAGCATGATGGACGAGTTCGAAAAGGAGCTGAAGCAAATCGGCTTGCAGGACGAGGTGTTCACGACGCGGATGACCGGCTGCCCCAACGGGTGTGCGCGGCCGTACAACTCTGACATTGGCTTGGTGGGCAAGACGGCCGACAAGTACACCATTTTCCTGGGCGGCCGGGTGCAGGGCGACCGTCTGAATTTCGTGTACAAGGACCTCGTGCCCACGGCCGAAGTTGTGCCGACGTTGGTCGCGGTGTTCAGGCACTTCAAAGATGCCCGCCAGGAAGGCGAAAGCTTCGGAGATTTCTGCCATCGCCAAGGGGCGGACCAGCTGTTGGCCGCGTGCGACAATTAGTGGACCGCCGCGATGGCACCAGGGAATCTTGGCCGTCGGCCAATAATAATCGTTTCGCTGGGAGCCTAAACGAGATTAGAATGAGGCGATCGCTTGGTTCGCGTCACGCACGCTAATCTCGAACTATCCTCTTTTCGACTTAGACTCGGTAAGGCATATGGACTGGCTCTTTGAAAGAACGATCGAACTCGGCGCCTGGGTGGCATTTATTCTCTGCGCGATCTTCCTGTGCGACTCGGTCTACATGCTGTATCAATGGGTGATGAGCTTCAGCGGTGGCGACGCGGTGAACGCAGTGGACTCAAGCCAGTTCCTCACCAACAGCGGGCAAGCGGCGGCGAAGTTCGTTGGCGCTGCGGTCGCGATGGGCATCCTCGCGTGCATCGATCACTACGTGTTCGATCTTCCGGAAGAAGCATAGATTCGCCCGAGGAGGCTAGCCTTCGACGAGGCGGCGAATCTCACGACGGCGGGCGATGCGCCGGCGGTGGTGATCGACCATCAAGTAGCACGCGCGAGTCGTTCTGCCTTGTTGCCAGGCAAGTCGCGTGCGGCGGTTGAGTTGTGTGGTATCGATCAAGAGAGCTAGGTCACTAGCAAGTTCGCTGGCTAGGGATTGCCCCCGCAGCAGAACGCTGTTGACCAACTGTTTGTAATTGAAATTCATGAACTGTCCCGAAACAGAAAGCGATTGAAAGCGAGATCCAAGACACGCGGGCTCCTGCCCGTGCCGTCAGCGGAATTCTAGGTACCGTCCCACCCGAGGCAATCGGCATAATTACCTCCGTAGGGTGGGCTCCTCCGTCGAACCGAGGAAGCGAACAGTGAAACAGTTACCGCTCATTTTCGCAGAATCCGGCAAAACTGTGTTAATTCCCGCAGTCGATGTGCAGTTATTTGCGGATAAGGCGAAATCGAACACGGGGCACGAGTGCCAACTCACGGACAATCACGCAATTCCCAGCCAGGGGACACGAGGTGCACCTCGAACACGACAATTCGGACCTGCTCGGCGACGATGTTCAGTTGCTCACGGAAGACATTGCGGACCGACCGCAGTTGTTGATCGACGTGTTGAATGCGGTTTTCGATCGTGTGTTCATCAAGGATTGTGACCAGAAGGTCATTTTCGCTAATCGCGCGTTTCTCAGTAACTTCGGTCTACGAGCGAGCGAGGTAATTGGCAAAGGCCTCGACGAGTTCCTGCCCAAAGACATGGTCGCACGTTGTCTTAATGCCGACCGATTAGTCCTCGAGACGGGAGAAGCAACCTGCCTCGAAACAAGTTGGATCAATCCGTCTTCAGGAGAGCGCCGCTACACTGAAACGCATAAGGCACCGCTGCGAGATTCCAATGGAACGATCACCGGCATCGTTGGAATCAGCCGAGACATTACCTCGCGTCGGAGGACTGAAGAAGAGCTAGAAAGACAAAAGACGCTGCTGGAACTGATCGTTGAGACCGTTCCCGATTGGATCTTTGTGAAGGATCGCGAGCGCCGACTGCTGCTGGCCAATCAGTCCGTCTATGCGGATCTTCAGTTGGATCCGACCACAACCAACGGAGAAGACCCAACCGCACATTTGACGAAAGCCATCGGCCAGACTTCTCACGCCACCGACGAGTTCGTGCTCGAATCAGGCCAAGCGACCACCGGCAGCGTGAGCTTGGTCGACCCAGCAGGACGAGAGCGGTTTATCGAGTTTCGTAAGATGCCGCTGGTCGTGGAAGGCGAGACGACCGGTATCGTCTCGGTGTGCCGTGACCTGACAGACTGGAAGCAGGCGGAAGAGCAGTCCAAACGCAACGAATCGCTCTTGCTGCATGCGGCCCGTCTTTCTTCGTTGGGCGAGTTGTCGGCTGGCATCGCGCACGAAGTCAACCAGCCTCTCTACTCGATCCTCAATTACGCCAAGGCGATTAAGAACAAATTGCAGGACGAAGACTCGCTCGATCTGGAAGCGATTCGGACCTGGGTAGATCAGATTCACAGCGAAGCCGCGCGAGGCGGCGAAATCACGCTGCGATTGAAGTCTTTCGTCAAGCCCACCGAGACCCAACGGCAGCGTTCGACGATCGACAAAACTATTGAAGAATCGATTCAGTTCGTGCGCATCGAGGCGCGAGATGCCGGCGCGGTGATCGAAAGTTCCTTCGCCGCCGATGTGCCGCAACTTGTCTTTGATCGCATCCAGATCCAGCAGGTGCTAATCAACCTGCTGAAGAACGCCATCGAAGCGTGTGTCGAAGCAGCAACGAACGACCCACGTATCGTCGTTGGCACCGAGATCGATGACGGTTTTGTCGTCGTGTCGGTCGCTGACAACGGTCCAGGAGTGTCGGTCTCCGACGAGATGAACATTCTCGACCCCTTTCATACCACCAAACACGATGGAGTGGGGCTGGGACTGGCAATCAGTAAGACCATTGTCGAAGCCCATGACGGGCAGTTGACCTATAGTACAAACGAAACCGGGGGTACCACGTTCCGTTTCTCACTTCCCATTGAGAATTCCAACCCTTCCGCTGAGATGAGAGTTGAATCCACATGAATTCCGATCCTACTACTGTATTTGTGATCGACGACGAAGTGCAATCACGCGAATCCGTCATTGCTTTGGTCCAATCGATGAACTTCACTGCTATTGGTTTTGAGTCGGGGGAGCAGTTCCTCCAACAGTACCAAGGTGAATCCGGTTGCGTGGTATCCGACTACCGCATGACCGGGATGAACGGACTCGAACTTCAGGAGAAACTGGCCGAGCAAGGGCACCAGATCCCCTTCATCATGGTGACCGCCTATGCCCGCACACCGGTGACGGTGCAGGCGATCCAAAAGGGAGCGGTCACGATGCTGGACAAGCCCTACAGCGAAGACGACTTGTGGGGGGCGATCCGCGAAGCGTTGTCCCTCGACGAGCGGCGCCGCGCCGAGAAGCTGGCACGCGCCGACATCACCAACCGCATCGCGAGCCTGAACGACAAGGAGAAGCAAGTGCTCGATCTGATTGTGGCCGGGCAGCCCAACAAGGTGATGGCCAGCAAACTCGACGTAAGTCTACGCACGATTGAGAATCGACGTCGGACGGTGTTTTCGAAGCTTGGCGCACAGACGGTCGCCGAACTGGTAGCGCTGGTCCTGAAACAGGCGCCTGCAACGGTGAGCTAACGCCCGCAAGCCGTAGCGGACGACGCGCATGGGAATTGCCAGTTGCATTCTGCGCTATCGCGTCGGCGTAGTGTTTACTCCCCGAGTAACAACGGGACGGCATCGTTTGCTGAACTTACGGAAATCCGCACGTTTTTTCAAAGATGCCATAGAACCCTCCTGGAACTTGAACCGATAAGAACTGAGGGCCTCAGTTTCCCGCTCGGAATCTGCATTGTGGGCTCTGCGAGTTCTCTCGCTGCTTTGCACAGTTCGCTCCCGCCAAATATCGGGGCAGAAAGATTCAATATCTCCGACCCTTCCGTCGGATTTGGTGAATCTTGTTTGGCGGGGGCGTTTTTTGTTGCCTATCGCTGCCGCCAAAGAGTGGATGCTTGGGCGCTGGCATGGGGTTTTTCCTTCGATTACATTGGTGCCTTTCCGGCACCTATTCTTGCTGTCTGCCTATGAATTACAACATCTCGCCGAGTGAAACCCGAATTGGTTGGATTGGCACCGGAGTGATGGGCGCCAGTATGTGCGGCCACCTGCTCGAAGCCGGGTTCCCAGTCGCGGTGTTCTCGCGGACGCGTTCTAAGGCCGAGCCACTCCTCAAGGGGGGGGCAACCTGGGTCGATTCGCCGCGCGCGATCGCCGAGCAGTCGGATGTCGTGTTTTCGATCGTTGGATTCCCCCGCGATGTGCGAGAAGTCATCCTCGGCGAGCAGGGGGCGTTGGGTGGCTGCAGTGCTGGCAAGGTATTGGTCGATATGACCACCAGCGAGCCCTCTCTGGCCATTGAGATCGCCGAGGAGGCTGCGAAGCGCGAGGTCGTGGCGATCGACGCGCCGGTCTCGGGCGGCGATGTCGGAGCGCGAAACGGCACGCTTTCGATCATGATTGGCGGCGACGAAGCGGCCGTCGAGGCACTCACACCTTGCTGGAACGCGATGGGCACGACCTGGGTACGTCAGGGTGGGCCCGGCGCGGGTCAGCACACCAAGATGGTCAACCAAACGCTCGTCGGTGCAGGCATGGTTGGCGTGTGCGAAGCATTGCTCTACGGCTATCGAGCAGGCCTCGACCTCGAGATCGTCATGAAGTCGATCGCCTCGGGCGCGGCAGGTAGCTGGTCGCTCACGAACTTGGGACCGCGAATCATCGACGGCAATTTC
>JANQQA010000080.1 GCA_028285205.1 Bythopirellula sp. | reverse complement strand
TTTGAGTTCGCCCAGCACGGTCAGGAGGCCGCGCAGCAGGAAACAACCTACCTGCAAATCCTCTGCTACGGCACGCCGGCGATGCTCATCGCGACGGCGCTGTCGGCATTCTACGGCGGGCTGGGACGCACGTGGGTCGTGATGGTCGTGGACACGTCCGTCGTGGTGGTGAACCTGGGGCTCGATTATCTGTGGATCTTTGGCCACGGCGGCTTTCCGGAAATGGGCATCGCGGGTGCCGCTTGGGCAACAACTGTTTCGCTCTGGTTGAAGGTGATCATTTACCTCTACTTGGTGTTGCAACCAACTCATGAGCAAACCTACGGCACGCGCAGTGGGATGCGCTTCGATCGCCCCATCTTTCGGCGGCTGATGTACTTCGGGGTCCCGAGTGGCGTACAGATGGTGCTCGATGTGCTGGGTTGGACGGTATTCGTTCTGCTGGTGGGACGGTTGGGCCATATCGAAAACACGGCGACCACGTTGGCGTTCAGTATCAGTTCGGTGGCGTTCATGCCGATCTGGGGATTTGGGATAGCTACCAGTATTCTCGTTGGACAAAAGCTCGGCGAAGACCGCGACGATCTCGCCGATCGCGCGACCAAAACCGTTCTCTGGATTTCGATTGGCTACATGACGCTGATCTCGTTGCTGTACGTCGTCACTCCCGATTTGTTTCTCGCAGGATTCTTTGTTGAGAACTCTGATCCGGTCGAGGTTCAGAAAGTCATCTACGCGATAGCGGTCAACCTGCTCTGCTTCGTCGCGGCGTACAATCTGTTCGATGCGGTGTTGATGGTCTTCGTCAGCGCCCTCAAAGGTGCCGGCGACACACGTTTCATCCTGCGCGTGACGATCGTGATGGCCATCCTGCTGGCCAGCCTCAGCTGGCTCGCCGTCGAGGAGCTGAAGCTCGGCATCTATTGGTGTTGGTCCCTCGCCATCGGCTGGGTCTGGGTCATGGGCGTGACGTTCTTATTGCGTTACCGCGGTGGCAAATGGCGTACGATGCGCGTGATTGAGACCGACCACGAGCCGACCCGGCACGAGGAAGCTGTCGAAAGCCCGCCACTCCAGGTCGTTCCCGAGGGAGTTGCAGTCGCGTCTGAGGGCGTCGAGTCGTGAGCGGGTTCTTGACGACAGCACACTGTTAATGTCATCACTCCGACTGCCCCGTAACACAGGCACGAATCTCCGATAGCAGCTGTTGCTCAACCACTGCGTCGCGGCCTAGTGGGATCCAGTGATCCGACAGACGTGTGCGATCGACCTGCTCGTCGAGTCGGCTGCGTAGCGAGTTGTCGTTGCGGAACGACGCGGCGCCGGCCGTCGCGTTCTCAGGTCGCGGCAGGTCCTCGAGTTCTTTGTGCACGACCGCATCGATCAAGTAGCCGCCTTGTTGCGGGATCACGCGGATGACCGCGCGGCGACGAATCGTTTGGAAGGTGCTTTCCCACCGATTGTCCCAACCGGCGGAATCGGGTCGATGCGGTTCCAACCAAGTGGCACCCACTTGCGGAAACGTGTCGATGCGTCCTTCGGTCACTACGTTACCCACCGTCTGGACGCGATTCTCGCGTTCGATGCGAAAGTAATCGTCCACCACCGAGACGATTTGCTCCCACACCAAATCGGGGTTCCCCACCGGGACGTACACCGTGTTGGTCACCGCCTGCGGACCGTAGGTGCCACCGTGAGGTTGCATGACCCCTGGCTGTCCGGCGGGAAAGGAGTTGCCGATTGGGTAGATCGCTCCAGGCCCCTCCCACTGATGACAGCCTAACACCAGCGCGCACGCGAGCGTCGAGAAAGCCCATCGGTAACAGCAACCACTTTGCATGCGTTCCCTCAAGTCAAAAAACAAAGGCCGCGAATGATCGCGAATCTGCTGGCAGACGGCAAGGGCAGCCTGCCCCAATCACCGTCGGTGCAAGCAGTCCGAGGCGAATCCTTCTCTGCCGAGTATAGCAACGGCGTTTCGAGCCCCTACCGGTGTCCTAAAATTCAGCGTCCCGACGCGAAGGGTGTTGCCCTAAGTTGATCAGCAGCAACAACTTCGGCAAACGCCTTACGAACTTGGTGGCCGAATACTCGGAATCTTGGCCCCGAAAGTGGCCGAAAACTAATCCTCGTCAAACGCCGTAAGTCGTGATCCAGCAAGCGGTACGGTAACACAAAACAAGCGTCCGAATTTGTCATAATATTCCGCCGTGCCACCGATCGCAGGCACCAGGTCCACGACGCAAAGCGGTTGAGATAGCCGCGTCAGCAAGACCATTTCTACCCGATCTCCTGGCCCAATTTCAACGAAATTGTGCGGGCTTTTGAGAGTCGTTTGGTTGCGCCGAGGATGTGTAGTTCTGCAGGCTAAGTGGGCCGAATAGCCTTGGCCAGCTTACTTGGTTTGCGCGCTTCTCGACCTTCGATCTCGCCAGGGAAAGCGTTGCTTGCGTCCGATAACTGGAGATTACATCCAGTTCGGTCTTACTCGGCCGCTGAATCCACAGAGGTCGATAACGCCGACGCGAATCAGGCATACCGCTTCGCCGCCGTGGTCGATGTCCCCGACGCAAGATACCTGTACTTTGGAGACCTCGTCCCTGCGGGAGTGCCCTGTCAGTTGCTCTTATCGAAGAGCCCTCGCATCTGCGGGGGCGTGAGTTCTTAACGATTTTTTAACGACACGTAGAGATAAGTGCGGCTACAGCCGGTGGTCTGCGGGGATAGTTACTTGCAAAACGTTTGCACATGCGATAAACATGCATCTGAGTGTCCGGCCCAATTTCCCTTCCTTTATTGACCAGGAGTTGCTTCTAATGAGATGCCTCACAGTTCTGTGCGCCTTTGCGGCCGCTTCCGCCCCGACTTGGGCTGCCGCCGAAGTCGTCCTTTACTCCACGGGTTACGAGCCGCCGACCTACTCAGTGGGACCGCTCACTGGTAACGACAATTGGGTTGCATTTTTTGCCAACGCAGAGGTCACGTCGAATCTCTCGCTAAGCGGTTCGCAATCGGTGGTGGTCGACAAGGCAAATGAATTCGCTCAACGGGGCGGGTCGTTTTCCACAGCGGCACCAATTGTCACGCTGCGACAGGCTGTGTACATCGATGGTCCAGACGAGGAGGAATTCCTACAGGAGGGCTTTTTTATCAGGCCCTTCGGCATCTCTGGCGACAACCCCAATAATGTTGATGAAGGCGGTTTCGTTGGTCAGCTTCTTGTAGTAAACGGAGAGGGCCCCTTGGGCTTGGGGGCTACGATAGGACTAGCAGACGGTGTCCCGAATGCTGGCTTCGTTCCCGTCGATGTTGGCGAATGGTTCGTACTAGAACATGTACTCAATCTCGAAACCCAAACTCAGGAAGCCTATGTCGACGGACAATTCATCGCGTCTGCCCCGTTTGTGAACTCGGCCAATGAACTGTCCGGTGTGGAGTTCGTCGTTCTTAATACGCCAGACCATGTCATCTACTTTGATGATATGAGCATCACCGCCATCCCTGAGCCGGGCAGTGTTGCCCTGCTAGGTCTAGGCGGTTTGGCCATGCTCGGCTTGCGTGTTCGCCGTCGTTGATTAGTTGTCATCAGCAATGAAGCGCCGCGAAGTCATTGTCCGAAGTAGACACTGCCCACCACCCGCATCTTCATCTTTCCGACACCATATAGTAGTCGCGAACGTCACTAACTTGAGTTGTACCTACCGGAGAACTGAGCCAATGAGAAAGCTCCCTCTAACAGTCCTAACTACCCTCGCCTTGCTGCTCATAACCGCAAGCACTTCGCTTGCGTTCGACTTCACAGTATTCGATGTGCCAGGCGGCACCGATGAGGGCGCGTTCGGAGTGAACAATCTCGGTCAGATCGTTGGTAGCTACCAGCCTGATGGCGTCGACCGATTTGACATCTGGGTGAGGCAGCCGGATGGGACGTTTGATACCTTCACACTGCCGACCGAACGAGATGCGCAAGTCCACGGCATCAATGATCTGGGACAGGTCGCGGGGTTGTCAACGACGATCGATGTCGCGGACGAAGCAATCTCTTTCGGGTGGATATACGATATCAACACCGGCGAATACACGGAGTACAACTATTCCGCCCCAGGGGATGAGCTGACGCCGGACGCCGCAATCACGGCAGTCACCAACGACGGGCAGACGATTGTCGGCTGGTACGACACGACCCCGGCCGATTTCCAGTACGCTTCATTCGTCGACTCGATCGATGGAGGAGATTTCCAGGAGATCGATGGCCCGGCCGATCGTGCGCTGACCTTTGCGTGGGGAACCAACGACTCTGGCGTGCTCGTCGGACGAGACTTGCGATCGGCTTTCGTGACCCGCGACGGTGTGAATTTTGACCTCTTTCAGATTGATGGAAACTCAACCACCGCTTTCGATATCAACAATTCGGGCGTGGTCGTTGGCGTTTCTCGTTCGTCGGACTTCACACAGCAGTTCGGCTTTATCCGCACCAACGATGGATTGCAGAGCGGGATCCTTGCTCCGAAATCCACGTCGACCTCCATCTGGGGGATCAATGACGCTGGTGTCTTTGTTGGCACCATTGTTGATGCCAATGGCGACAGCTTCGCGTACTTCAGCGTGGTGCCCGAGCCCACGAGTTGCGTCTTGGTAAGCTTGGCGGCAATGTGCCTCGCAACCTGTCGCCGGTATCACTGAGCTGACAACGGCCCACACGCGACACGCCCGTCGCGCTGCGGTGAGCGGCGGGCGCTTTCTTCGCGATCGTAGACGGCTCTTGACGGCTGTACGCTCTCTGGCGCAAGCCTGCGAGTGGCACCGACCGTCGTGAGCAGAGGAAGCTGTCATTGGGATGACTCGAATCGAACGATTGTTGGTGGGCATTGCCTCTTGTCGCGAGAGACATCGACGTCAAGGTGCTTTTCGACCTGACGATCGACGTCTAGCAGCATCGCCCCAACCATCGCAGGTCGATCGAAGCATGTTGCGTTCGACTTGAGGCACCCCACGGAGTTGCCCGTCAGAGCTACAACGCACCGCGACGGCACGTACTCACCAACGTTAGTGCGACAGCGACGAAGACCGCCGAAGTCGGTTCCGGGACGGCGACCAGATCTGAAATGAACACGCCGTGTGAGTTATCGGTGAACGTGGCGCTGAAAGCCAGTTGGCCTCGCTCGTTGAAGGCGCTGCGTCGGCCGTCCTGGTTGCCGCTCCCGCCGATAAACTCGAAGGACCGCACCTCGCGCAAGTCCGGCATTAGTGGATCGTCACTTACATCGAGCAAATCGC
>JANQQA010000070.1 GCA_028285205.1 Bythopirellula sp. | reverse complement strand
CACGCCTGCCTACAAGTTCGACGATCAGGGCGATTTTCAACTCTGGGAGCCCAGCGATCCCGGCTACAACGCGGACAATCGGTTCCGCAACAGCCGTGCATTCTACTTTCTGCCATCGGACGACGAATGGCACAAGGCAGCGTACTACGATCCGATGACCGATCGTTATTTTGACTACCCAACGGGAAGTGATTCCGTGCCGGACGGCATCGATTTTGTCGGCGACCCCGACTTCGAGGCGGTGTTTTTTGATGGCCCTGGAGCTCCGGGGCCGGACAACACCAACCCTGAACCAAACGACGTTTTTGATGTCGGCCTGCAAAGTCCGTTCGCAACTGCTGGACAAGGAGGAAATGTAGCGGAATGGGAAGAGTCCGCATTTGACTTATTGAATAGCCGACCGCAGTCTGGGCGCGGATTTCGTGGTGGCGGGTGGGGAAACATATCGTCGCATCTGTTCGGGTCGAATCGAAACGGCATTATCCCAACATTTGAATCTGATTTCTTTGGCTTTCGTGTTGCTAGTATTCCAGAACCCACCTCCGGATTCCTAGTAATGGCAGGTCTGATTTCCGTGCAGCACGTCCGCGTGTTGCGACGTGACAGGCGAGCTCGGTGCCATGCTCACGGACTGACGACCTGCGAATGAAGGGGTCGTCGGGCCTTCCACGTTGTGAGTTGGTTGGGCGCTTCCTGACGGGCGCGGCTCGGTTTTCTGCGCTACGTTGCGTGCGCTTGCGGGTCGGTGTTTGTGGCTGCCGGGAACGGTTACTTTGCTGAGGCTGCTGATGCTTCCTCGGATTCTTCGACGGGGATGCTGCGGAAGGCGAGGGCGAGCATGACCCACATCCAACCGTTGAATACGAACTCGACGCCCAGCAGCAGGCCGATGATCCACAACGCGGAGGCTGGGAACTGACGCCACACGATCAAGCCGAGCAATACCGTCACGGCCCCGCTGAGCAACGTCCAGCCCCACCCGGGAAAACGTTCTTGCAGCGAAATCACAATGCGAAAAATGCCGCTGGTCAGGAAGAACAGCGCGAGCAAGAGCGCCAAGCCTGCGGCGCCTTCCAACGGGTTTTCCAAGATCAGAAAACCGGTCACGACGTACAACACGCCTACCAAAGTGTTCAGCAGCACCCCGCGCCACGCTTTGCACTGAAAGGCGCTGACGATTTGGGCCACGCCGGCGGCGAGAATCAGCAATCCCAGGAATGTCACGACACCGACGGTGGCGAACAGCGGCGTGGCGATCGCCGCGATGCCTCCCACGATCATGAGGATTCCCATCACCAGGATCCATCCCCAAGATTCACGCAAACTGGAAAGTTCGGACGGCTGCATTGTGGTCGACATGAGGTGGCACTCCAAGATTCGTGACAGATAAGCTCAACGGCGCGAATGGCTTCCATTTTCATTGGCCGGAGCTGCCGAGTCAAGAAATCGCGTGGCGGGGACAGGAGAACTTCAAAGTCAGAAAAACCGCCAGGGACGCCAAGTGCGCCAAGCAGCTAGTCAGCAAGCAGGCATGTTACTGAGGCTCTCTCAAGATCATCCTCTGCGTCCTTGGCGTCCTTGGCGGTTCAATAAAAAGACTCTGCCATTCTCCTGATGGCGGCGACGCGCAGTTCCCGTCGCGCGGGCGCACTTGGCGGTGGTCGGCGGGGCGGAGTATCCTGGGCAGAGCCGCGCGATCGCGTCCGACCGAGACGACGTAGTGGGCGGCTCGTCGTGCTTCCTGATCCAACACGCCAACAGAAATCAGACTGTCCCATGAAAGAGCAAGTTGTCAAAAAGCTTGGGTTCTTGAAGACCACCGCCGTCGGCGGCCTCGTGTTTCTGCTTCCGATGATCATCGTCGGGGCGGCGCTCGGCTACGTCTACAACGCCGTGATGCTCGTGTACGAACCGTTGCACGACCACCTCGGCGTGAGTTCCTTTGCCGGTGTCGCGTTGGTGTTCTTCATCGCCGTCGGCATCTTGGTGATACTGTGCTTCGTATGCGGGTTGGCGGCCAGTCGTGCGATTGGCCGCAAGTTCTCGCAGACTTTGGAGAAACATCTGATCATGGTGTACCCCAAGTACGCCATCTACAAAGACATACTGGCGGGCAACGTGGGTGGCGAAACGTTGGCTCCCACGCTCAAGCCTGTGACGGTGCGGCTGAACGACATGGTTCGCATCGGCTTCGAATCGGGCCGTCCGTCGCCCGAGACGGTGGTGGTTTATTTGCCGGGTTCGCCCGATCCGTGGATTGGTTCGGTCGCACTGTTTGAAGCGAGCCGTGTCGACGCGCTCGATGTTGACTTCAGCGAAACGGGGGCGATCTGTGAGCGGCTGGGTCGAGACTCCGAGCATCTGCTCGCGAAGGTTGCTCACGCGGGTGGTGGTGGGGGGTGAGGTGAGGGTGCGTTTTGAGTTGATGAGGGGAGTTGATTGGGCGCTTCCTTACGGGCGCGGCGCGGTTGTGTGTGAAGTGTCGCCGCTTTGTTTGGCGGGGGCATCCAAGGTGCGATCGATCTCGTCGAGACGATAGCCAAATCCCGTTCCCTCGATGGTGGCCAGATCGAGGATTCCGTTGCGGCGTTGATACAAGCCTGGATGGACGCGTGCTTCCGGTGTGGAAGCGTGCGGATAGAACTGCATCGCGTTCGACTCGACGCCCATCATCGTGCCTGCGTGCGCGGCGAGCAACACATGCGGGATTTGCGCGAGCATCGGATTGGTGAGATCTTGGACCATCACGTGCATTCCATGTGCTTTGGCCCAACATAGCGAGAGGATCGCGCCGGTTTGCGTTTTGCAGGTCTTCAGCGCAACGCCCGTCCACCCGAGCTCTCGACCGAGCCGCACAATCTGCCAATTGTGGGCGCTTTCGTCCATCAACAGCGGTTTGCGCGCCGAGACACTGTGCACGTCGATCCGATGCGCCTGCAGATCGTACGGGAACGGCTGTTCGACATAGAGAATCGCTTCGAAGATCGCGGGCTCGGCTGCTTGCAGTCGGTCGAGGATCTCGTTGACGTACGCCGGATCGGAGACCATGCAATTGAAGTCGGCGGTCAGCCAGAACTCACCGTAGCTGCGGGCGATCGACCCCACGTCGACCAGACGTTGGTAGTCCCAGGCCGCGTCGTTGCCGCGCAGCTTGATCTTCAGACAATTGATGCCATCACGCTCGATCCAATCGCTTAGGATGACCGGCTCGCCGTCGTCGGGGCACGCGGCATTAACTTCTGACGACCGCAACGGGTCGAGTCCACCCACCAAGTGCCACACCGGCAGCGTGGTCGCGCGCTGAGTGACGCAGTAATCGAGAGGATACTTGCCGAAGAAATCAACGTCGGCATCCTCTGCCGGTTGCAGAAAGTGGGCCAGATCGTGATTCATATACTCGGCGGAGTAAGTCTCATAGACCGGCTTGGACAACGCGTTACCGTAGGCGTCGTGCACGGCGATATCGAACGGCGAGCAACAGACTAGCCCCGCCAGCAGCGGCATGACCTCTTCCGGCGCACAGTTCCGATTACGCGCTGCCAACAGAGTCGGTAGCACTTGCTGCTGAAATGCATGTCCGATCTCCATCGGATGACCAACTTCAGCAAAGTCCGCCCAAGCGTCGGCAAGCTGCTCGCAGAAATCCAGCAACGCCGCGTGCCTGGCGGCATACGAAATCTCACTGGGCCACACCCACTGTACGTTCAATGGTGTTTCACCCCAGCCGCAACTCCGTCGACCGTGCCGATCTTCCACGACGACGCGGACGCGGGCGCAGGTGACCGAGGTGAGCGTTTCGGTCCCGAACTTCAGCGGCATGCGCGTCTCTACCGGTAGGAAGTAGAGCTCAACGCCCTGGATCCGAATGTCTGTAGCGCGGGCGCTGGGATTTGTCGCGTCGGTTCTCGGTTGCGGTGGTGGCGTGCTCACTCAGACGGACTCGGTGTGACTTTCGTGATGATGTTGCGGCACGGGCGTCGTTCGTTTCTCGCCGCGGTCTCGTCGCGAAATGCTCTCGGTGAGAAATGATTGTCGACCGGTTCAGCGATTCGATCGGCAGTCGCGACTGCAAGTTACTCAATGAACAACGATTCCGCAAACGAAGTGGTTGCCGGAACGACTCCTACGTAGTCGTGACCGGCGCCAGCTGGATCCTGCTGTAAGGGATGGCCGGCTGTCGCTCGCCCTGGGGGCAGATTCACGCCGCTTCAACCGACGGCAAGCAGCAGAATATCGCTGTTAAATGACTATCTTGACGATGCACATCGGTTATTATGTAGAGTCACTTGTCACCCTTGGATTCGAGGCTATTCCCGGAGAGTAGATTGCATGAACGTTTCGTTCTCACGTCAGCAGCTTGGTAGGCTGTCGGTACTATTGTTGGTCCCCACTTTCTTGTTGGTACTCACGGTCTCGCCCGGTCAGGGTGCCGACTTCAGTTCGTTGCTCGCCAAGGTGCCGCCGCAGGCGAACACTGTGGTGATGTTCGACGTGGAGAGTACGCTCCGCACGCCGATTGCCCAGAAGCAAGGCTGGGGAAAGCAGCTGGAGTTGGCCTACGTGGAGCGACCCATCTTTCTGCCGCCAGAAGCCAGCAAGTTGGTGATGGCCGCATCGATGGACGCCAGCAATTCCTTCCACCGAAATTGGGAGTTAGCGGTGATGGACTTGGCGGAACCGATGTCGATGCGTTCGATCGCGCGGAGCGAAGGTGGCTACGTCGACGAGGTGCAAGGGATTCAGGTGGCGTGGACTCCCAGCGACGCTTACTTCGTTTCGCTTGATACCAGCACGCTGGGTGTGGTGCACCCAGCGAACCGACAGTACGTTTCGCGTTGGATCAAATCGACGCAGCGCCGTCCCGACGTCACCATGTCTGAATACTTGACCAAAGCCGCTGGGATGACCAACGATCAGATCCAGGTGCTGTTGGCAATCGACCTAAGCGATTTGGCTGAGCCGCATGAGTTAGACGAGAAAGTGCGCGGGTCTGAGTTGTTCAAGAAGGTCAAGCTGTCGCCTGAGCAAGCCGTGCCGATGCTGGCAAGCTTGCAGGGCGCTATGCTGCGATTGGCAATCGACGACGAGGTCCAGGCCGAGCTGCGCATCGACTTTGCCAAGGATGTCACGCCGTTGAAGGCGATCGCCAAGGAACTCGTGGTGGCTGCGGTCGGTGATCTGGGGATTGAAGTTGTGGACATGGCCGACTGGGAAGCGAAAGTCGCGGGCAAAGAGATTCGCATGATGGGTAAGTTGTCGCAGGATGGACAACGTCGGATATTCAGCATCGTCGAGTTGCCGTCCGCGAAGTTCAGCATGCTCAAGGACGAACAAGAATCGACGGGAGGCCCAAAAGAAAGCAAAATGCGAGAGAGTTCGTTGGTCTATTACCGCTCAGTCGACACGCTGCTTCGAGACCTAAAGCGAGATTTGCGCGGCAACAAGGCAGTCTCAGCCGTTTTGGAGCGCTACGCACGCAAGATCGACCGTATGCCGATCCTAAACGTCGACCCCGCGCTGCTGGACTACGGCGCTGACGTGGCTGAAACGTTGCGGATGGTCGCGCTGTCGAGGCGCAAGGGGGGCATCCAATCGGGCGTCTCTACCGCCGGCATGGGCGGTCGAGGCTATGCCGACTACTCGTATGACTACGGCTACTTTGGCAGCGATCGGTACGCCGGCGCGAGAGTAAGCGCCGCCGATCGGTCGGCTATGAAGGCGCAAGCAATGGCCGAGTCGAAAAACGTACGCGTCGAAGGGGCGAAACAGATCGCCGACTCGACCGCCGCCATTCGACGCGCGATGACCGAGAAGTACCAAGTCGAGTTTTAGCGTCAGAGCCTTTGGTGTGAGGTCGCGCATGGATGACAAAGATATAGCGAATCAAACTCCAGTTCGCGATCAGCTCTCATTGAATCGCACGCAGCTGGCGAACGAACGGACGGTTTTGGCCTATGTTCGCACATCGCTACTGCTTGCCGCCACTGGGGTTACGCTCTTGAAATTCTATCCGACGAAGGCTTGGTCAATTCCCATAAGCTGGATATTCATTTGCTTGGGAGTTGCCGTACTGTTTGTAGGCCTCGCGCGATTTCGACGCCTTTCTGCGGAATTGCAAAAACAATTTTTGAATGACTAGGCGAACCCTGGTAAGCTCATTAGTCTAATTGGTGCTAGTCTTGACCGACCCCGTTTGCTTTATCAAGCCGAAGCAATCTGGCGGATAGGCAACGAGCTCATACTTCGGAATCTGGAGCAGTGAAATGCGTCATCGTGTACTCACGGTCTGTTCATCGTTGGTGTTTCTCGTAGCGAGCTTCGACTCGCCCTTGAGTCGCGCGCAAGACGCCTCGTCAGCGGAAGGCAATGGTGCTGCTGAAGTTGACCCAGAAGCTAAGCTGATTCAACGACAAATCGACTCGTATGTTCAGGCGTTCAACAGCGGCGATGCGGAAGCGGTCGCCAAGCACTGGACCAAAGAGGGAGAGTTTCTGACCTCCGGGGGCACGCTGCTCGAAGGATACGACGCGCTGAAAAACGGTTTTGCTAAATACTTTTCCGAAACCAAATCGGCGAAACTGGAACTGATCGAACCGCAGATCGAGATTCTCTCACCCAGCATCGCGCGCGAAACCGGCACAACTCGGGTGATTGCTCCCGAGCAGGAGCCAAGCGATACCTCGTATGAGGCGATGTACGTCAAGACTCCTGAAGGCTGGAAGCTTGACTCTGTGCGAGAGCAGCCCGAGTCGAGTCCCGCGCCGTCGCATTACGAGCAGCTCCAGGCGCTCGAGTGGATGGTGGGTACATGGGTCGATGAATCGTCGGAAATGCAAGTTGAGACGACTTGCCGGTGGACGACCAATCAGAATTTCTTGGTACGCAGCTTCAAAGTCTATTCGGAAGCTGGAATCAACTTCGAAGGTACGCAAGTGATTGGCTGGGACCCTTCGACTGAGAGAATCCGCTCTTGGATGTTTGATTCTGATGGAGGATTCGGCACCGGCGTGTGGAGCGAAAACGGCAACGGCTGGACGGTGCACAAATTGAACATTCTGCCTGATGGCAAGCGAGCCTCCGCGACGCACATGTACGCGCAGCTGGACGACAACTCGCTGGAATTCCGTTCGGTCGGCCGCCAAGTCGATGGGGAACTGCTACCCAGCGTCGCGCCGATCACCGTCGTGCGTCGTGGAGCGGAAGCTGTCACGCAACCGTAGTTACTGAGACCGCTGTTTTTCAAAGAGAGATCGGGTCATGAAGCTTTCGCTTAGGTTCGCCATAGTCTTCGCACTGACAGTACTGCTGTCGACCTCCGACGCTTGGGCGCGTGGTGGGCGCATGGGTGGCGGCGGTGGTGGTCGCGGCGGCGGAGCGCGCATGGGTGGTGGCGGAGGCCGTTCCATGGGACGCGCCGGTGGCTACTCGAGAACCCCGTCGATGAGTCGCGCAGCGCGGCCTGCGGTCAGTCGCCCGGCAGCCCGCCCCCAGGTCAGCAGGCCGAATGTGAGTCGGCCAAACGTGAGCCGTCCCAATGTCAGTCGTCCCAACGTCAGCCGACCCAGCACACGACCGAATGTGAGCAGGCCGAATGTTCAGCGACCCAACATCGGCAACACGCGGCCAAACATCGGTAACAATCGACCCAACATCGGAAATACGCGCCCAAACATTGGCAACAATCGACCCAATCTCGGAAACACTCGGCCGGGAGGGAATCGTCCGAATCCCAGACCGGGGCGCCCCTCAGCTGGGGACTTGAATGACTTTCTTGGAATCCACGGCGGCAACCGACCGTCGACCCTGCCGGGCAATACTCGTCCAGGCGGCAACCGCCCCGGAAATACTCGACCGGGCAATCGGCCGGGTATCGGTGACCGACCGGGTATCGGCGACCGCCCAAACATCGGTGACCGACCCAACATCGGCGATCGGCCGAATATCGGCAACCGCCCAAACATTGGGAATCGACCGAACATCGGCAATCGACCCAATATTGGCAACCGACCTAACGTCGGCAATCGCGTCAATATCGGCAACCAGGTAAATATCAATCGCCGCAACAACTACAACAACATTCGCAATCGATGGACTCGACCAGGGACTCGCCCCTTTAATCGCAATTGGTGGGGCCGTTATCCCACCCACCTGCCAGCGTGGCGTTGGCATCGACCTTGGAACCGCTATCCCGGTCGCTGGTATTGGCGACATGCAGGATGGGCGACCGTTGGTACTTGGTTCGCATGGAACTGGTCGAATCCGGTTGTCTACGACTACGGTTCCTCAGTCGTCTATCGCGACAACTATGTCTACGTCAACGACGAGCAGGTAGCGACGGCCCAAGAGTATTACGAACAGGCAGATACGATCGCCAACAGTATTCCCGAAGACGTCCAGCCGGAAGAAGTCGAGTGGATGCCGCTGGGGGTCTTCGCCATCGCTGAGGAAGGCGGAATCGACACAGGCATGCTGATCCAACTAGCGGTCAGCAAGGAAGGCATTATTGCCGGTACTTTCTACAACGACCTGACCGACGATGGCCGACCGCTGGAAGGCACGGTCGATCGCGAGTCGCAACGCGCCGCGTGGCGGTTTGCCGATGGAAAGAATACCGACATCGTGATGGAAACGCCGATCTACAACCTCACGCAAGACGAGTCGACGGCACTCGTACACTTCGGCGCCGAAAAAACCCAAACTTGGTTGATGGTTCGCTTGCCTGAGGAGGACTCGGATTCGGAGGGAAGCACGACTACCCAGTAATCCCGTCGCGACGATCTCATTCGACTGTGAGATACTCGGCAAGCTTAGACTTTACTGTGGCGGCTTTTTGAGGCATCAGATTTCGCATTTGCGAGTCTGTGAATGTCGCCACTTTTTCTCATCTTGGAGAACCCGCAATGACCCCATTGAAACATAGAATTCCACTGCTGTTCACGTTTCTGTTGCTAGCCAGCACGCATGCGATCGCCGCCGACAAGCCGAATGTCCTGGTGATCTGGGGAGATGACATCGGTACCTGGAACATTAGCCACAACAACCGCGGCATGATGGGCTACCGCACGCCCAACATCGATCGTATCGCCAAGGAGGGAATCTCCTTCACTGACTACTACGCCCAGCAGTCTTGCACCGCAGGGCGCGCGGCATTTATCGGCGGCACGGTGCCGGTGCGAACCGGAATGACGAAGGTCGGTCTTCCCGGAGCCAAAGAGGGATGGCAGGAGCAGGATATCACGATCGCCGCCGTCATGAAGGAGCAGGGCTACGCCACCGGCCAGTTCGGCAAGAACCACTTCGGCGATCGCGACGAGCACTTGCCGACCAACCACGGCTTCGACGAATTCTTCGGCAACCTGTATCACCTCAATGCTGAGGAGGAACCCGAGAACCGCGACTATCCCAGTGGCATGAAGTTGCCCAACGGCAAGACGTTCCTTGAGCAGTACGGCCCCCGCGGCGTCCTCAAGAGCAAAGCGAACGCCGACGGCACGCAGACCATCGAGAACACCGGCCCGCTCACCAAAAAGCGGATGGAGACCATCGACGACGAAACCGTCGCGGCCGCCAAAGAGTTTATCAAACGTCAGCACGAGGCCGGCAAGCCTTTCTTCTGCTGGTGGAATGGCACGCGGATGCACTTCCGTACGCACGTGAAGGAGGAGCACACCGGACTGGCGGGCCCGCGTGGCGACGAGTACCACGACGGCATGGTTGAGCACGATTTGCACGTCGGTCAACTCTTGGATCTGCTGGACGAGTTAGGCATTGCCGACAACACGATCATCCACTATTCGACCGATAATGGTCCGCACTACAACACCTGGCCCGACTCTGGCACTACGCCCTTCCGGAGCGAGAAGAATAGCAACTGGGAGGGTGCCTACCGTGTGCCGGCGTTCGTGCGTTGGCCGGGGCATTGGCCAGCCGGCGCGACGGTCAACGGTGTCGTTGCCCACGAGGATTGGATGGTCACCTTCGCCGCCGCTGCTGGCAAGACCGATCTCAAGGAAGACTTGCTGGACGGCTACGAGGCGATTGGCCGCACATACCGTCAGCACCTGGACGGGTACGACATGAACGAATATCTGTCGGGTGCCGAGTCCTACAAGTCGTTCGACGAGAACATCAAGGCCTGTCCTCGCAAGGAGTTCTTCTATGTCAACGACGACGGGTCGATTGTCGCGATTCGCCTCGGTGATTGGAAGGCAGTGTTTCTGGAGAACCGAGCGCATAGGATGCAAGTATGGGCCGAGCCGTTCACCGAACTGCGGATCCCGCTGTTGTTTAACCTGCGCCGCGATCCGTTCGAAAAGGCCCAGCACAACGCCAACGTTTACTGGGACTGGTACCTCGACCGGGCATTCGTGCTCGTGCCGATGCAGCAGATCGCGGGCAACTTCTTAAAGTCGATGGTTGAGTACCCACCGAGCCAGACGCCCGGCTCGTTCAACCTCGAGAAGGTGATCGAGCAGATCAAAGAGGCCAACCGCGGCCGTTGAGGCTCGCTTGCAGACAATCCGAGGCCGCCGTTCGCATGAGGACGGCGGCCTTTTCCATTCTGGGAAACCCAACATGAAAACGCTGCTAATCATCGCCTGCCTTGCAGTAACCATCGCAAACGCGGCGGCTGCCGATGACCCACTCCCTTCGTGGAACGACGGTCCGACAAAGTCGGCGATCCTCACCTTTGTCCAGAAAGTCACGGACGAGGGTTCCCCCGACTTCGTCCCCGTGGCACAGCGCATCGCCACGTTTGACAACGACGGTTGTCTGTGGGCTGAGCAACCAATGTACTTTCAGCTCATCTTCGCGCTAGACCGCGTGAAGCAGCTCTCCGCGGATCATCCGGAATGGAAGACCACCGAACCGTTTAAGAGCGCGCTGGCGGGCGACATGCAAGGGCTCATGGCTAGCGGCAAAGAGGGGCTTGCCAAGATCGGAGCTGCTTCGCACGCCAACGTTAGTGCCGAGGACTTTGCCGACGCGGCACGCGGTTGGTTGGCGACTGCTACGCATCCCAAGACCGGCAAGCGTTACGTTGAGATGGTCTACCAGCCGATGCTGGAACTACTAAAGTATCTGCGTGCCAATGAGTTCAAGACCTTCATTGTCTCTGGCGGAGGGGTCGATTTCCTTCGCGTCTTCGCGGAGCAGACCTACGGCATTCCGCCCGAGCAAGTCGTCGGATCACGCATGGGTGCGGAATTCGAGATGCGTGATGGCGTGCCGACGATTGTCAAGCGGCCGACAGACCTGTTTATCGACGACAAGGCGGGTAAGCCGGTTGGCATCTACCAGCAGATTGGTCGCCGTCCGATTTTTGCTGCGGGGAACTCCGACGGCGATCTACAGATGTTGCAGTACACCACCGTCGACCACGACCCCTCATTCGGTTTGATCGTCCATCATACGGACGCCGACCGCGAATGGGCTTACGACCGCGAGTCCCACGTAGGCAGACTGGATAAAGCCCTTGATGAAGCACCGCAGCGCGGCTGGACCGTGATCGATATGAAGCGTGACTGGAAAGTCGTGTTTCCGCGCTGACTTGTTCGGGAGTTGGCAATGCGACTGAGTTCGTCTTGCCTAGGCCGGAGACGATTGCGACGCGTCCTCAAGGGTGGCTGCGATGATCTCGGCCCCCGTTGCCTCGCCTTTGACCAGGTAGTTACGAATGCCGAGTTCGACGGCTTCCCGCGCTATTTCTTCATCCTCGGAACCCGTCACCACGATCATGGGGACATCAGAGAACTCTTCGAGCATTCGTTTCACGGTGTCGATACCGAAGCTATCAGGCAATCCAAGGTCGAGCAACACGACATCGAACTGCTTCTCACGCATCAATTCGATGCCATCCTGCAAACACGTTCGACTCTCGATTTCGAGATCGACGCCCGCGTGAGCCAGCACTCGGCGTACGACTCGCTCATAGCTGAAGTCATCTTCAATCTGCAAAACCTTCAACGATGACGTCGCGTCATATTCGGAATTCATTGCTGTACCAACGATCGATTTGAACATCATTGAAGCCGCCCCAGAGTTAACAAGCCCTCTCTATACAAAACTAGCTCACTGCCAGGCTCTTGCAGGGGAATAATCCATGGAATTGCTACAACGTACGTGGTATTTAGGTTTGCGACCGCGCGGCCGAGTTGCTCAACTCGCATATTCGTTAAAGGAAGTACCTTCCAATTATCGCGGTAGTGCTTAGATATCGCAGTCAACAATAGATGGTTTGTTCTCCCCATATGGCGGCGGCTGGCCGCAATCCTCGTCGATATGGCCGGCGACCAGGGCGGCCCGCAAAGGTTGCGTAAGCACATTAATTACACCGACCTCAGCCTAGCAATGTTCGCTACAGTGAGGGTACAGATTCCGCACTTTTGCCCGCTGCCGCTGTTCCGGAGCATCCTGGAATCGTGCGAGTCGAGAGCATATGCTTGTCTGCAGGGCAAGGCCCGTCAATCGACTAGCTGCCGTCACCCTTCCTCTTCTCACCCTTCGTCACATGCACAGTATCCGCATTCTTCATCTCGCTATTCTTGCCGCACTTTGCCTGAACGCCGGATCGCGGGCAGCCCAGCATCCGTCTGTGCTGCTGGTGATCGCCGACGATCAGGGATGGGGAGATTTCAGTTGCCATGGCAACGAGAATCTCACGACTCCGAACCTCGATGCGCTGCGTGCCCAGGGCGCAGCATTCGACCGCTTCTACGTGCAACCGGTTTGCTCGCCTACTCGGGCTGAATTGCTTACCAGCTGCTACGCACCGCGCGTGGGCGTGACGGGTGTTACCGCCGGTGGCGAACGACTTGATCCAAGCTTTCCAACGCTGGCCGACGCGTTCCGGGCGGCGGGTTACGCGACAGCGGCCTTTGGCAAATGGCACAACGGCACGCAGGCACCATATCATCCGCTATGTCGAGGCTTCGATTCGTATTACGGATTCACGTCGGGGCACTGGGCTGATTACTTCTCGCCAATGCTTGATCGCAACGGGCAGCTGACGCGCGGCACCGGCTTTTTGCCCGACGAACTGACTGACGAGACGATCCAGTTTATCGAAGCCCATCGCGATCGTCCCTGGTTCGCCTGGCTAGCTTTCAACACACCGCACTCGCCGATGCAAGTTCCCGATCGCTGGTGGCAGCGACACGCCAAGCAGCCGCTCAAACAACACGGTTCGCAGGCTGAACGAGAGCAGCAACAGCATACCCGTGCCGCGCTCGCCATGTGCGAAAACCTCGACTGGAACGTGGGCCGACTCATGCAAGTAATCGATCGGCTGGAGTTGAGCGACGAGACGATCGTCGTCTACCTTACCGACAACGGCCCCAATGGTCATCGGTTCAATGGCGGCATGCGTGGGATCAAGGGTTCCACCGACGAGGGTGGTGTGCGCTCGCCGTTGTTTGTGCGGTGGCCGGCAGAAATTCAACCCAAAACGATCATCACCACGCCCGCTGCGGCGATCGACCTAGCCCCAACGCTCGCCGAGTTAGCAGGTATTTCTCTGTTGAAGGGTCCAACGA
>JANQQA010000034.1 GCA_028285205.1 Bythopirellula sp. | reverse complement strand
CTGCGTTCAGCCGCCACGCCGAGTAAAAGCTGGTGTACCTAGCCGAGCACCGCCTCGTTCTGTCAGCGCGGTCCACGGAATGGGAGGTCACTGAAAAGGCAATCAGCTACGCGGACCGCTGCTGCCTGAAGAATCGACTCGCCTCGCCAGGTCCAGATCACGAGCCGACGGCGGCGGCATGCCGTGGTGGAGCTGCCATGCACGGCCAGGCGACCGAACGCGGAGCAGCAAACCGCAACCACGACTGTTCTCTGCAGAAAGCGCGGAGGCCGCCTGACGACATCTCTCCCACGAGCTGCCCCGTCGTGGAAGAGGTTACGTGCGTTGATTGCTCTTGGACGAACGCCCTGCACTGACTTCCGCTGGTAAGTATGCGGCTGCTACCGGTGATTCGTACTTCACGAACCCGCTAGCGGGCCGCTACTCACCTGCGAAATTTCACAGAGCGTGATGTCAGCGTCCGTCCTGACGCTCGAGCTACCTGCGACGACGCCCGACTGCCAGACTCAGACCAAGGGCAACCAGCGCTAAACTCGTCGGTTCCGGCACGGAGGACACGGCCGACAAATTACCGGCACCGTAGTTATTCTGCCAGTCTGACAGACTGCCAAGGCTCGGATTGCCTTGCCATACCAGGAAATCCTGTCCATCGACGTCGCCGTCGTTATCGAAATCGCCGGACAAACCTGCGCCGATAAGAGCAATGTCATTGCCGTCGGCACCGTACATGTAAGTAATGGTTCGCCCGTCACTGCCGGGGACAGCAGCACCCTCGGGCAAGCCCATGAACGAACCAGAAATTGCTCCCGTAGAAGTAGTCAGATCCACCAGCACGACGTCACCGGTCACCGGGCTTGTTTCCAAATCGACGAGCAAATCCGCAAAACCTTCGACGCTACCGTCGTTGAGCAGTACATTGCCCGAGACTAGGATCGGGCTAACCGCGTTATCTTCCGAGGTAAAGCTCAGAGTACCCTCGGATTGCGTGGTCGTCGGACCAACGAAGTCGGGGCCAGTCTCGTCGCCGCCCACGCTCAGATTTGCGACGGAGACCGTGACGTCGCCTCCGGTAATTGACAGCAAACCTTCAGCCTTGGTGTTGAATGTGGCTGCTTGATCAGGAATGAGACCGCGGCCGACTCGCAGGCCTTGCGCGGCACCCGATTGGGTAACGCTCGCGTCTCCGCTCAGGTGAAATTCACCGGAGGCACCATCGACCTGACCCACACTAATCTGATCGGCGGAAATACTCCCGCCCGACATGTTGTAGACACCCTGTCCAGCAACATTGTCACCAATATTAAACCAATTGTCGATGGTCACCGTGCCGCCAGTTTGATTGACTTCACCATAGTTGTCATCGTTGTTGCCGACGTTTAGCGATCCAGTGTTCAATTGAGCGGAGTCCGAAATATTCAAGTAGCCTTCTGCGCTTCTGATGCCGTCGACTCCACCGGCAACGCCAAGGAACGTATTGGCTGTATTCCAAATGCCGGTCCCCGAAAGGTTGTAGGTTCCGACATTGACGGCGGTCGTGTCGAGATTGTCCACTCCCATAAAGACCCAACCGGTGGCAGTGGCGGTCCCGGCCGAGTGGTTCACTGTACCAATCGCTGGAGTGCCGGTGCCAGGATCGGCAAATGCAACACGCAGGTCACCGTATTCTGGAATGTCGGCTGTGATGTTGACTTCAGCGGTCGCTAGCTCCAAGTCATCGCCAACGAACACGCCCTCTCCGGCAGCAGGAACGAAGCCGGTGTCCCAGTTCAGCGGGTCGTTCCAGTCATTATTCCCGTTACCGTTGGTAAAGATCTGACCGATGGCCCCATCGGATAGAACCAGCGTCAGCATCGTGACGACACAGAGAAACGCACTCCGTTTCCAGTCGATATTCATAGCCTGAGTTTCCTTTGCAATGCGCCGCTACATCGCGACAAAATGAGTGTTGAGGCTGCCTCGCGGGGAACAAGTACTGCCAATCCAAGTTGAGAACGAATGCACATGAGCAGGGCAGATCGAAAAAGCCGAAGTCCAATCTGCCGGGCGTGTTTCTGAAAAACGAAAAGAAACAGTTTCAGAAACCGTGTAAATAGTATAAGTGCTACTTCCGCAATTTGCCAATCATTCCACAACAAATTTTACGAAAAAACTGCGTATCGCCGAGCTAACGGCTCTCGGGGGGGGTCTTCACCAATAACCGGATCTGCTCCCCAGCGGGGTACCACCCGCGCGGCCCATGCTTAAGTCACTCCCTGTCAGCAGGTTAAGGCTGCATGCGAGTCCGTCCGCCACGGTACGCGTGCCACCCATTCGACTCCCACGAATTCCCGCGCGTAGCAATTGGCGGAAGCGCCAACGCCCTAATCGAACAACCAAACCACCTCCCCCACTAACATCACACCCCCCGCCAATGGAACCTGCGTCGCGCATCCGGCGCCCACACGCCAACCACGATCTTCCTAGGCATCAATCATAATGACAAGCAGCGGGCCAAGAGATGACGAGTCGAGCCACTCGGTGTATGACAGTCGGTGTCATAACCCGGTTCTCACTTCAACGTCGAATCTGGAATGCCCGCCTTGCGAAGTTCGTCCTTATTGTCCCCAAACAGCTGGACATACGTAGTTCGATGGTTTTGAAACCACTCTTCAAAGAGTTCTCGGTCCGGTCCTGTCGCTTCCGATGCTTCAGCTACTACTCCACGAAGACAATCAATTAGCAGCTGACGTGCCTTGTCAGCGTTGCCTTGTTCATTCCATATACTTGCCAGTACGCCCATGTGCTCGGAGCGTTGCCAGTTTGGCATCGAGTCTTTCAGCTTCGTGAACAGCCGTTCGGCAGTTGAGAAGTCTCCTGATTGATACGCCGCGGACCCAAGCTGGCCGTAGCCGAGGTTGTGGTCCCAATGAGGTTCTAGACCTTGGATCAACTGACGGACATCCTCATTGCGACCGGCTTTAACGACGATATCAACGTACTCCTCGAAGTTGTCGGTCACGGGTCCGGAATGGCCATAGGCGTCGTCTGCGTCTTCACCATACATCTCTTGGACGATCGCAAAGAGCTGGCGGAACACGCGGGCGAATGATTCGTCACGAGATTCATGACCAAGCTGATCGCAGTACTCGGCAAGCAGCTTGTCGTAGGCGGCGACGAATTGCGCTGGCAATGGTTCGTCAGGTGCTTGTGCCAGATAAGCTCCACGGTCACAGTCGAAGAATTCGTGAGTCGCTGGCTCGCAAGCCTTCTCGTCGCAGCAGCGCCGCGATGCGGCGGTGACCGAAACGAGGCCTGTGACGCGCCAGTTCCAACACGCGATTCACCAGGTGCGATTGATCGCTGCGAGGACGAGCCGTATAACGTTGACAGCTACGCGGCTGATCGAGGACGCGACAAGCCCTGCGTTCGGACAGGGCAAGTTGCGATTGCACCTTGCACACGGCCTCACGCTTCCGAGCAGGGCTCGCCAGTTTCCCTCTGCAATAAACTTCAAAGCCTTGATGTCCAACTCTTTCTCAGCCACCAGCTCTTTCAGACGCTAGTTCTCGTCCTCTAGCTTCTTCAGGCGAACCGCTTCTTCGGCCTTCATCCCGCCGTACTGCTTGCGCCAGCGATCGAGCGTCGATTCACTCACCTCCAG